>JBCDFM010000001.1:0-71400 GCA_039178015.1 Pseudomonadota bacterium
CAGCCCGCACAGGCGGTCGCAACGACGTCAACTGATTTGACAGCCGCACTGGCATCGGCAGCCTGTAGCCAGTCACAGTGGGATCAACTGGGTGGGGTACCTCGCGCTGCCATTCTCGAACACGCGGCAGAACGGCTCGCCAGACGTCATCCTGAGCTTTCGATCACGGTAGCCAGCATCCGCTACTACGCCAGGCTGGCGCGCGAACGCTTCGCTGCACCAGCTGCGCTGGTCGGCCCCACCGGCGAATCCAATGAGCTGAGCCTGCATGGACGCGGGGTGATCTTGTGCGCCGTAATTGAGAGCACAACGACGGCGGTCGTGGCCAACCAGCTCGCCGCGGCACTGGCGGCAGGCAATAGCGTCATGGTTTGTACTAATGATGACAATCTGAATCCGGTGACGACAGTGGTTAGCGTACTGCGCGAAGCCGGTGTACCACCTGAAGTGCTGGCACTATCACAAGATACCGGGAAGATGACACAAGTGCTGCACGATGAACGGGTTCAGGCTGTGGCATTTAATGGTAGCGAGGACGTGGCGCTCACTCTACAGCAGCAGCTAATTGCGCGACATGCTTCGTTTGCTCCTGTTATTAACACAGCCTTTGGACCGGGCTATATAATGCGATTTGCTCGGGAAAAGACGGTAACCAACAATATTGTCGCCACTGGGGGCAACGCGCTGTTACTCAACTTGAAGGAGACGAGGCAAGCAAGTGGTGCAGCACACGCGCACTAAGTCTTTGGTAAAAATTGAACAAAAAAAAGCGCGCTCCATGGCGCGCTTTTATGCGATCAACACAGTGCCTTTAGTCGGCACCCGCTTCCATAGGCGCTTGCTCCTGCGCAGGGGCTTCGTCTTCTAGCAGTTCCTTGATGGAGAGCTTGATGCGACCACGCTGGTCGACATCTAGAACCTTCACCTGCACTTCCTGGCCCTCCTTCAAATGATCAGATACATTCTCAACCCGCTCGTTGGCGATCTGGGAGATGTGCACAAGACCATCCTTACCCGGCAGAATGTTAACGAAAGCACCAAAGTCCACGATGCGCGCTACAGTACCGGTGTAGACAGCGCCGACCTCGGCCTCAGCGGTGATCTCTTCGATCATGGCCACTGCGGCATCGCGAGCAGCTTTATCCTGGCCGAAAACGCGCACAGTGCCATCGTCATCTATATCCACGGTTGCACCTGAAGACTCGGTAATCGATCGGATAGTTGCGCCCCCTTTTCCGATGATGTCGCGAATCTTGTCTGCGTCCACCTTCAGTGTCAGCATGCTCGGCGCATTGTCTGAGGTCACAGTACGTGGCGTCGCCAGTACCTGATTCATCTGTCCCAGAATATGCAGTCGCGCCGCCTGCGCCTGTTCAAGAGCCACTTCCATAATCTGCTCGTTGATACCCTCGATCTTGATATCCATTTGTAGCGCGGTAACACCTTCAGCGGTACCGGCCACCTTAAAGTCCATATCGCCAAGGTGGTCCTCGTCGCCGAGGATATCGGTCAATACCGCAAATTGATTGCCATCTTTGACAAGACCCATCGCAATGCCCGCCACCGGAGCCTTTAGCGGCACACCTGCGGCCATTAATGACAGCGAGCCCACGCAAACAGAGGCCATGGAGCTGGAGCCATTGGACTCAGTAATCTCAGAGACAACGCGGATCGTATACGGAAATTCGTCTTCGCCAGGCAGGACCGCCGCCAAACCGCGGCGTGCGAGGCGACCGTGTCCCACCTCGCGACGGCCTGTAAAGCCCACTCTCCCTGCTTCCCCAACCGAATAGGGAGGAAAGTTGTAGTGCAGCATGAACGGATCGCGTCGCTCACCTTCTAAGGCGTCGATGATTTGCGCGTCTCGAGTCGAACCCAAAGTAACCGCGCCAATGGCCTGTGTCTCTCCGCGCGTAAACAATGCGGATCCATGGACCTTCGACAACAAATCCACCTCGCAAGCAATCGGGCGCACAGTGCGATTATCACGACCATCGATACGCGCTTCCCCCGCCAAGATACGCTTGCGCACCAGTGTTTTTTCGACGCTCTTGAAGACGTCCTTGACCTCATCCTCACCGGCACCGTCTTCGCTGGCGAGGGCTTCTACACAAGCGGCGCGGATCGCCGCGACTTTCTCATAACGCTCTGCCTTATCAGTAATGCGATAGGCGTCGCCCAGCTCGGCCTTCACCTGAGCCTCTACTGCGGCTAACAGCTCTTCATTGACCGGTGGCGCCACCCACTCCCAGCGCGCTTTGCCTGCCTCAGCCGCGAGTTCGTTAATCGCAGTAATAGCAGTCTGCATCTCTTGATGGGCAAACAAAACGGCACCCAGCATTTGATCTTCCGTCAGTTCCTTCGCCTCTGATTCCACCATCAGCACGGCGTCTTTGGTTCCGGCGACCACCATATCAAGCTTACTCTCCGCCAACTCTGGATAGGTCGGGTTTAGGATATAACCTCTCTCCTCACTGAACCCCACACGCGCGCCACCAATGGGGCCGTTGAAGGGGCAACCCGAAATGGCCAGTGCCGCCGAGGTACCGATCATTGCGGGGATATCCGGGTCAATATGCTTGTCTGCCGACATCACCGTGCAGATCACCTGCACCTCATTCATAAAGCCATCGGGGAACAGCGGACGAATTGGCCTATCGATCAGCCGAGAAGTCAGTGTTTCCTTTTCGCTTGGGCGAGCCTCGCGCTTGAAAAAACCGCCGGGAATCTTACCGACAGAATAGGTTTTCTCCGTGTAGTGTACAGCCAGGGGAAAAAAGTCGCGGCCGGGCTGCTGTGTTTTCTCTGCAACCACGGTGCAAAGCACCGAGGTGTTTTCAACGGTAATAAGAACCGCACCGGTCGCCTGTCGGGCGATACGGCCGGTTTCCAGAGTGACAGTCTGGCCACCATACTGGAACGTTTTCGTTACTGGATTCACAATTTTTCTCCAATTCTTTGATATGAGCGCGAGGCCCCATTGCCTCGCGATCGGGGCAGCTTATCGACGTAAGCCGAGTCGTTTGATCAGCGTGCTATAACGCTCTACATCTTTGCGACGCAGATAATCCAATAGCTTGCGACGCTGATTTACCATACGGATCAAACCGCGGCGGGAGTGATGATCCTGCTTGTGTGATTGAAAGTGACCCTGCAGCTGCTCAATGTTCGCTGTGAGCAGTGCGATTTGAACCTCAGGGGACCCGGTATCGCCTTCACCGACCTGGTACTCTTTTACAATCTCTGCCTTTCGTTGTGCATTTAACGCCATTTTGATTTCCTCAAGTTGAATCTGCCTAGAGTGTTTCGCGACACCCATCCATAAATAGAGCCTATCCGTGCAGATCTACAGATAGGTTCGTGTCACCTTCCGGTGACTATCAGGCGACGCGGCGCTACGCGCCCATCGTCCAATATCTCTCCAACCCCTAGAAACTCACCGGTTTCCAAGGCGACGCGCACCATACCATCACAGGGCGCGTTTGGCACCATCACGGGCTGTCCCTGCTGAATATAGTAACCACCTGACTGACTTAGGCTCACCAGAGGCAGGCGCGCTACCGCCGTATCAGCGCTTTTTAACAGGGCATCCATGGCTGTCGATTGGCCATCCTGTTTAAGCGCTTCCAGGGTATCCAGGCTAACGCAGTCTTCAATCGTAAACGCACCCGCCTTGACTCGCCGTAAACGTGATACATGTCCGCCGCAACCCAGGAGTCGACCCAGATCCTCCGCCAGGGTACGCACATAGGTGCCCTTGCTACATTCAATCAATACATCAATCTCGGCCAGCGTGCCTCGTCTAAAGGCATTTAGGCTTATCCGCTTGATAATAACGCGGCGCGCCTTGCGCTCGACTTCCTGACCACGCCTGGCCAACTTGTATAGCGGCTGACCCTGATATTTAAGGGCCGAGTACATCGACGGAACCTGCTCAATTTCTCCCTGAAAAGTCTCCAAGGCCGCGTTGACGTCGGCCGCACTCAGTGCCGATGCATCCGTCCGCGCCAACTCCTCACCTTCGATATCGCCCGTAGTCGTTGCCAATCCCAATACGAAGGTGCTGTCGTAACTCTTGTCCGCATCTAATAAATACTGCGAAAATTTCGTGGCTTCTCCAAAACACAGAGGCAAAACGCCCGTGGCCAATGGATCAAGGCTGCCAGTATGGCCGGCCTTTGCCGCGCCAAACAGGGCTTTCGCGGCCTGCAATGCCTGATTGGAGCTGTATCCTCCAGGCTTATCCAGCACCAGAATACCGTTCAGCGCGCGACCTCGACGACGTCTGGCCACGCTCACCTAATCTCCGGAATCATCGCGACGCAAACCTAGATCCCTATCAGCATCTGTCGCACGCTGTATCAGGTCTTCCAGGTGGCGACCACGACCCACACTGGAATCAAAGTAGAAGCGTAGCTGCGGCACGCTGCGCATGCTGCTATCGCGAGATAGCTCTGAACGCAAATAACCAGACGCCTTATTCAAGGCGCTGGTCGACTCGGCAGCGTCTTCGCTGGTATCACTACCCAGCACCGTAAAGTAGATTTTGGCGTGACCCAGGTCTCGACTAACGTCAACACCAGTGATGCTCACCATGCCTACTCGCGGATCGCGAAGCTGCTGCTGAATCAATCTGGCCAGCTCCCGTTGCAGATGATCCGCAACGCGCTCCGTTCTTGAGTATTCCTTTGCCATATCGAGATTAATCGCCCGCTAAGCTTTACAGCGAGCGAGCGATTTCTTTAACTTCGAATACCTCGATCTGATCGCCAACTTTGACATCGGTATAGTTCTTGACGCCGATACCGCATTCCATACCGTTGCGTACTTCGGTCGCATCATCTTTGAAGCGGCGCAGAGACTCCAACTCACCTTCGTAAATTACCACATTGTCGCGCAGCACCCGGATCGGCTTGGCACGATATACGGTACCCTCGATCACCATACAGCCTGCAATCTGGCCATACTTTGGTGAGCTGAATACATCGCGCACCTCGGCAATGCCCACAATTTCTTCGCGCAGCTCAGGAGCGAGCATACCTGTTAGCGCTGCTTTCACATCGTCAATGAGGTTATAAATCACGTTGTAGTAACGCAGATCCACACCTTCGTTCTCCACCAGCTTGCGCGCCGCATTATCGGCTCTGACGTTGAAACCAAACACTACAGCGTTGGACGTCATCGCCAGATTCACATCGGTTTCCGTTATGCCGCCAACACCCCCAACGACCACGTTGACCTGCACTTCCTCATTACCCAGGTCCAGTAATGCTGCGCTAATCGCTTCCAGTGAACCGCGCACATCCGCTTTAAGGACTACATTCAGGGTCTGGCGCTCACCGGCAGTCATGCTTTCGAACATGTTGTCCAGCTTGGCGGCCTGCTGACGCTGCAGCTTGGTATCGCGGCTCTTAGTCTGTCGGGAATCGGCAATCTCACGAGCACGTCTCTCGCTCTCTACCACGGCAAACTGATCGCCGGCATCCGGTGTCCCGTTCAGACCCAGGATCTCTACTGGTATGCTGGGGCCGGCCTCATCGCTGGGCTTGCCGTCTTCGTCCAGCATAGCTCTCACGCGGCCGAACTGCAGGCCGGCCAAAACAATATCTCCCTGCTTGAGGGTACCGCTTTGCACCAGTAGCGAGGCGACAGGTCCGCGACCTTTATCAAGTCGCGACTCGATCACAATACCCTGTGCCGGGACATCTCGAGCAGCCGTCAGTTCCAACAGTTCCGCCTGCAGCAGCACCGCATCAAGCAAATCGTTAATGCCCTCACCCGTATGGGCTGATACCGGGATGAACTGCGTGTCTCCACCCCACTCCTCAGGAATAACTTCCTTTGCTGCCAGCTCGTTTTTCACTCGCTCGGGATCGGCGCCCTCTTTGTCCATCTTATTGATCGCGACAATCAGGGGGACCTCCGCCGCTTTCGCATGTTGCACCGCCTCTTCGGTTTGCGGCATTACACCGTCGTCTGCTGCTACCACCAGAATGACGATATCCGTACTTTTTGCACCTCTGGAGCGCATAGCGGTAAACGCTGCATGGCCTGGTGTATCGAGGAACGAAATCATCCCGTGATCCGTCTCAACATGGTATGCGCCAATATGTTGTGTAATGCCTCCTGCTTCACCAGACGCTACCCGGCTGTTGCGAATGTAATCGAGCAATGAGGTCTTGCCGTGATCGACATGGCCCATGACGGTGACGACGGGCGCACGCGCCTCTTGCTCACCTTCTTGCTGGGACAGCGTTTCTTCCAGTGCTTCCTCCAGTGAATCAGAACGGATGAGCTTGGGCGTGTGACCCAACTCTTCCACCACCAGTACAGCAGTATCCTGATCAAGCATCTGGTTGATATTTGCCATAACGCCCAGTTTCATGAGTTCCTTGATCACTTCACCGGCTTTCACTGACATTTGCTGCGCGAGGGAACCCACCGACACCATGTCTGCCAGTTCCACCTCATGGATTTTTTTCTCGGTGGGCATTTCAAACCCATGCTTGGAATGCTCTTCGTGAGATGCCTTGATCTTTTTCCGCCCACTGCGACGCCGCGTGATACCCGACTCCGCCGCCTCTAGATCAGAAAGCGACAGGTTGTGTCCACGCTTCTTACCTCGAGACAGCGGGTCGTTTCTATCCAGCTTGCCGCGATTCCGTCGCCGCTGATCTTCATCCCCTCGGTTTGGTGCTCTCAATTCATGCAAGCGCTTGGGTCGCTTGACACCTTCTTTCGTGGGAGCGGCAGGTGTTGCATTGCCATTTTGTAAGGACTTCCGCCGCAGTTCTTCTTCCTGCTTGCGAGCCGCCAGTGAGGCTTCTCGCGCTGCCGCTTCTTCTGCCTCCTGGGCTTTGCGGCGTTCCGCTGCGCGTTGACGCAGTATTTCCGGATCCAAATTGGTTGGATCCTCCTCTACAAATTCAGCTTCAGACGGCTCTGATACTTCACTGCTAGCCACTGGAGCCGGTTGCTCTGCTTCCACCGCAGGACTTGGCGCTGCATCGGCGACGTCTTCAGCCTGATCGGCGCCGTTCTCGTTCTGGCGTTCCGCCTCTTCAGCAATTTGCTTTTTAACGTAGGTGCGCTTTTTGCGCACTTCGACGTTCACCGTTTTGCGCCCCTGGGAGCCAGAGGTTCTTAGCGTGCTAAGTGTTTTGCGCTTCAGCGTAATCCGTTTTGGAGCCGCCTCGGACTCACCATGACTGCGCTTAAGAAAGGCCAACAGCGTCTGCTTGTCCTCATCAGACACCGCCTCATCGGCAACAGCATGGGGTAGGCCTGCTTCTTTCATCTGCGTCAGCAGACGATCAACAGACGCGCCAACCACCTCTGCGAGTTGCTCTACTGTCACCTGCGCCATCGTGTCTTCTCCTTGCTACCCTATCTTAAGCTTGCCTAAACGTAACCGATCACCACTTGATCAGTGGTGTTATTCGGCCTCGGCCTCAGCAAACCAGGGTGCTCTGGCGGTCATAATCAATTCGCCCGCGCGTTCTTCCGTCATATCAGGTATGTCGATAATGTCATCGACACCCTGCTCTGCCAGATCTTCCATCGTAACGATCTCTCGACTAGCGAGAATGTAAGCCAGATGCTTGTCCATGCCATCCATGTTGAGTAGATCTGCCGCCGGTTCACGTTCGCCCAGCTGCTCTTCAGAGGCTATAGCCTGAGTCAACAGCGCATCCTTTGCTCGGGCGCGCAGCTCGGTGGCAATCTCCTCATCGAAACCTTCTATTGCAGTCATCTCTTCCAGCGGAACATAGGCGACCTCTTCTAGCGTGGTAAAGCCTTCTTCCACTAATATTTCCGCGACTTCATCATCAATATCCAGCTGTTCCATAAACAGCGTAATCACCTCGCCCGCTTCGGCCTCATGCTTATCGGCAGCCTCTTCCAGACTCATCACATTGATGGTCCAGCCGGTGAGATCGCTGGCAAGACGTACATTTTGTCCCGAGCGTCCAATCGCCTGAGCCAGGTTATCTTCGGACACGGCCACATCCATGGTGCCGCTGTCTTCATCGACAACGATAGATTCGACCTCAGCTGGTGACATCGCATTAATAACCAGCTGGGCGGGATTATCATCCCAGAGCACGATATCGACGCGTTCATTATCCAGTTCATTAGAGACAGCCTGTACCCGCGACCCGCGCATGCCAACACAGGCACCCACCGGGTCGATGCGCTGATCATTTGTCTTTACTGCAATTTTGGCGCGCGACCCCGGGTCCCTTGCAGCTGCGCGTATCTGGATGACTTCCTCGGATATTTCTGGTACTTCAATTTTAAACAGCTCGATTAGCATTTCCGGGCATGAGCGACTCAGAATTAACTGCGGTCCTCTGCTTTCTTCACTGATCTCTTTCAATATCGCCCGTACGCGGTCGTTGACACGGAAGGTTTCCCGACCCACTAACTGATCCCTGGGCAAGAGTCCCTCGGCGTTGTTACCAAGGTCGACGATTACGTTGTCCCGCGTCACCTTCTTGACCGTGCCCGCAACCAGCTCACCCACCTTGCTGGCGTATTGTTCCACGACCTGAGCCCGTTCGGCGTCTCGCACCCGCTGCACGATGACCTGTTTCGCCGTTTGCGCCGCGATGCGGCCGAAGCCGACATTCTCGACCTGTTCTTCGTGAACATCCCCAGGGACCAACGCTGGATTCATTTCCACCGCTTCTTCCGTCGTCAACTGAGTCCCCAGCAGCGCTAATTCATCATCAGGTACCACCAACCACCGTCGCACCGAAACGTAGTCACCGGTTTGGCGATCTATCGTGACCTGGATATCCGCCTCCTCGTCGTATCTCTTCTTAGTCGCGGTCGCCAGGGCGAGCTCAATCGCCTCAAATATGATGTCCTCAGACACCCCTTTTTCATTCGACACCGCTTCCGCCACCAGCAGAATTTCTTTAGTCATCTTTTGTCTCGCCAGCCTCTTTCTTGCATCAAACGCGAGGTTCTATCCGCGCTTTTTCAACGGCAACATGAGGCAAGAGATACTCGTGATCATCAACTCGTATCACTACATCCTCACCTTCGATTCCTGCCAGTACACCCTTGAACTTACGGCGCCCTTCAAAGGGCGTTCGCAGGCGTACGTCCACTACTTCACCTACAAAAGCCGGGTACTGTTCCAGCTTAAACAGTAAACGATCCATCCCCGGGGAGGAGACCTCCAGCGTGTACTCACCGTTTATCGGGTCCTCAACATCGAGCACGCTACCCACTTGTTCGCTCACCGCTGCACAATCGTCAACTGTGACGCCAGACTCGCTATCGATGTAAACACGCAGCACGCTATGGCGTCCCTGTGAAAGGTACTCCACCCCCCACAGCTCGAAACCCAGCGCCTCCACCGTATCCAACAATAAGTCGGCGACCTGTTCGTCCCTTTTCGCCATGGAACAAACCTTTTCTCCACGTACGAAAAAGCCCCTGAAAAGGGGCTTCTTCATATTCACACTGCCCATGTTGCTCAACGACAGTGCTCTATTGGTAGCGGGGGCCGGATTTGAACCGACGACCTTCGGGTTATGAGCCCGACGAGCTACCAGGCTGCTCCACCCCGCATCGAATACGTCTCGCAGTAGAGGCCCCTTTTGGCACTCTACTCTGGTACCGCCTCGTCGTGCGGCCCCAAATTCGAGGCGAGCATTATAGGTAGCGCTCCCAGTGTGGTCAACACTCTACCAGGGGTAATTTGAACGGCGGTAGACGGGTCCGCCTGCCATCGTCAGGGCATTGATTTTTAGAGACTTTTCGAAAGCAGTTACCTGTGTTTGTAACGCACCCGGCAGGCCAAACCCCAATCGTTTCAAGCTATCGAAATTGCCCGTGTTTCTCTACCGAGTACCCGCTGTCAGGGTGCATGCGCTCACTGCGCGGAATCGTGCGCGCTTAATATCGCCGGCAACCGACGCATTTGTGAGTGACACTCCATTCAACTTCATGGTGATTGCTGCCCCTAAGCTCAGGCTGTGTTGAGAGCACCCGCAACGCCGGGGTCGGCTGGAGTATGTTCTGGCCAAGCCTCAAACGGATAGCCTATTGCAACATCGCCATGACCGGCGCTCATTTCTGTGCATTGATGACGCGTTGTGCTCGCCTCAAAAAATGCCGTGTCAAAGGCTTCAGTCGTTGCCTCTGGTTCCCTCGATATTTGCGCCTGCGTCTGCTGACATATCTGTGGCCGAGCGTGCGACAGCAACTGGCAACGTCACTGTCAATTCAAGCACACCTTCTCATTTTTATGCTCGTTAATTTCTATCCTGATACCGCAACCGGAACGCTCCTCCAGCAATTATGTCGATAACTGTTGACATATTATTTTGTGTCTATTAGTCTGGACATATGGACATACATCAAGCACTCATCATGTTCGACGCCCTTTCCCAGGAAACCCGATTGCGGGCATTTCGCTTGCTGGTTGAAGCGGGCACCCGGGGCCTACCCGCAGGCGCGCTGAGTGAACAGCTGGGCACCCCCCACAACACGCTGTCATTTCACCTTACACATTTATCTAATGCCGGCCTCGTAACATCACGTAAATCCGGGCGGTCAGTTATCTACTCGGCAAACTTCAATCTCACACATGAACTAATAGGCTTTATGGTTCGGGACTGCTGCAGCGCGGAATTCGTCAGTGTGCGGCAAGACACTCACAACGATTGCTCAATAATCGAACTGGCAAATTGCATGCCACCCGAATCATCCGCCATCACCTAATTGAAGGAGCACATCATGAAACGCATGCATATCCATGTTGGCGTAAAAAACCTTGAGCAGAGCATCCAGTTTTATAGCGCCTTGTTTGCATCCGAACCCGTGAAAGTGGAATCCGACTATGCCAAATGGCTGCTGGACGATCCTCAAATCAACTTTGCGATCTCCACACGGGTCATCGACGCAGGTGTCAATCACCTGGGTCTGCAGGTCGATGGCGACGAGGAACTGGCCGAGCTGCGCGAGCGCATGAAGCGGGCAGACCTATCCTTATTTGATGAAGGGGAGACAGTCTGTTGCTACGCACGCTCCGACAAATCATGGGTCCAAGACCCATCAGGCATCGCCTGGGAAGCCTATAGAACTATGGCGGATGCCGACAGCTACACAGCCCAAAGCGTGAAGCCAACAGAAACGCCAGCAGCTCGCAGCTGTTGCTAGGCAGAGGCGATTTTGGAATACGTACTCGTGCTCTGCACTGGGAACTCCTGTCGATCCATCTTGGCAGAAGCGCTCATTAACCAACTGGGCGCTGGTCGTTACCAGGCGCTAAGCGCAGGTAGTAAGCCGGCGGGCTTTGTACATCCGAAGGCCATTGCGACGCTAAAACGCCATGGCGTACTGGTCGACGAGCCCCGCAGCAAATCCTGGGATGAACTTGCCGCGCAGCATTTTGATCTGGTCATTACCGTGTGTGATACCGCCGCTGGAGAAATCTGCCCGCTATTCCCAGGTAATCCCAAAAAACTACACTGGAGCACGCCCGATCCTGCCGCGGCCAGCGGAACCGAGGCAGATATCACACACGCCTTTGAAGCCGCCTATGACATGCTCAGAACCCGCATCGAAACAGAGCTGTTGTGAGCGCTGATTCAATATCACCCATGGGTCTATTCGAGCGCTACCTCTCTGTGTGGGTTGGCCTGTGCATCGCAATCGGTGTCACGCTGGGTGTCCTCCTGCCCGATCTGTTTCAATTAGTGGCCGGCATGGAATATGCCAAGGTTAATCTGGTCGTGGCGGTTTTCATCTGGGTGATGATCTACCCGATGATGGTCAATGTCGATTTCGCTTCACTCAAAGATGTTGGGAAAAAGCCAAAAGGCCTGTGTATTACCCTGGTGGTCAACTGGTTGATCAAGCCCTTTACCATGGCGGGCCTGGGCATACTATTTTTCGAGTATCTGTTCGCCAGCTTCGTCGATCCACAAACAGCGCGTGAATACATCGCGGGTATGATCCTGCTGGGCGTCGCACCCTGCACGGCGATGGTATTCGTGTGGAGCCAGCTGGTTCGCGGCGATGCCAACTATACACTCGTGCAGGTATCCATCAACGATATCATCATGGTTTTTGCATTCGCCCCCATCGCTGCACTGCTGTTAGGCGTAACTGATATCGTCGTACCCTGGGAGACCCTGCTGCTATCCGTTGCGCTGTACGTGGTGATTCCTCTGGCCGCGGGCTACCTGACTCGAAAGTTCCTCGACCGACAGGGCCAGGGCCAGCGCATTACCGGTTTTACCGAACGTATCAAGCCGTTCTCCATCATCGGCTTGTTGGCCACGGTGGTGTTACTGTTCGGCTTTCAGGCGCAGACTATCCTGGCCCAGCCGATGGTCATCCTGTTGATTGCTATACCCCTTCTGATCCAGAGTTACAGCATTTTCGCGGTGGCTTACGGCTGGGCATATTTATGGCGCGTGCCCTTTGACACTGCTGCACCTGCCGCACTGATTGGCACATCAAATTTCTTTGAGTTGGCCGTTGCCGTAGCCATCAGTCTGTTTGGTCTGAACTCCGGCGCTGCACTGGCGACTGTCGTAGGTGTGCTGGTGGAAGTGCCCGTGATGCTTTCGCTCGTTTACCTGGCAAACCGTACCCGTGCGCACTTTCAGTGGGGCAGCGCTAACGCTTAGGCGCTACACATACCTAGTGCCTCTGCCAGATCGCGAGTCGTGGTCACAGGAAACAGGCTAAATCTGCGACATCAGGCGCCGAACTGCTTCTCCGCTTGTTGCTGAAGCAGGTGACGATCAAACTTACCGGTGACGTTACGCGGAAGGTCAGGCACCAGGATATAGTGTACTGGACACATGTACTTGGCGAGGTGTGCATGGGCAAAGGCAGAAAGGTCTTGCTCGCTAGTTGAGTCGCTTGATTCCAGCAGCTGTACAAACGCCACAGGTATTTGTCCATCGCGATCATCGTGCACACCGACCACAACTGCCGCGTGAACGGCTGGATGCTCATCCAAGACATTCTCCACCTCTGCCGGCGCAATATTGGAACCGCGCCGAACAATGATCAGTTTTTTGCGACCCACAAACCAGTAATAGCCATCCTCATCGACCCGTGCTAAATCACCACTCAGCAACCAGCCATCTGCGAATAAGTCGTTACTGGCTTCATCATCCTCCCAATATCCAATTGCAGCACAGGGGGTATTGATCGCCACCTCACCGACTTTTCCTGGTGCACAGGGCTCGCCCTCTCGATCAATCAATTTGAGCTTGCAGTGAGGTGCAGGTGGGCCCACAGAACCCCATTTGCGTTCACCGTAGCGCGGGTTGGCAGCATAGTAGCCTCCCAACTCCGTCATACCGCAGCATTCCATTACCTCCCAACCAAGCAAATCGCGAAAGCGGTGGTGTAGGTCGGTAGGAACACTATCGCCCGAACCCACGCTGTTTTTCAGGGTCGGCAGCTGTTCGGCGTGTGTCTCCAAGTATTCAATGAAATCCAGCAGGTCGCTGGCAAGCATGCCATACTCGGTGACACCATAGTGCTTGATCAGCGCAACCGCATCAGCGGGAGTCGGCCTTACCGTTAATACCACCTCCGCACCGGCATGAAACGTTGGCATCATTTGCGTGAGTAAGCCTCCGGCATGACTCAACGGCTTGCCTACCAGCACCACATCATCGCACTGAAAATCAAAAATCTCGCGGGAAATAGCTATCGCGTTATACGTGCTGTAGTGAGTATGAACAGCACCTTTGGGATGGCCGGTACTGCCGGAGGTAAACAAGATCAGACATGGACTGTCCGAATCGATCGCTGCCGGGAGCACGGTCCTGCGATGTTCAGATAATGCGGCGAAGCTGTCTCTTGCGGACTTCTCTTGTTGCCCGACCTCAAATGCCAGTGTGCCGGGCCGTGCCTGCAAAAAAGGCAGCGCAACTTCCTCACGGCTGGCATGAAATACCAACAGTTTAGCGCGCACTCGCATCAGCACATCGGTGGCTTCGTCGGCCACGTAGCGATAGTTGAGTGGAACCACGATCGCGCCGATACGCCAGCACGCCAAAGAGGTAAGAACGGCTTCCAGGGAGTTGGGCAATAGCCAGGCAACGCGATCACCTGCCGCGATACCCCTGTCAATCATCCCAGCTGCGACAGCTGAGACCCGCCGATCGAGCTCGCGATAACTCCAATACTGCCCGTGATACCGTAGCGCGATCTTCTCCGGGTGTTCGCTCAGCGCAGAGTCGAATACGGCCTGTAAGTCAGTTGGATCGGGCATGCATATCTTCGGTTCAGGGTCAAAGCGACAGCTCCAGCATCATACCCACGGTGCGTGGCTGGGTCACGTTATAGCGCGGGTTGGCGAAGTAGGAAACAGTATCCTCGTCTCTTTGCGAGGCACCAATGTTTATGCTCTGAGGGGTTCCGTCATCGAACAGATTGCTTGCAAATACGGCAAACATCCAGTGATCACTTCGATAGCCCAACCGCGTGTTAAGCAAGGTCAGTGAACCCGTTCGCTCCGTCAAACCAACGCCAAAATCACTACCGTCTAGATTGGCAATATCGGACTCGATCGGACTTTGGTAGTACAGGCTGATATCACCCAAAAAACCATCTGAGCGTGCGTAGCTAAAACCGACATTGCCGCTGAACTTGGGGGCACCGGGCAGGGTGTTTCCTTTTAGATCCTCTCTGACAGTCCCCTCGGCTCCCCATGGAAAGTCTTCAAATTCCGCGTTGAGCAAGCCAACACTGGCATACATGCCCAGATCCTCGTTGATATGGTAACTGGCCTGAAGCTCGAGACCATAGCTCCTGGAGCGCGCTGCGTTTAAAATCTCCTCGTCAAAGGTGGTACCGGATGGACCATCTACTCTGACCTGCTGATCTTTGTAAAGGCTGTAGAACAGGTTGCCATTGAATCGAAGCCGGTTATCCAAACCCAAAAAGCGGAATCCCAACTCGTAGTCATTAAGATACTCAGGATCAAACTCGCGTACCACAACGCCGCCAACTGTCCCGTCCACAACGTTTTGTAAATACGTCCCCCCTGCCCTGTATCCTCTGGCAGCAGAGACGAACACAGACAAGGCCTCCGAGACGTGATAAGTGATCGAGCCCTGCGGTAACCAGGCATCAAAGTCCAGTTCCTGCTGGGGGTCTTCACGAGGTGGGTTGAATTGAAGGACTTGCATCAAACAGTCAAAACGTGCGCTGCCGGGGAACACTATTACACACTCAGCAGGCAATACCTCAACATCCGTCACGGGAAACGAGCGTAAATCTACAGATTCAACGTCGTAGCGAAGACCGGCGCTGATCGTCCAGCGGTCACCCCAGTCATAGCGAGTATTCGCAAATACAGCATAGTTCTCGGTTTCACCCTCTACAACCTGGCTGAAGCGTAGCTGACTATCCGATGGCTCGACGGGAAGCGGGGAACTGCTTGCAAGGGAAGCTGCACTGCGACCATCCACCGAATCGGAATCATTGTAATAGTAAATACCCGCGAGTCCCGACCAACTTTCGAATTCGTAGGTGAACTGAAGCTCGCCCGTATACGTTTTGGAAGAGCCCTCGGTCAGTCGGTTGAAGTCCCAGATTGTCGGATCGTCGATGTTACCGACAAGGTTGGAGCTGTCAGAGTCTTCGTAGGTTGCTAACAGACGCAGCATCATTGCGTTGCTCAGTTCATAACCGATATTTGCAATGGTTCTGCGAGTGTCCGTGTCTGTCGATGAAGGCCTGTCATAGGATTGCAGGTCGCGCCAGGCAAACCCTGAAAACGCCGGGTCATTCACAGCACCTGGACCAAATACTGCCGACCCACCGCCAAGATCAGCTTTGGTATATTCATAGATCAGCTCCGATCGAAACCCCGATAGCGCTGCGGGCTCATACAGTAGCTTACCCCGAGCAAGCAGGCTCTCATCTTGATCGATGTTATCGCCGGTGATGGCATTGTCCACGTACCCATCAGTCGATTGGTAATCGGCCGTCACACGAAAGGCGAGCTGATCCGCGATCAATGGGCCCGAGACTAAACCGGCGTACTGTTGGCTGTCGTTTTCCGCAACCAGTGCACTTACTTTCGCCTCCCAGTGATGAGAAGGCGCGTTGGTGGAGATCACGACGGCACCCGCCAATGCGTTACGCCCTTGTAGAGATGACTGAGGGCCGCGCAAAACCTCGCTCTGGCGCACGTCCCACATGGAAACAAAACTGTTGCCTTCCAAGGCAATCGAGGACACAGGTGCACCATCTACTGTGATCGTAACCGTATCTCCCCGGCTTGGGGCAAGACCGGCTCCGGCCACAAAACCACGAGGAATGCCGCGAATAGTGATGTTACTCAGGCCTCCGGTGACATTGGGTGTTCGCTGCAGAACGTCATCGAGTTGAAACAGGTTTTCACGCTGCAATCGATCTTCATTAAACACATCTGCCGATGTTGTAATCTGCTGCAGCGTCAGGGGTTCTTTCACACCAAAGACAAATACTTCTTCTATCTGAGCGCCACTGCGGCCGCTTTGCGCCAGCACGAATCGTCCCGGGCCCGCTAGCTGGAGTACCAATCCCGACCCGGCTAAAACCTGTTCCAAGGCCGCTTGCACGGTAAATTCACCCTGCAACGCGCGAGCGTTCCTACCCAGCGTCGCATCGGTTGATGCTTCAACGACAACAGAAAACGCAGCTGAGATAGCTGATAGTGAGTCACGCAAAGGCTGTGCAGGCAAATTAAGGGTGCGAGTGATTTCACCCGCCTGTGCGCCGCAAACGACCATGAACAGAACAAGCACCATGGGGCGTTTAAGTTTGGCCGCAATCCGACTAATGGCAGTGCCATGGGCTGGCAAGCTGTTCTCCTTATCGCTAGCGAGACGTTGAATTACGACAAACAAGGCTGTTAGCGTCCTTGCACCCTTGACGCACCGCCCATCAAAACCATGTTCAAACTGACACATCTATTGCTCAGTGGCGATACTTCCCCCCGGCCAACAGAGCCGCTGTTTTGTCCAAGTGGGATGAGTAACGGGAATAATATTTAATGAGAATTATTCTTATCAAGATCCTAAAACGCTGCCCCGTAGACTGTCAATACACGCGCTTAACCCGGGAAAGCGTCAGCCAACCGTCAGGCGTATAGCTGCAGACAAAAGTGGGGCGGTTGGGGCTGGTCCGACTGCATGCCATAAACCGCAACGGCTATAAGACGTGACCCGTAAACGAAAGCCCGAATCGATGCAACGGTCACACCTACCACCATGATCATCAGTTCAGCTGCTGTTCGCGCATATTTGCCAGGATAAGCGCTAGCTTCAACTAATCTAATACCGCTTCAATACTCATTCCTACGGCAAGCAAATCCAAATCATCATCGGGTAGACCATCGAGCTCTAAGCCCACGGGCAGGCTGCGTCTCGATTTGGGTAAGGGTATCGACAGTCCAGGTGCACCGTACACACCCGTTGGCGCGACATTGCGCATAAACGCAGCCATGATAGGCATTTTATCGCCCGCCAGTTCGACACTATCAACCAGGCCCTCTATCGGCAATGCCGGCAAAGGTGATGTAGGAAACGCAATCGCATCCAGTCGATGTGCCTCCAGGATTTCTCGGTAGCGGGTTCGGAGCATCGCAATTCTCGCAATAGCCTCGTCATAGGCTCGCTGCGTGGGTGCGTCCGAGCCGAGTACTGACCGAATATAAACTTCACGCACATCTTCGCTCGCTATCCGATCGACCACCGCTTCCAAAGACGTATCGGGCTGCACAGTTTGCAAAAATCGAGGCAACGCTCTACGCATTTCATAAAAGCCAACGGGAAAACCTATATCGAAGCTATTTTCAGAAATGGCTGCCATATCGACATTAACTAGTGTCACCCCTGCCCGTCTCAGCCGATCGATCGCGTGCTCAAATGCGCTTTTCACCTCAGGTGCCAGGTCCAGAATATAAGGTGACGCTAAACCAATCCGTAAACTGGATACTGATCGGGGTTCCGGCACCAGAGAATCTGTCATGATGCTATAGATGAGTGCAGCATCTTCGACACAGCGCGCGATGGGGCCGGCAACATCAAAGGTAGGCACCGACGGTACCACACCGTCAGCAGAAGTCGACCAAGTGGTGGGACGATATCCAACCACACCACACAGTGCAGCGGGTAGTCGCACCGAACCTGCAGTATCACTGCCGAGACCAGCCAAACACAGATCGGCCGCAACCGCCGTTGCGGTACCTCCAGAGGAGCCTCCGGCGAAGCATCGTTGATCAGCAGCATTCCTGATTGCGCCAAAGGCCGCGTTGATCGACGTCACGCCGAACGCTAGCTCATGCATGTTGGCTTTGCCCAACACAATCGCATCGGCTTGCAACAGTCTGTTAACCACCAATGCGTTCCGATCAGGTCGGTAACGAATGCCAGGTGTACCGGCAGTGGTATCAAGACCCGCTACATTAATATTGTCTTTGATAACGATTGGCACACCCGCTAATGGACCCTTGCTCTGACCGGTCGCAATCTCCGCATCAATCCTTGCCGCCCTGGCGATCGCTGCTCTTGCATTCACGCAAATAAAGGCATTCAGGTCAGCTTCCGATTCGGTGCGCTTTAGTGCTTTCTTGACTAACTTGGTCGCTTCAGTCTTGCCAGCGTGCACCAGTTGCACCGTTTCCCTGATCGTTCGCATTCAAAGTTCCATCAATTTCTGTTGGGGCGCAGCCACCATCACCGATGACTGGAGCACTGCACAAACGTCCTCCTACCCTGACGTGGAGAGTGGGTTTATGGACGGACAAAAATCTGCATTCACCGCAGCGCAAATCTATCTAATCGTAATTGCCCCAGTCACCTACTGCAGCCGTGTTTATAGCGTAACCCGCTGACCTCGACATCACTCGCCACTAAATTCAGTTTGAGCATATAGCGGCACGCCCGCTTCCTCGATCAGTCGCGCACCCCCCAAATCGGGCAAGTTAACCACCGCCGCGAATCCGACCACCTCGCCACCGAGTTTTCTCACCAATTCGATCGCTGCGATAGCAGTCCCGCCGGTCGCGACGAGATCATCTATTATGAGGATCTTACGGTTAGATTGAATCGCGTTCTTGTGAATTTCAAGAACACCCTCGCCATACTCCAGCGTGTACTGTTGAGACACCACCTCGTCCGGCAACTTACCCTCCTTGCGTACGGGGACAAATCCTTTCTGAAGTAGGTAAGCAAGTACACCCCCAAAAATAAAGCCGCGGGAATCGACACCTACTATCAGGTCTACCTCCGTATCCCGGTAATAGCGAACAAAGTCATCAACACAAAGACGAAGGCCTAACGGGTCCTCAATGAGTGAGGTGATGTCGCGAAACATAACGCCCTTGCGCGGGAAGTCAGGTATCGTGCGTATGCGGTTCTTAATTGGCATAGGGTTTCCTGTGCTGCGTGACCGACACCGTATCGTTCTCTACAGAATGTGAAGCATACCCTTACGGCAGCAGAAAGCGTGAG
The DNA here is from genome assembly GCA_039178015.1 of Pseudomonadota bacterium. Lineage (GTDB taxonomy): Bacteria > Pseudomonadota > Gammaproteobacteria > Pseudomonadales > Halieaceae > JARRPM01. Next base: position 19,497 of record JBCDFM010000001.1, read on the forward strand.
CACTTGAGCAAACACATGGCCCGTATTTGACGAAACCGAGAGAGCAATTGCTGCAAAGGCCACCGTGATTCTGGGGTCTACCGGGCGTCTTCCGGGTTCAGTCCGCAATGGCAAGCGCCACCAACCCTTAGCATAGTCAACACGTTTACAGCACAGCGTCAGACCGTCGTCCAAAAAAACCGGCCAGAAGACAGCTCCTAACCGGTCTTATCGGACCACGCATACATTAGGGTGTGGCAGATTCGTACACCATCAAGCGCCACTCGGTTGTTCGCGCAGGCGGCAACGCTGTATCCACCTCTGGCAGCTTGGTGGGTTGAGACGTATACCACCAACCGACCTTACCGCGACCCAGGCTGATCATTTCGTCGATACCACCCCAGCCGAAATCACCCAACGCGTCGCTGGTCAATTCAATCGGCCCTTCTAGCACGTTGCCATCCACGTCGATTTCCATGAGGTAGTATGCTTGCGGGATGAGTACATCGGCACCGCCGCGCACACGATCTGCACGTTGACTATGCCGGTTCGCAGAGTAGCCATGATCGCTGCAGACGAACTTGCCGTAGCCTAGTAAGTAACGACCGTTTTTCAGATCGACCAGCTGCGGAGAGCCATAGGTACAACCCACCACCGTGCCGTTGGTACCGTCACCGACGATGGTACCGTTGTAGGTGACATTATCGTCATCATCAAAATCCCAGGCATTTCCTGTTAACCAGATTGGCCCGGTCGCAGCGATACGGCTGTTGTCCGCATTGAGCGGCAATATACCTACTCGTGAATAATACTCAGGGTTGAGGACGTGGCTGCCACCCAAATGAACCCAGCCGGTTCTTATGGGGTAAGTAGTAGAGTGGCCGTCATCCTGCCGCCAGTCCACAAAGTTGAGAAAGCAGCCACCGGTATAGCTCCCCCACAACCAGCAGACCTCTTCGTCAGGGAGCCCCGACTGATCGCCGTTGCTATTATCGTCCACATATTGCACAAATTTTTTGTATGTACTGGTGGGTGCGAGTTGCGGTGCCACCAACAACATGAGGGAACGCGTGGGGCTTACCGGTACGACCGTATGCACCCCGCCATTGGTAACAGCCGCGTTATGCGCGGGAACGAAGTAGCTGGTAGAGCCCTTAGATCCAGCACGCCTATTCTCATTTTTCACGCCCACTGTGCCTAGCGAATAACCCCAATTCCTCGAGCCGCTGACATGGCTCAAGTCACTGGTGCAGACAGCGCTATACATCTCGGTATAGGGGTTATAGATAGCTCGCATGTGCAGAATGTGTCCAGGTATGCAATCAAAAGACCAACCGCGGCCACCATCGGCATCATTCATGTCGTATTTCCAGTTATCGCGGTCAATCACAAAGAGACCACCAGAGTTATGAGAGCCGCCCCCGCCATCAAACACGCGCGTGGTGGTGGCGAAAGAGTAAGAGCTGCGGCCCTGACTGTCGCTTTCCACATAGCGCAGCGCTAGGGCACTTTTGCCGCCGTAACCTCCAGCTTGTTTTGTCGCAACGTAGGAAGAATAGGAGCCCGAAAGCGGCTCATTTTCCCATTCCAACAACCAGATTTCAGGGTTGGCTTTACCGCCTTCGGTTGTACCAATCTCATCAAAGTTATCGGCATCGTTCTTCATTCGCGTATCGCCGTATTCCTCGACAAGGTCTTTGTCAAAGCCACCGTTTTGCGATTCAAGCGGATCGGTTTGACACAGCACAGCGACGGTGGAGCAGTCCTGACTGACGGCGATACCGTGAGTCTGATTGCACAGGCCCGTCAACTGAACTTGGTTTGGTACGCGCTCGAAGCCGCCGGTATCAGCGGAATACTGCATCTCAAACACACTGCCCACCGTATCATCGTAGCTGTCGCCGTCCTGCAGCGTCATAGAGACATAAACGCTGTCCACACCTTGTGTGCTAGTGCAGTGCGCCGTATAGGCGCGCATCGGAATTTTGACACTGCTTGCTTTGTCCGCCTGGCCAGTCCGCGCAAGATAATGGGTAGACTGATACACCTCTCGAGCGTTTCCATGTCCCCAGGGCAAGGTATGGCTAGAGACCTTCAGCGTGCCCATCACATTCGAATCGCTATCTTGCAGCACCACTTGATCAACCTGCCCGGGAACAATAATGTCCACGTTGTTGGGCGGTGGAACAACAATGGGGGCATCGGGTTGGTTATCTGGAGCATCAAAAATAGGTTGAGGTTCAGGCTGCTCCGGCGCGACTGCAATCGGCTCCGGTGGCGGTGGCGGAGGATCGTCTGGGCCATTTAGAATAGGCTCTGGCGCTGGCTGCTCTGGTTCTGTAACCGCTATCGGCTGTTCGGCTGCGGGCTGATCTGGATCTTGCACCGGATTCTGCGGTGCCGGGTCATCGTTTACAGGATTTTCGGGCGCTGGAGTATTCGGGCCGACGTTGTTGCTGGCTGGTGTGTTGTTGTTGCCAGCTCCACCGCCTGTATTACCAGTACCGCCACCCGTACTTCCACTACCGCCACCCGTACTCCCGGCGCCGCCACCCGTACTTCCGCTACCGCCTCCCGTGACACCACCCACAACAAGTACTCCACCGCCGGTATCGACGGGGCTATTTGGCGTATCGTTGGGCGTGCTGGGCGTGTCTCCTGTCGAGCCTGTGCTCGGTAACTGTGGGCCCACCCCTGGTGATTGACTGGGTGTACCGGAGGGTTGCAAGCTGCCACCGGTCACTGGAAGCGAGTTGTTTTGCAGATTCCCCAAAAGGGCGGCCTCATCTGCGGCATCGCCACCTCCACCACCTCCACAACCAACTAAGCTGACCATTGCTGTTGCTAGAACCCAGTCTTGTACTCTCATCTTCACGCCCCCCGGCATAAGCGATATAGCTTTTAACTACTATTCCGATTAATTTTGACGCCAAAAATATATGTGGGGATATAGGGGGTAGCAAGTGCTTTACACTAGGAAAGTTTAGTTTTCTTATATTTTTTTTACGCTTTAAAAACAACGAGTTAACGTAGTGTGACAGTCTTTGTCGTACTGTGACAAGACATGACCTGACGGGGCACATTGTGCGCATTTAGTCGGCACACTCCTATGTCGGGCGGCTTCGGTGTGGACAGCTAAAAAGGGGAGAAAGCTGAACAGCTTCATAGCCTTTGAACCACGAAATTCGCGCCACAGGGTGCAGCGATTGCTGCCAAACGCAACCAGGCTAGGACCTAAGCTTTTAAAGGTGTGAGTATGCGCAGCCGGTTAATCATTTCGCCAACCGGCTGCTTTACATCGAGCGTTGAAGCTAACGCGTGGCAGATTCGTAAACCATTAATCGCCACTCGGTTTGCAGTGGGTTAGGTAGCGGCGAATCTTTCACTGGATTCTTTGTGGGCGTAGAGGTGTACCACCAGCCAACCCTTCCGCGGCCCAGGCTTATCATTTCATCGATTCCGCCCCAACCCATATCACCTAGGGCATCGCTAGTGAGCTCTATAGGCCCCTCCAGTACATTGCCGTTAGCATCGATTTCCATGAGGTAATAGGCCTGCGGAATGAGCATATCGGCGCCGCCACGTACACGATCCGAGCGCCCATTATGACGGTTAGCTGTATAGTCGTGGTCACTGCACAAAAACTTGCCATAACCCAGCAAGAAGCGCCCATTCTGAAGGTCTATCAGTTGCGGCGCACCATAGTTACAACTGATCACAGTACCATTCGTCCCATCGCCAACGATTTTGCCATCAATAGTGACATTGCCCTCGCTATCGAGGTCCCAAGCGCTGCCTGTGAGCCATATCGGTCCTACGCCATCGATACGACTGTTATCTGCCTCGAGCGGCAATATGCCAACGCGACTGTAGTATCTGGGATCTCGCGACTGCCAGCTATGGATAACCCAGTTAGGAAACACGGGATAGTCAGCGGTGTCCCCTTCCCAAATCATGTATTCGAAAAAGTTAAGAAAACAGGCTGAGTCGTAATCCTCGTACAAAGTGCAGACCTCTCCATCTGTCATACCACTGGTATCGATATTGGTGATGCTAGTTCGCAGGTGATTGACGAACTTATCCATACTGCTCTTGGAAGTCGGCATCGGCGCTACTAAGGCCATCAGCGAACGGGTTGGACTGACCGGCACTACCGTATGACCGCCTCCGTTGTTGGTCATCGTATTGTTCGCAGGCACGTAATAGGACATATAGCCTTTTCGCCCAGCCTCCCGGTTCTCGTTTTTCACACCCACTGTGCCATGGGAATGGCCCCAGGGATTCCTGCCGCCCAAGAAGTCCACCAGGTCGCTGGTGCAAACCGCACCGTACATCTCCGTGTAGGGGTTGTAGATGGTACGCATATGGGCGATGTGGCCGTCGATGCAGTCGAAGGACCAGCCGCGACCAGTGTCGGTGCCGCTGTCGTACAAATCGTATCGCCAGTTATCGCGATCGATAATAAACATGCCTCCTGAGTTATGAGAGCCTCCACGGATATCGAATGCACGAGTGGTCGTGGTGAAAGCGTAGCTGGTGCGGCCCTGACTATCGTCTTCTACATACAGCAAGTTGATCGCGCTTTTACCGCCGTATCCTCCCGCCTGCTTGGTCGCCACAAATGAAGAATAGGAGCCAGACAGAGGAGAGTTCTCCCACTCTAGCAACCAAATTTCCGGATTGGCTTTACCGCCTTCGGACGTCCCTCTCTCGTCGTAGTTATCCTCATCCTTTATCATGATGTAATCGCCGTATTCTTCGACGAGATCTTTATCGAAGCTGCGCGAATCCGACGTGAAAGGGTCGGCCTGACAGAGCACTGCCACCCTGGAGCAGTTGTCGCTGGCGGCAATACCGTGAGTCTGGTTACAGAAGCCGGACAACTTGACCTGGTTGTTGACTCGTTCGAAGCCACCGGTGTCGTCGTCGTACTGCAGTTCAAACACAGTACCAACATTGTCTTCGATACTGTCCCCGTCTTGCATTGTCATCGACACGAACACGCTTTCCACCCCAGTCGGGTTAGTACAGTGGGCGGTATAGGCGCGCATTGGAATTTTAATGCTGTTTTTCGATGGCTCTTGATTCGTCCTCGCAAGATAATGCGTCGACTGGTAGACCTCGCGCGCATTGGTCAGGCCCCATGGCAGGGCAAGGCTAGAAACTTCCACCGTGCCCATCACTCTCGATTCGCTGTTCTGCAACACTACTTGGTTGACCTGTCCTGCAACGATAAGGTCTTCATTGTTCGGTGGCTGCTCAACAATCGGTTGCGCTGGCGGATCGTCCGGAGCGCCTACAAACAGTTCCTGCTGTGGTGTCTCAGGAGCATCAAAAATCGGTTCGGGCTCGGGTTGCTCTGGCGCTTCCACCGTGACCGGTTCCTCTGGCGGCGGTGGAGACTGATCCTGCGGGTCATCCTCAACAAGCGGTTCAGGTGCCGGCTGCGCCGATGCAGGGTCATCCTCTGACGGATTCCCGGGCGCTGACGCGTCGTCCTGCGGCGCTGGTGATTCAGCCGCCGGGCTCTGGCTGGAGCCACTTTCTGACGGAGATGGATCACTTTGCGGTGAGGTCGAGCCTGGATTACTGCCGCCAGCACTGTTGCCCGCTGGTGTCGTGTTGTTACCAGAACTACTACCAGTGTTGCCTACACCACCTCCTGTGGCACCACCACCGATAACAATCCCACCACCACTTTGCGGTGGGGTGTTGGGGATATCGCCAACTGGGCTAGCGCCTCCGCTTGAACCTGTCGTAGGTATTGCAGGCGCTATTGTCGGTGACTCACTAGGCGCTTCAGAGGGTGTTGGGCTACCGATTGGTGATGTACTGTTTCCCTGACTCCCGAGTGCGGCATCCCCGTCCGTGGCATCACCGCCTCCCGCTCCACAGCCTACCAAGCTGATCAATGCTGCTACGAGCATCCAATCTTATGCTTTCATTATCACGCCCCCCGGCATAAACGATATAGCCTCTAACTATCGTGTTAGTTGCGTTAGATCCTCTGAATATATGTAGTGATTTTTGGGGTCGCAAGCGCTGAAACCTAACAAAGCTTACTTTTCGTCAGATAGCAAAGAGTCATTTAAAACAATAACTTACACGCAGCGGCACCCTTTGACCCTGAAGGACAGCAGCTGACCTTGCAGGGTATATTCTGCGCATTTTTATCGCACGTTCTAAGGTTGCGCTGCGCTGTCTTTTCCCGCCCAACCGAACCGAAACAACAGAATTTCGCAACTGGCGCCTACTGTCATGCGCCTGTCGCCGTACGCCATCCCAACACCCAGTCAGTTGGTCGAATATGGCTTCAAGCCGTAATACAGGAGCGAGCAATGAAGAAGATCAAATCCTCAGTTTCAGCCTGGCGAGATGCCAGAAAACACAACAGGGCTGAAAAGCGAAAAAAGCGACTAGCCGCGCGCCGAGACCGCTTGACTGGTGCGTGGAAGAGCAAAGTGAAATCAGCCAAAGCTGGCTCTTCACGACGGGAGCGCAGGGAAGCGGCGCTAGAAACCCGTATGAGTCTGAGCACGTTCTCCCATGGTATGCACGGCGCCAGGACTTAGACTGAGCAAGTTAAACCAACTGCAGATCTCGCCCCACTGACCAGCAGCAGACCCTGCATAGAGGTACGGCAGCCTCTCTCTTATGGGTTGCTAAGGTACAGACTGGCGCGAGCACGCTGGCAACTGTGTGGCCATTATGTTTCGTGTTCGGGACACACATGAAGAAAGAAATGTCAGAGTGTTCGCGCCCCATCAGCCTGCGAACACTGCATAGTCAAAACACGTCAAAAACCTCGGATTACGAAGCCCCCATCATTTGACGATCCAGTAAAAATGCTAGCTGAATGCTGAATATTGCCGAAGGCGCGACTTAACTCGCCCGGACCGGGCCGCACGGGCAAGCGAGTTGTAATTGTTTGGTGCCGAAGGCGCGACTTAACTCGCCCGGACTGGGCCGCACGGGCAAGCGAGTTGTGATTGTTTGGTGCCGAAGGCGCGACTTAACTCGCCCGGACTGGGCCGCACGGGCAAGCGAGTTGTGATTGTTTGGTGCCGAAGGCGGGACTTGAACCCGCACGAGCAATGCTCACTACCCCCTCAAGATAGCGTGTCTACCAATTCCACCACTTCGGCTAGCGGTTACTGATCAATCTGCGGTATGTCGTTCTCTGGCAGGTCGCTGTCGGGCGCAACCATGCTCGGTAAATCGTCTTCGATCACCGGAACCTCTTGCTCAGGAATAGGCACGACAATCTCTTCCTCTACAGGAATCTCGATATTGAAATCATTGGCTTGAGAGGACTTTTGCGTAGCCAGCATGGCCAGGCCAAAACTGCTGGCAAAAAACAACACTACCAGCCAGCCAGTGGCTTTGGTGAGCACGTTGCTGCTGCCACTGGATCCAAACAAAGTCTGCGAGGCTCCCGCACCAAAAGAAGCACCCATATCTGCCCCTTTGCCCTGCTGTAACATCACAAGACCGATAATGGCGAGTGCAACTAGCAGGTGCACAATCAAAATGATCTGTTCCATATTTCCCTGCCTCTTCAGAGGCGTATCAATGTATTTTTTCGGGCTTACACCGTCTCGGCACGCACTATTGCCAAAAAATCGTCCGCTTTCAAGGCAGCACCACCGACCAGCGCGCCGTCTATGTCGGGCTGCGCAAATAACGCCCGCGCATTATCCGGTTTGACGCTGCCACCATACAGCAATCGTGTGGCAGACGCGTCAACCACCTCCACATCGGCCAGCCTATGCCGAATAAACGCATGCATTTCCTGCGCTTGTTCGGGCGTCGCGGTGAGGCCAGTACCAATTGCCCAGACAGGCTCATAGGCGACCACCAAATCGGTCAGGTTTCCCTGCTCCGCCAAAGCGCCGCTTAACTGCGCGGCAACGACAGAATCAGCCTCGCCCTGCTCACGCTGTTCGCGGCTTTCTCCCACACATAAGATGGGCTTAAGCCCCGCCGCGATGGCTGCACCCAGTTTGGCAGCCACCAAGTTATCTGATTCAGAGTGATACTGTCGACGCTCTGAATGACCAAGGATCACCCATTGGCACCCGCTATCGCTCAACATCTGAGCTGAAACTTCACCCGTATAGGCACCGGCCGCCACATGGCTGCAATCCTGTGCTCCGACAGCCAACGACGAGCCCGCACAAAACTCAACTGCCTGCTCAATATGCACATAGGAGGGACAAACCGCCGCTTCCACCCCGTTAGCGGGAAGCTCCGCCAGCACGGCTTGCAGCAATGAAGAAACACTGTCCCGGGTACCGTGCATTTTCCAGTTTCCAACCACGAGAGTCTGGCGCATACGGCCTCCCGGCAGCCAAAGCGGCGCAATCTTACCCAAGAAGCAGGTGTGTGACAAGGCGGACGGCTTCGTTCGGGCCGCGCAGGTGCGGTCGACTATGAATAAATACCAGAGCGCGGGAATCGATAAAGACGCGTCACGATGTCCGCAGCAACGCTGGGAATGGAGTCAGTCTATAAATGCTTGAAGGTGTGCTATGCGACGTGCCTACCGCCTTCAGCATCACCATCGTTAGCCAATTCACGTTGAACCTCATCCGCCAGGCTTTTACATAGCGCTTCGACCTGGGAAAGATCTTTGCCCTCGATCATTACCCGCACTTTGGGTTCCGTGCCCGAAGGCCGCAGCAGCACTCGACCCTGCTCTCCAAGTTGATCCTCCACCCTGGATACGGCGTCTGCAACGCCGGGAAAGTCTGCCAGGTTGACCTTGCCCTTGACGGGAACGTTCATCATGCATTGTGGATACTTTTTCATGCCTTTTCGAAAATCTACCAGGTCCTTGCCCGAATGCTTCAGCGCAATCAGTACCTGCAGCGCTGCTACAATACCATCGCCAGTTGTCGTCACATCCGAACAAATAATATGACCGGACGATTCGCCACCCAATTGCCAGCCCTGAGCCTCCATGCATTCTTTAACATAACGATCACCGACCTGCGCCCTTATAAAATGAACGCCCTGTTCTTTCAGCGCTACTTCGAGCCCGAGATTGGACATCAGCGTCCCCACTACGCCTTGATCTATTTTTCCGATCGCAAGTCGATGCATGGCAATGATGTACACCAACTCATCACCGTCCACCAGATCACCATTGCCATCGACAAATAGCACACGATCGCCATCGCCATCAAAAGCAATACCGAGGTCGACCCCTTTTGACCGAACAAGGTTCGCCAGCGCTTCCATATCAGTGGAACCGACACCCTCATTGATATTGAACCCATCTGGCTGTATCCCGATACTTTCGACTTCCGCACCCAGCTCACTGAACACGCTTGGAGCAATGTGGTAGGTCGCGCCATTAGCGCAATCCACAGCGATTTTCATGCCACGCAAATTGAACCCTTCAGGTACCGTTGATTTGCAGAATTCAATGTACCGGCCAGCAGCGTCTACCACGCGCAGCACCTTGCCAATATCCCTAGACTGTACCGTGGACATTGATAGTTCCAACTCGGCCTCGATTGCGTGTTCAACGTGGTCGGGGAGTTTCGCGCCATCGGCGCCAAAAAACTTGATGCCGTTGTCGTAGAACGGGTTGTGCGATGCGCTGATCACAATGCCGGCAATGGCGGCCTGGCTTCGCGTCATCAGTGCTACTGCCGGTGTCGGCATAGGGCCCAATAGTTTGACGTCGACTCCAGCTGCCACCAAGCCGGCTTCCAGTGCTGACTCGAACATATAGCCAGATACCCGTGTATCTTTGCCAATGATCACAGTACACCGTCCAGACTCGCCTGTTTCTCGGGCAAATACCCGACCACTGGCCCAGCCCAGCTTCAGCATAAAGTCCGGTGTGATTGGCGCTTCGCCAACAAGGCCGCGAATACCATCTGTCCCGAAATACCGTTTAGTCATGTCTCGCTCGCTCCCCTTAAGGCTGTGCACATAGCAACCGCATCGGCAGTTGCGCGGACATCATGCGCTCTTATAATCATGGCCCCGCGCTCTACCGCCAGCACCGCCAACGCCAGACTTGCGGGCAAGCGGTGATCAACGTCTCTACCCAATAACTTGCCGATCAGCGATTTGCGCGACAAGCCTACCAACAATGGTACCTGCAACTTCGCCAGTCGAGGTAATGCCTCCAGTAGCTTCAGATTGTGTTGAACTGACTTACCAAAACCGAATCCAGGATCTACCACAATTCTTTGCCGCTGGATGCCCGCTGCTTCACAGGCTGCCATTCGCCCCTCGAGAAAGCCTTCGACCTCCGCCACAACATCCTCGTATGCCGGCGCTGTCTGCATTGATCCAGGTTCTCCCTGCATGTGCATTAAGCATACCGGCAAACCCGTCTCGGCCGCTGCCGTCAGCGCCCCCTCACGGCGTAGCGCTCTTACATCGTTGATGAGCCCTGCACCCAGCGACGCCGCCTCTCGCATGAGTTCACCAGAGCTGGTATCGACAGAAATTATGACGTCCAACTCCGTCGCGATGCGCTCTACAAGAGGCAAAACCCTATCCATTTCTTCGCTCGAGCTTACCGCAACGGCGCCCGGTCGTGTGGATTCACCTCCAATATCGAGAACTAGGGCACCTTCTTCGACCATAGATCGCGCTCTGGCCATAGCCAGATCGAGATTGAGCGTATCAGACTTGTAGAGGCTGCCACCGTCTGAGAAGGAGTCGGGTGTCGTATTAATAACGCCCATGATGGCAGGGCATGTAAGGTTGAGAGATCGCCCGGCGCAGTCGATTACCGGGCTAGTTTGCAATGCAGAGACCAAGCAGCGCTTTAATGCTCGCCGGCTGGACCGCCAATTGGACTGCCACCTTGCTCATTCTCCGAGCGCGTTGCACCAGCGCCAGGCGGCTCGTTATTGCCCACGTCATTGCCCCAATCGGCTGGTTCCCGAGGGTCACGGCCGTCCATAATGTCATCGATCTGATCAGAATCGATGGTTTCATAGAGCATCAGCGCATCCGCCATAGCGTGTAGCTTGTCCGAGTTTTCATCAAGGATCTTCTCCGCGGTGGCATAGCAGTCATCAATGATTTTACGTACTTCCTCATCGATGGCTTTCGCTGTTTCGCCTGACAATGATTTGTGCGGCTGGCCTGCACTTCGCCCCAGAAAGACTTCTTCATCTGCTTCGTCATACATCAGCGGCCCCATCTTCTCAGACAAACCCCACTGTGTGACCATCTTTCGTGCAATCTCGGTAGCGCGTTGAATATCGTTTGACGCGCCAGTCGTCACTCCGTCCTTGCCCAGCGTCATCTCTTCAGCGATTCGACCGCCAAACAGACTACAGATCTGACTGATAATGTGGCGTCGACTGTGACTGTATCGGTCTTCTTCGGGCAAAAACATCGTGACACCCAGAGCCCGTCCTCGAGGAATGATGCTGACTTTGTACACTGGATCATGTTCAGGCACCAAGCGCCCAACAATAGCATGGCCCGCCTCGTGATATGCCGTATTGCGTTTTTCATCCTCCGACATCACCATGGACTTGCGCTCTGCGCCCATCATGATTTTGTCCTTAGCCAGCTCGAATTGGGTCATTCCAACCGTGCGTACACTCGCTCTCGCGGCGAACAGTGCCGCCTCATTCACCAAATTGGCCAGATCTGCACCTGAGAATCCCGGGGTACCACGTGCAATTTTGCTGGCCTCTACATCTTCGGCAAGCGGAACTTTGCGCATGTGCACTTTTAGAATTTGCTCTCGGCCACGAATATCAGGTAGGCCGACAACAACCTGGCGATCAAAACGTCCAGGACGAAGCAATGCGGGGTCGAGTACGTCGGGTCGGTTAGTCGCTGCAATGACAATAACGCCGTCATTCACCTCGAAGCCATCCATCTCTACCAGCAACTGATTCAATGTCTGCTCGCGCTCATCATGACCTCCGCCCAGCCCAGCACCACGGTGTCGGCCCACGGCGTCGATTTCGTCAATAAAAATGATGCATGGCGCTTGTTTCTTTGCCTGATCAAACATATCTCGGACGCGCGAGGCACCCACACCCACAAACATTTCGACGAAGTCTGAACCCGAAATCGAAAAGAAAGGCACTTTCGCTTCCCCGGCGATAGCCTTTGCCAACAGAGTTTTACCCGTCCCCGGCTGGCCTACCATCAACACACCCCGAGGAATCCGACCCCCTAGCTTCTGAAAGCGGCTGGGATCTCGGAGGAATTCAACCAACTCTTTGACGTCTTCTTTGGCTTCATCTACACCAGCAACGTCCGCAAATGTGGTGGTGATTTGATCTTCACCTAGCAAGCGGGCCTTACTCTTGCCGAAACTCATCGGGCCGCCACGACCGCCTGCGCCTCCCTGCATCTGACGCATAAAAAACATAAAGACAGCGATAATGATAAGAATAGGAAAGCTGGCTACCAGCAGTTGTGTCCAAACACTCTGAGTTTCGGGTTTTTTGCCTTCCACAACCACGCTGTGATCGAGCAGATCGCCCATGAGTCCAGGGTCTTCCACCATCGGTCGGATCGTTTCGAAGCTGCTTCCGTCGTAGCGTTCACCGGTTATGGTGAGACCATCAACTGTGACCTTTTTTACCCTATCTAATTGAATCTCCTGAATAAATTCAGAATATCCGACTTGCTCTGTATGGCTTTTCATGTTGAAGTTGTTGAATACTGACAACAACACCGCCGCAATCACGAGCCATAGCAGTAAGTTCTTTACCATATCGTTCAATACTGTTACCTCACCAAGGTTTCCAGACGGTTGTCCCGTCAGACCGCCCTCTCAGGTTCGGCCAAGGAAAGTGTGACAGCCCTTCGTTTAGTTAATTAATAACCCCATATAGCCTGGGGACAATTCATGCCGTTTCACCTGCATTTTAATACGTAACAGGGCATATTTCGGCCCAATTTACTACAGTTGGGCCTTTCTTTCATGTTTCAAGGCGCTTGGAAGAAGGCGCATGGTAATGCCGCTTGGAAGAAGGCGCATGGTAATAAAGCGGGCAAGAACGCCTTTGACAATTAGCCCGCAAATAACGCTTGCCGAGAACATCTTGCTGAAAACCCTTCCTAGCTAACTCCTTGCGGCCATGATGGCATATTAGGGTCAGGGATAGGCCCACGTGCCCTATGGGCTTCGATAGCCCTTGGCCACCAAATACACCTCTCGTGATCTGGCTCTAGACGCTTTCGGCTTGCGCGTTGCCACTTTTTCAAAGAGACGTCTGACCGCTTTCAGCACCTCGTCAAAACCCTCCCCCTGAAAAATCTTACAAGCAAAACTACCGCCGGGTGCAAGTACGTCACGCGACATCTCTAGCGCCAACTCAACTAGATATATAGACCGAGGTTGATCAACTGCGTTCATTCCGCTCATATTGGGTGCCATATCAGACAGTAGCACCGACACCGGCGACTCACCGATCGCAGCTATAATGGCGTCGAATATCTCAGCTTCAGTGAAGTCCCCCTCCACAAACTCAACGCCAGCAATACTGTCCATGGGCAGAATATCTGAGGCTATTACCCGCCCCGAGTGGCCAACCAGCTCACTAGCAACTTGCGACCAGCCCCCGGGTGCACTTCCCAAATCGACCACCGTCATCCCGGGCCTGAGCAGGTGGTCGCGCTCTTGTATTTCGAGGAGTTTGTAACATGCCCTGGATCGATATCCTTCACGCAGAGCCCGCTGAACAAACGGGTCTTCACGGTGTTCTTTTAACCAGGCCTTGCTAGATGAACGTTTCTTGGGCATTGAACAATGGTTTTCCAAGGGCGATCGAATGTGTAGAATCCCGGCCCTTAAGCGGCTGTGTCCAGCTAGTTTACCGCTAACCCACCCAGGATTGTCGTGCTGCCGCTCGTTTTCATCAGATCAGCGCGCAAACCATGAGTTGAGTCCCGTGGATCGTTTATAAAGCCCCATACTATTGCAATCCAATGCCGAGTGATTAACCACAACCATTTTTAGTTATGAATAAACCACACTCCCGCGAGATAAAGCGATTACGCGCCATCGGCCATAAGCTGAATCCCGTGGTAACCGTCGCCAATAAGGGTTTAACCGACGCAGTCATCGCCGAACTCAACCGGGCGCTGGAGGATCACGAACTCATCAAAATCAAATTTGCGGTAGGTGATAGGAATGCGAAAGCGGCGCTGGTGCAAGAGGTTTGCGAGCGCTGCGCGGCCGAACTAGTGCAAAGCATTGGCAATGTCATCGTCATCCTGCGCAAGAATCCCAACCCCGATCCGCGCCTATCCAACCTGCTTCGACCGCTATAACATGGGGCGCTATGGCGAACGTATTGGAGTTTCCATCGAACCGGGCGCAAGCGCTCGCATATCTTGAGCGACAGTTACGCACGCTGTTGTCGCAAAGAGGCGCCGACGAGGAGCTTATAGATTTCGCTGTGACACAACTGACACACACTTATGGTGAACTCAGTGGTTCAGAGCAATACAGCTTCTATGTAACGCTACCAGATAAGCTCAGTGAGGATGAGAAAACCACTCTGCGCGAACAGATCAACAAAGGCCTTGAAGGAATTCGATCAGAAAACCACGCGCTAATGGTTAGATTGATTGCCAAGCTGGTGTTGACAGAAATGCGACTCTTTCAGCACCAAAGACGTGATTAGGTAGAGGAATTCTCAGCTGATTATTGGCTAATACTGCCCCGACGCACGGCGAGTGAAGTCAGATATGCTGAACCAGGTCGATTTCGTACTCAATATCGCCGCCCGGTGCTTTCACTGTCACCACATCACCTTCCTCTTTACCAATTAACGCCCTGGCAATTGGTGAGCCAACGGATATCAAGTTCTGTTTCACATCGGCCTCATCCTCGCCGACGATTCGATAGGTGGTGGTTTCATCCGTTTCAACATTGACCAGGTCGATAGTTACGCCAAAAATCACCTTCCCTGTCTTGGCTATCGCGGTCACGTCGATGACCTGGGCATTACCCAGTTTGCCTTCGATCTCCATAATCCGGCCTTCATTGAAACTCTGCTGCTCACGGGCGGCATGATATTCGGCATTTTCTTTTAGATCACCATGCTCCCTGGCCTCCGCAATCGCCGAGGCAATTTTTGGCCGCTCTACGCGTTTGAGACGATCCAGCTCATCCCGCAAGCTCGCCTCGCCCGACACCGTCATCGGGAACTTATTCATCCCTGAACACCTCTGTGCAGATCCTGCAGTCGACGAACCATCTGATCACCCTCCTGCCTGAGTGCCATGCATACAGCTTCGCCTGCTGCCAGAGTCGTAGTATAAAACACGTTGTGAGACTCTGCGGTCGCCCGGATAGAGGCCGAGTCCGCGATGGCACGCCGTCCCTCCGTTGTGTTGATAATAAGATGCGCCTCATTGTTTTTGATCATATCAACAATATGCGGTCGACCTTCACGTACTTTGTTCACCCGTCGGACCTTTAATCCGGCCTCTTCGAGCGCATCGGCCGTGCCGGCTGTAGCCGCAAGTGAAAAACCCAATTCGGCGAGTTCACGAGCGGCCGCAACGATACCCGGCTTATCAACGTCTCGCACGCTGAGAAGCGCGGTACCGGTACTTGGTGGCGCGTTACCGGCCGCCAGTTGCGCCTTCGCAAACGCACCCGCGAAAGTATCGGCAGTGCCCATCACCTCACCTGTAGAGCGCATCTCTGGCCCAAGTATCGGGTCCACGCCGGGAAATTTCTTAAAGGGCAGCACGGCCTCTTTTACGCTGAAGAAGGAAGGTACCACTTCGCGAGTCACGCCCTGGCTTTGAAGAGTGACCCCAACCATACACCGAGCTGCAACTTTCGCCAGCGAGAAGCCGATGCACTTCGACACAAAGGGAACGGTGCGAGACGCTCTCGGGTTCACTTCGATTACATAAATTTCGCCGTCCTGCCAGGCAAGCTGCACGTTCATCAAGCCAACCACACCCAGCTCCAGCGCCATCTGTCTGACCTGATCGCGCATCTTGTCCTGCACCGCTGCATCCAGACTGTATGGCGGTAGCGAGCACGCGGAGTCACCTGAATGCACACCGGCCTGCTCGATATGCTGCATAATGGCACCAATCACCACCTGCTTACCGTCACTGACAGCATCAATATCCACTTCAATGGCAGCGCTCAGAAAGCGGTCAAGCAGTACTGGTGAATCGTCCGAGACACGAACCGCGTCGCGCATGTAGCGCAGAAGATCCTCCTCTCTGTAAACGATCTCCATCGCACGACCGCCCAGCACATAAGAGGGCCTGACCACTAGCGGGTATCCAATTTCACTGGCGGCATCCACCGCTTCATCAACGCTGCGCACGGTGGTGTTATCGGGTTGCATCAGCTGCAGTTTTTGGATCATCCGCTGGAAACGCTCACGATCTTCCGCCCGGTCGATTGCGTCCGGTGACGTACCAATGATAGGAACGCCCTGCGCCTCCAGCGCGCGCGCCAGCTTCAAAGGCGTCTGACCGCCAAATTGCACAATCACACCTTTGGGCTGCTCCAGCTCGACGATTTCGAGCACATCCTCCAGGGTAACAGGTTCAAAATACAGCCTGTCAGAGGTGTCATAATCCGTCGAGACGGTTTCCGGGTTGCAGTTAACCATGATGGCTTCATAGCCATCTTCACGCATCGCGAGTGCCGCATGCACGCAACAGTAATCAAATTCGATGCCCTGGCCGATGCGATTTGGTCCTCCGCCAATCACCAGAATCTTCTCCCGATCGCTGGGATTCGCTTCGCACTCCTCTTCGTAAGTGGAGTACATATAGGCCGTCGCGGAGGCAAACTCAGCGGCGCAGGTATCAACTCGCTTGTACACCGGACGTATATTCAAGGCATGTCGATGCTCGCGAATGTTGGTCTCTGATACTGCCAGCAGCACCGCCAGGCGCTCATCCGAAAAACCCTTCCGTTTAAGCGTCCACATTTGTCGGTAATCAATATCCGCAAGCTTGACCTTTTTCAGGCTATTCTCGGTTTGGATCAGATCGCGAATCTGTATAAGAAACCAGGGATCGACACCGGAGAGGCGATAGATCTCATCGAGTTCCATGCCGGCACGAAACGCATCTCCGAGATACCAAAGTCGCTCCGGCTTGGGGTTGGATAGCTGAGATATCAACTGATCTTCGGCTTCAGCGCTTTCCGTATCGATCATGTGTTCAAAGCCAGCGGAACCTACTTCCAGACCGCGCATCGCTTTTTGTACTGACTCCTGAAAGGTGCGCCCGATGGCCATGACCTCGCCAACTGATTTCATCTGGGTGGTCAATCGCGCATCAGCAGTAGCGAACTTTTCGAAGGCAAAACGCGGTATTTTTGTGACCACGTAATCGATTGACGGCTCAAATGAAGCGGGCGTCGCACCGCCCGTGATCTCGTTCTGCAACTCATCCAGGGTGAAACCCACCGCCAGCTTGGCGGCGACCTTGGCAATAGGAAAGCCCGTCGCCTTGGAGGCGAGTGCCGAGGAGCGCGAGACGCGCGGATTCATCTCGATAATCACCATGCGCCCGGTTTCTGGGTCCTGTCCAAATTGTACGTTAGACCCGCCTGTTTCGACGCCAATTTCGCGCAACACCGCAAGCGAGGCATTGCGCATAATCTGATATTCCTTGTCAGTCAGAGTTTGCGCGGGCGCCACGGTAATGGAATCACCTGTGTGCACACCCATGGCGTCAAAATTTTCGATCGAACAGATAATGATGCAATTGTCGTTTTTGTCTCGAACCACCTCCATCTCGAACTCTTTCCAGCCAATCAGCGACTCATCGATAAGTAGTTCATTCGTCGGCGATAGATCCAAACCGCGGGTACAGATCTTTTCAAACTCATCTCGGTTGTAGGCGATACCGCCGCCCGAACCTCCCATAGTAAATGAGGGCCTGATAATGCAGGGAAAGCCAATCTGATCCAGTACCTGGAATGACTCTTCCAGAGAATGCGCAAAAGCAGAGCGAGGCGTTTCCAAACCAATTCGCTTCATCGCTTGATCGAATAATTGCCTGTCCTCGGCTTTATCGATCGCCTCTTTCGTTGCGCCGATCATCTCCACCCCATGCGCCTCGAGAACACCTTCGCGCGCGAGATCCAATGCACAGTTCAGCGCCGTCTGCCCCCCCATCGTAGGCAACAACACATCGGGTTTTTCAGCGGCAATAATGCGGGCAACCGTGCGCCACTCTATAGGTTCAATATAGGTGGCATCGGCCATCACAGGATCAGTCATGATGGTTGCAGGGTTCGAGTTTACAAGGATGACCCGGTAGCCCTCTTCCTTGAGCGCTTTGCAGGCCTGTGCTCCCGAATAATCAAATTCGCATGCCTGGCCAATCACTATCGGGCCAGCACCAAGAATGAGAATGCTCTCGATGTCAGTTCTTTTCGGCATAAAACCTCATTGGGCGGTAGCCGCTAGTCGAGCCGCGCGACCAGCTATTAACCCGATAAAGTGATCAAACAGCGGTGCGGCATCGTGCGGGCCCGGACTGGCCTCGGGATGACCCTGAAAACTAAAGGCAGCTTTATCGGTGCGATGAATGCCCTGCAAAGAGCCGTCGAATAGTGATTTATGTGTAATACGCAGGTTGCCAGGCAAGTTCGACTCATCGACGGCAAAGCCATGATTCTGGCTTGAGATTAGCACCGTTCCATCGTCAAGATTTTGCACTGGATGATTAGCACCATGATGGCCAAACTTCATTTTCACGGTCGCGGCGCCGCTGGCCAAGCCCAGCAGCTGGTGCCCCAGACAAATACCAAAAACTGGTATATCCGTTTCCAAAATACTGCGTATAGCATCTATTGCGTAATCACAGGGTTCGGGATCGCCGGGCCCATTGGATAAAAAAATGCCATCAGGCTTGAGTGCAAGCACCTCCTGCGCAGACGTTTGCGCAGGCACAACAGTCAGGCGACACCCACGATCGACCAGCATCCTCAAAATATTGCGTTTCACGCCAAAATCGTAGGCAACTACGTGCCAGGGCAATTCCTCGACGGAGGTTTTTCGGTGACCATCTCCCAGTCGCCAGCTACCTTCTGTCCAAGCATAACGTTCAGAGACCGTTACCTCCTTTGCGAGGTCCATACCTTTCAATCCCGCAAAGGCCTTAGCCTGATTCAAGGCATGCTGTTCATCCACTGTCGAGCCCGCCATCAGACAGCCGCTTTGGGCCCCTTTGTCGCGCAAAATTCGTGTTAATCTGCGGGTGTCGATATCGGCAATCGCTACGATCTTGTGCTGCCGTAGATACTGATCCAGTGTTTGCTCGTTTCGAAAGTTACTGGCCAATAATGGTAGATCTCGAATCACCAGGCCAGCCGCCCAAATTGCGGGGGACTCTTCATCCTCGGGATTTGTGCCTGTATTACCAATATGAGGATAAGTCAGAGTAACGATTTGTCTTGCGTAAGAGGGATCGGTGAGGATTTCTTGGTAGCCACTCATCGCAGTATTAAACACGACTTCACCAACTGAGACGCCGTCGGTACCGATACTAAGACCTTTGAAAATACTGCCGTCTTCAAGTGCCAGAATGGCCGGATTGGACAAACAAAAACCTCCCTCTGTTCCCTAGCGTGTCGCCGACACACCGTCTTTCCTGTTCAAGCTCGAAGCTTAGGGCAACTGTTCCTAGACCGCGATGCCGGCAGCGATCCAGTGCGCCTTCATGTCCACCTCGATCACCTCTGGGGGCAGCGATGGCGATAAAGACCGCTCTCGAGACCGGGTGTGTGTAACCAGATGCCGCTCCCTAGCTCAGCCGTCGCCGGCTGCCCTGGGCGAGCACCCATAATAAAGGCGAGATGGGGATCCGCATCTCGCCGTAGGCATCGAGTGTGCTCTGGTAACTCGCAGTAAACTGTATCCGGCGCCGCTGACCGGGCCTGCGAAAAGCTGGCTCAAGATTGTATGAGATAGGCATAAAACTGTCCAGCAGACGCCGCTGGAATATGGCGTTTTCCCGCTCTGA
Source organism: Pseudomonadota bacterium (assembly GCA_039178015.1). GTDB lineage: Bacteria > Pseudomonadota > Gammaproteobacteria > Pseudomonadales > Halieaceae > JARRPM01. The sequence continues at coordinate 39,450 of JBCDFM010000001.1, forward strand.
TTGCTTTAGCCTGGCAGTTATCTATGATGTGCCGAGATCTATGCGATAGGCTCATCGCAATCGCTCCCGGCGGGTTTGTTTCCCTCAGCATGGTAGATTCTCAAATAAACCAAGTGTCAGAAAAACTCAGTCGCCGGCAAAGCACGGTTTTGATTGCAGCTTTGATGACTATTGCCACAGGCCAGTCTTTGGTCTTTGCAATTTTAGCGCCGCTTGGGCGCGAGGTGCATCTTGGCGAACTGGAGATCACGTCAATCATCGCGCTATCGGCACTGGTGTTCGCTATCTCGGCACCACTCTGGGGTCGATTGAGCGATCGCGTGGGGCGCAAACCCATCATAATCACCGGTCTGATCGGCTATACCATCGGCACTGTGATATTTACCAGCGTGTTTTATGCCGGCTTGACCGGCGCCTTGGTCGGGATCTCGCTTTACCTCTTTCTTCTCATCGTCCGATGCAGCCAATCTTTGGTCATGTCTGCCACCAACCCTGCAACGGCCGCATACGCAGCCGATCACACAAGCCCTGAGGAACGCACAGGAGCAATGGCCAGGCTCGGTACCGCTAACAGCTTAGGCACAATACTAGGGCCAGCAGTAGGCGCTGCGCTCGCCACCTTTGGGCTATTAGCACCACTGTATTTTGCTGCTGTCATGGCTGCAGTGGCCGCGCTGTTAGTCTGGCAGGTACTGCCAATGACGCCAGCAATCGAGCGCTCGGCGCACCCCGCTAACACTCGGCTAAAATTGGCTGACCCGCGCATCGTTGTCTATGTCATGACAACCACTGGCATTTTTATCGGATTTTCTGGCATTCAACAAACCTTGGGATTTCAACTTCAGGACAAACTGGGTCTGGACGGCATCCAAACAGCACAATTGACCGGTGCAGCGTTAATGGTCACTGCCACTTTCAACTTCCTCGTTCAGGTTACTATCATGCAGCGGCTACAAGTGCAGGTGATCACTTTTATCCGGCTGGGGCTGCTTTCTCTGTGTCTGGGTGGGCTGGCGCTAACAGCCTCAGACAGTTTTATAGTGCTCGCAATCGGTATGGCATTTTTAGGTGTAGGTCTGGGCCTGTGCGTGCCCGCCATCGCAGCCGGTGCTTCAATGGCGGTGACCCCTCGTGAACAAGGTGGCGCTGCCGGCCTGGTTGCAGCGTGCACAGCCATTGGCTTTGTTGCAGGGCCGCTCTGTGCCGGTGCGCTGTATCAGGTGGATGGCCTTTACGCTTCTCTATTTAGCGCCATCATCTTCGCCGCAGTGTTCGCCGCAGTACAAATGCACAAAACACGCGCTTAAATCTGCAAATAGAGCGCAAAATATAGTAGGCTCCCGCGTTATTTGGGGCAGTTTCTGTCATGCGTTTCAAGCTTGTATATGCACTTCTCATTTTGCCTGTGTACAGCAAGGCCACTACCTTCGATATGCCGCTGCCGGAATTCGATATTGTAGGCGCGGTCTATGAAACTGAAGCTGCGTACGAAGACACTCTGCTCGATATCGCACGACGCAATGGGTTAGGACAGGAGCAGATTGTCAGGGCAAACCCCGAGGTAGATCGGTGGTTACCCGGGGAAGGTACCAAGGTTACGATACCTACACGCTACATTCTTCCCGCCGCTCCGCGCGAGGGGCTGGTGCTCAACATTCCCGAAATGCGAATTTACTATTATCCCGAGACTGAAGACGGAGAAACCCCCGTTGTTCAAACGTATCCCGTGGGTATAGGTCGTCAGGACTGGGGTACGCCGCTGGGTGTTACGCGGATTACCCAAAAGCGGGAAAATCCGACCTGGACCCCTCCCGAGTCTATTCGCAGAGAACATGAGGAAATGGGCGACCCACTGCCGGCCGTAGTCCCCGCAGGGCCCGACAATCCGCTTGGTTTATTCGCTATGCGCCTGGGAATTACCAGTGGAAGCTATCTGATTCACGGCACAAACAAGGCCTTTGGCGTTGGCATGCGTGCATCTCACGGCTGCATCCGCATGATGCCAGAGGACATCGAATACCTCTTCCCGCAAGTTGACGTAGGCACGCAAGTGAATATCGTGAGTGAACCTGCCAAAGTGGGCTGGTTTGGCGGCAAACTGTATCTCGAAATCCATGAACCACTGCAAGAAGATGCGCTGGGGCAGGCAGAACTCTACGACCAAACCATGCGCCTGATCGAAGCTGCCGAGGCTGAACGCTTAGTGGAACTCGATGACGAAGCCATTCAGCGCGCGCTCGAAGAAAAAACCGGCATACCGGTGGCGATATCCAAAGAAGCGTAGACTCGCTAGCCGATCACCAAAGGCGGGGCTGAGCAGTCTGGGAAATAGTATAGTCAGTTTTGCGGCAGCCTTTTTTCAGACAGGCCTGTCCAAACTATTCACCTGGCGCTCTAACACGCAATAAAAATCAAAAAAAAGGGTCTCGGCGAAATCGCCGAGACCCTTTTTTCATTCAGATGATAGCGGTATTGCTATTACTTCTGCATAGAGGCCTTGAACATACGGTCCAGCTTTTCATTCGTCTCATTGGCAGCATCTCGCGCCTCCATCGCAGCAGCTTTGGCGGCAGCAGCGTCGCTCTTGGCAGCTGAAGCATCAGCAGCAGCCTGACTAGCCGTGCTATTCGCCTTGTCCACCTGCGCTTTCAGTGCATCCAGATCACCCGTGGTTGCACAGCCAGTCGCACTAGCCAGTGCAACAATCATCGCACCGGATGCCAAAGTCTTGTAAAGATTTCTCATGTGTTTCTCTCCTTAATACCCAGAAAGGGCCATTGCCCATTAATCTGCCCAGGGCCGCATTGCCAACCTAAGCGGGAAGTTCGCAAGCCTGGTCGCTCATTTTGGAAGTGGGCGCCCATCACAGGCCCTGTCCCCCTACCCGCGCATATTCTCTTGGATACAATTGCGCTTCGCAAGCGATTATTTGGCTTCGAGGTACTGAACTTACAAGTATTCCAGCCTAGCGGACACTTACTCTTGTACCGATCCCAATCAGTTCGGATAGTTCTTCTATTTGCGTATCAGTGATCGCGATACAGCCATCTGTCCAATTGACTAATCCGTGAATCTCCTCACTTCCACCGCCCAGCCCATGGATACCCAGGTGACCACCAAGGCTAGTGTTCTGCGGAGGGGGACGGTTCGACTGCCAGGCGCTGCGTACCCGATCAAACTCCTGCGAACTGAGTCTGCCATCGACCAGAGCGCGTTGGGCGTGCTCCATGGTGGGATAGTCCAGTGCAAAGAAAAGGTGGTAGCGACTTTGCTGATTGATGCGGTTAATACGAAATTCACCCAGGGGTGTTGTTTCATCACTTACCAATTTCGCCAGAGTGGGGCCGTTGCTGCCGATGGCGATATTGTCGTATTGCAACACCACGTCATCGCCTTCCATCACTGCCAGCGTGAGCGCGCTGGTATCTACCAGCACCCAGCGCTCCGCGACGTCGGTTTTGGCAAGCGTGACAGGGGCATAGAGCCACAATAGTGCCAGCAAAAATGTAAAAGGTATTCGTACGCTCTGGAAAATCTGAGCGCTGTCATATTCGTATCGCACTGATGAATGCCCCGGTTTTCGAGAAAGTGTACAGAAGAAACACTCAGCTTGTCACGAAGATCGCTATCTAAACGGTGCTTCAGCGGCAGTATCAGCTATTTTGTGGACGACCGCTCACTTTGGCAGCTCATGTGTGTACTGTCTCGATAGCAGCATGGGTGAATGGTCGACGCTTTGCGATCACAGGATAAGTGCTAGCTGAAAACGGTATGCCCGATTCACTGCACTGGAGGTTGATAGCAGAAACTCGCTATAGCAGCCGCTCCAGCGCGTTACGCAGCGGTGCCGGTATGGGAACAGACTTGTTGGCCTGTCGATCAACGAAGACATGAACAAAAAACCCGTGTGCTACAGCCGCATCCTCATCATGTCGAAAGATCGCCAGGCCGTATTGCACCGAACTATTCCCGAGGTGGTCGACTCTCAGACCTACTTCAATTGGCTCGGGGTAGCTAATGGGAGCGTGATACTCGCAACCTGACTTCACAACATACCCCACGACGCGCCCTTCACTAATGTCCAAGCCGCCCTCTTCAATAAGGAACCGATTTGCGGTCGTGTCAAAATAAGAGTAGTAGGTCACGTTGTTGATGTGGCCGTAAATATCATTGTCTGACCATCGTGTCGACTTGGGATAGAACACCCGATAGTCGGCGCGAGACGGTGGCGCTGGCTTACTCATGCTGCTGTCCCATAAGCGGCACGATAAATAGCAAGCGCATCCTCATACTCTACATCTCTTGGGTTATTCACTAGCAGTCGCTGCTGCTGCATTGCATCTTCTGCCAGCAGCTCCAACTTGGCCTTATCTACTCCAGCGGCGCTCAGAGTCGCGGGCAGCTCAAGCTCATCTATCAATTCACGCAGCGCATTGATCATCGCAGCCGTGCGTGCTTCGTTGCTTCCTGAGAGCGTTGTGCCCACCACGATATCGGCGAGTTCGGCATACAGATCGCAGGCGCTGCAACTGTTAAACTCCAGCACTGAAGGCAGCACGAGAGAATTACTCAACCCGTGCGGAATGTGATAATGACCGCCTAGTGGATAGGCCAGGGCATGCACTGCTGCGACGGGGGCATTGGCAAATGCCTGGCCCGCAAAGCAAGCACCTAGCAGCATATTTTCACGAGCCTGTCGATCACCGCCGTTTTTCACTGCAGGTCTAATGCTAGCCGCAAGTAAGCGCAGGGCTTCTCTGGCTAGATTATCGGAGATCGGATTCTTCTTATGGCGTGTCGTATAGGCTTCGATGGCGTGCACCATTGCATCGACGCCGGTCATAGCTGTCACCGCAGGCGGCAAGCCCAGGGTTAAATCGGCATCCAGTACAGCAATGTCTGGTAATAGCACGGGAGACGACACGCCTGCTTTCGTCGTCTCTCCGGTGGTGATGACCGCTACCGGCGTAACCTCTGAACCGGTACCCGCTGTGGTCGGCACCAGCACCAGGGGTAGTCTGGGTCCTTTTGCGTTGCCCACACCATACAGCTCCGATAGTTCTTGCGTCCCACCCAGCAGCACAGCCACAACCTTAGCTACGTCCATGGAGCTCCCGCCACCGACGGCGACCACGCCATCGATATGGTTATGCCTGCCTAGTTCCGCTGCGGCCGATACCGTGGCTTCAGGCGGATCCTCTCGCACCTGGTCGAACAGAACTGCTGGCAGGCCTTGCGCTTTAAGTGCCGCTAGTAATGGCGGTACCAGGTCAATTTTCATCAAACCGGGATCGGTAATCATCAGCGGGCGTTCAATTCCTAGTTGCTGGCAATGGTCGGCTAATTGCATAGCGCTACCAGGTCCAGCAATGATTTGCCGCACCGTATTGAATTCAAAACCCTGCATATCGACTCGCCTCTCGCCGCTCACATGGTCAGTATGACTTTGCCCCGCGCGCGGCGCTCTATCATACAGTTAAACGCCTCTTCGTACTGTTCAACAGGATACAGATCGGTAACCACCGGGCTGATTTTACCGGCGCTAAAAAGCTCCCATAACTCCTGGACATTACGTTGATTTTCTTCTGGTTCTTCAAAGGGAAAGCGACCCCAAAATACGCCGATTAATGCACAGCCTTTTAGCAGCGTCAGGTTCAGTGGGATTTTGGGGATCGGGCCGCTGGCGAAGCCAATGACCAAATAGCGACCGTTCCAGCCCATACTACGCACCGCAGGCTCAGCATAGTCGCCGCCCACCGGATCGTAGATCACGTCTACCCCTTTGCCGCCGGTCAGCTCTTTCACTGCATCCTTTAATGGTGTCGTACTGTAGTTAAGCAGCTCGTCCGCACCCAACTGCTTGCAGAGCTCAAGTTTCTCGTCGGAGCTCGCGGCGGCAATCACCTTCGCTCCCATCAGTTTGCCAAGCTCCACAGCGGTGGTACCAACTCCCCCCGCAGCGCCCAGCACCAGCAGCGTTTCGCCTTCCTGCAGCTTCGCTCGCTGCTTCAAGGCGTAATAAGAGGTGAAGTAGGTTACGCTGACACCCGCTGCCTGCTCGAAACTAAGCGTATCCGGCATGGGGAAAGCCCCGAGTTCATTAACGGCAATCTTTTCGCAAAATGCGCCATTACCTGTCGCTGCAACTACCTTGTCGCCGACTTTGAAGCGGGTGACTGCAGAACCCACAGCCAGCACTTCACCAGCACATTCTCCGCCCGGAACGAAAGGCAGGTCGGGTTGCATCTGATACTTGTTTTGTATCACCAGTACGTCAGGGAAATTCAAGCCTGCGGCCTTAACGCCAATTACAATATCGCTATCACCCGGCTCGGGCTCGGCCCAATCGCTGACCAGCTCCAGCTTGTCGGCCATACCGTGTTCCTTACAGACAACTGCTTTCATTCGCTACTCCACTTGTATTGGATACAAAAAACAACGGCGCCCGTAGGCGCCGCATTGACTTGTACTGCACTAGGCGACTTCAAACAAGCCAGCCGCACCCATACCGCCCCCCACACACATGGTGACGACCACATATTTGACGCCGCGCCGCTTACCCTCAATCAAGGCGTGACCCACCATTCGTGATCCGCTCATACCATAAGGGTGGCCAATAGAAATGGCACCGCCATTGACGTTGAGTTTGTCGTTGTCTATACCCAGTTGATCACGGCAGTAAATGACCTGCACGGCAAAGGCCTCATTGAGCTCCCAAAGGCCGATGTCATCAACACTGAGATCGTGTTGTTTCAGCAACTTTGGCACCGCGAACACAGGACCAATGCCCATCTCATCCGGTGCCAAGCCGGCAACGGCCATACCTCGATAGAAACCGAGTGGCTCCAGCCCTTCTTGTTCCGCCACTTTTGCATCCATCACCAGCTGCGCGGAAGAACCGTCCGAAAGCTGGGAGGCGTTACCCGCCGTAATCGTGCCGCCATCGATGACGGTTTTCAGGCCCTGTAGGCTTTCCAGGGTAGTGGCACGAATCCCCTCGTCACGGCTAACGGTGCCTTCCGCTTCTGATGCTTCGCCTGTCTCCTTGTCCCATACAGTGCGGGTGCAGGTGACCGGTACTAGCTCATCGTCATACTTACCCGCTTCATACGCCGCTGCAGTCCGCTGTTGCGACTGACAACCATATTCGTCCATCGCGTCTCGGGAAATGTTATAGCGATCTGCCACTACCTCAGCAGTTTGCAACATTGGCATGAAGTAGTTTGGATCGATCGCCATCAGTTCTTCATCCACCATGCGATGCAGATTCATATGTTCGTTCTGCACCAGGGATATGGAATCAAGACCGCCGCCGACCACACAATCCATGCCGTCGTACATCACCTGCTTAGCCGCGGTAGCCACAGCCATAAGGCCAGAGGAACACTGTCTATCGATGCTCATGCCAGCAGTCGTGATGGGCAGCCCCGCCCGTACCGCAATCTGACGGGCGATATTCTGCCCGGTGGCGCCCTGTTGCAGCGCGCACCCCATAACCACATCTTCGACCCGTTCAGGGTCAATCCCGGCGCGCTTGACTACCTCTGTGACTGAAGCTGCACCCAGTGTGGCACCTGCCAGGTTATTGAATCCCCCGCGGTAGGCTTTACCAATCGGAGTACGTGCTGTGGCGACTATCGCTGCTTCTCTCATCTGTTCTTTTCTCCATGTGTTGCGCTACGCCGATTTCGGCAGTGCGAGTACGTCGTTAATCCAGTTTGATGCCCAGACCTTCAGCGGCCTTGGCAGTAAACTTAATGGTTTGCTCAAAGCCCGCTTGAGGAACTGTTTCACCGTCCGTTGCGGTAATCGCGTCCCAGTGCGCGGCGATTCCCTCGGGTGTCTGTTGCTCAGGAGGTAACCATGTACCGTCCGTTTCGACAATCTTGGCCACCGCAAACGCGCCTGCACCAGCGGCGAGAATCGTGCGGTTTGGCGCATCTTCGCTTACCAGGTATAACACGCCTGGTGTAACAGTCTCAGGAGTGAGCAGCTCGAAGGCCTTCTCCGGTATTAGCCCTTCGGTCATCCGGGTGCCTGCGGTGGGTGCCAATGCGTTGACACGAATATCATACTTAGCCCCTTCCTGAACCAGGGTGTTCATTAAGCCAATCACACCCATCTTCGCTGAACCGTAGTTGCACTGACCGAAATTTCCATACAAGCCGCTGGACGACGTGGTGACAACAACTCGACCGTAGCCCTGATCACGCATAATGTCCCAGCAGGCTTTAGTGCAATTCACCGTACCCATCAAATGCACATCCAGCACCAGAGCGAAGTCACCCAAATCACCTTTCGCGAAACTCTTGTCGCGCAAAATCCCGGCATTGTTTACGAGAATGTCCACACGACCCCACTGTTCCATGGTTTGTTTGACCATGGCCTCAACCTCATCGAACTTGGCCACGTTTGCACCATTGGCAATCGCTTCGCCACCCAGCGCTTCAATCTCGGCGACTACGGCCTTGGCCGCCTCGCTAGAACCACCAGTACCGTCTTTGGCGCCACCTAAATCGTTGATCACTACTTTGGCGCCACGTTTAGCCAATTCAACGGCGTGGCTGCGCCCCAAACCCTGGCCGGCACCGGTCACGATTGCGACCTTTCCATCATAACGAATAGTCATTGCTAGTCTTCCTCGAGCATTGTTTGGATTGTTAGTAAAAGATGCGGCTTCTCCACCCGCCGATTCAAGCCGTTATCAGCATGCCCAGCCACTCGGCAACAAGTGCGGGAGTTTCTTCTCCCTCTATCTCAACCGATACGGCCTGTTTGACGAGAAAGCGGTTCTCGTCCTTGCGATCCACATTTGCGATGGTGACATGCGCCCGAACTCGCTTACCGGCTCGTACGGGGGTTAAAAAACGAACCTTGTCGAATCCATAATTCAGGCCCATCACAATGTTTTCAGGGATCAGACCCTGACCTTCGATCATTTTCGTGAGCAGAGACAGTGTCAGGAACCCGTGTGCAACGGTGCCTCCAAACGGTGTTTCGGCAGCTTTTTCTTCATCTACGTGAATGAACTGATGATCCTCCGTGCAGTCGGCGAAGGTGTTGATCCGGTCCTGTCCTATCTCTATCCACTCACCCGGCTCAAACTCAGTACCAATGGCGTCGACCATCTCATCCTTGGGTACGATTTTTATTGCCATGATCTTGTTCTCCTCCATATTTAACGATTTAAATCCAGAAAGTGTAGTTCACCGCAGCGCGATTGCAGCTGTCGCTTTGTCGCCAATAGCTGCCAGTAGTCCGATAGAGATTTTATGTGCACCGACCACGCTCAAACGGAGGCGGCGAAAGCAGCGGATATTTCTTACTCTGTTCAGGCGCTGGGTAGCCACTGCGCTGCTTTAGTCACTGCGCCTAGGTAATAGTTCAAGAGCGATCGATGCAGGGAGCAAGAGGAGCTGGCATCGCCGACCAAAAGCATACGCAGCTGCACGCCCCAACCGTACCGATGATACTGTACTGCGTCCGCCGAGCTCGCTGCCACCAGTCAATCAACCGTCTCTAAATGTCGCATTCACAGCCATTTGCTCAGCGTATTGCCGCAGTTCGTTACGACCGACCACCATGCGATGTACCTCGTCAGGCCCGTCAGCCAGACGCAGCGTGCGCTGCCCCATATACATCACGGCCAGCGGCGTATCCTGGGACACGCCGAGCGCTCCGAACATCTGAATTGCCTGATCGACAATTCTTATCGCAGTGTTCGGTACCACCGTCTTGATCATGGAAATCCAGACCCGCGCCTGTTTGGGGTCAACGTTGTCCATCATCCAGGCGGTTTTCAGCGTCAGCAATCTTGCCTGTTCAATGTCCATACGTGCCTGGGCAATGATGTCCACATTACCGCCCAGCCGCGCTAACGGTTTACCGAATGCCTGGCGCGATACGGCGCGCTCACACATGAGTTTCAGTGCTTTTTCCGCCGCTCCAATCGCGCGCATACAGTGGTGTATGCGGCCAGGCCCGAGACGACCCTGAGAAATCTCGAATCCTCTGCCGGGCCCCAATATGATGTTGTCTTTGGGGACCCGGACATTCGTGTATTTCTGGTGCATATGGCCATGGGGCGCATCGTCCATAGAAAACACGTGCATTGGGCGCAGATTCTCGAAGCCAGGCGCATCGATAGGTACCAAAATCTGAGACTGCTGAGCGTGTTTTGGCGCGTCCGGATCGGTCTTCACCATGACGATCATAATCTTACAACGGGGATCTCCCGCGCCGGAAATATAGTGCTTTTCGCCGTTGATGACCCACTCATCGCCATCCAGGACAGCAGAGGTTCCGATATTGGTTGCATCCGACGAAGCCACCCCTGGCTCGGTCATAGCAAAAGCGGAGCGAATCTCACCGTTCAGAAGCGGTTCAAGCCATCGCTTTTTCTGAGCTTCACTGCCGTACTTGTGCAGCACCTCCATATTGCCCGTATCTGGCGCGGAACAGTTAAAGACCTCAGCCGCGATATGCGACTTGCCCATTTCCTCAGCGAGATACGCGTATTCGACCGTATTGAGGCCCGAGCCACCTTCGCCATCGGTCAGAAAGAAATTCCACAAGCCGCGCGATCGTGCCTTATCCTTCAGGCTTTCCATAATCTCTGTCTGACGTTCGGTAAACTGCCAACGGTCACCCACACCGATCTCGCTCAGGTATTCGCCTTCTACGGGAGCGATCTCTGATTCCATAAACGCCCTGACATCTGCCAGAATCGGCTCGACTTTTTTGCTTACTCCAAGATCCATTTCGTGTTTTCCTCTGTATTTCGCAATTCTGTCATCGCCTGGTCATACCGCAGCAAGAACGTTTGTTTGTCGGCGCTGGATTGATCCTATGTGAATCGGCTAAAAACCGTTCAGCCGGGCATAGCGATCCAAATGATAGTAATAGTCGCCAAATGCATGCTGCGCCATTCGCGCTCGCTTCATAAAAAAGCCGATGTCGTGCTCGTCGGTCATGCCAATACCACCGTGCATTTGCACCGCTTCGTTAGTGGCTCGCTGCGCTACTTCACACAGCTTTGCCTTGGCAGCGCTCGCGATCAGGGCGAGATCCTCCTCGGCGGCATCAATAGCATGCAGTGCTTTCAGTACGATAGAGCGCGCTAACTCGAGTTCGGCAAACAGTTCCGCAGCCCGGTGCTGCAGCCCTTGGAAAGAGCCGATAGCCTGACCAAACTGTTTGCGTTCCTTAAGGTAGGCCACCGTGCGCTCAAACGCCTCAGCCGACAAGCCAAGCAACTCGGCTGACAAGCCAATATTGATAATGTCCAGAGCGCGACTCAATCCTGGCCACGCATGATTTTCCTCACCCAGAAGATCAGCGGCTGCTACCCGCACGTTGTCCAAGGTTAGTGCGCCAACATTGCGAGAATCCACCATCTCTCGATTCTGCAGGCTTAGGCCACTGCTACCAGCGTCGATCACAAAAGCGCTGAGACCCTGCTCATCGCCTACCGTGCCGGATGAGCGAGCAACGACGATAAAGCGTTCTGCAGACGTAGCATCCAGCACCATAACTTTCGTACCCGAGAGGAGGAAATCGTCGCCATCGCGCGTTGCGGTTGCCATACTGTTAAGTGGAGCGTGATGATGCCCTTCTTGCAGCGCCAGGCTCATCTTCAGTGTGCCTGCTGCAATAGCCGGCAACAGTGCTTGCTTCTGCTGCGCACTGCCCAGCTCTGATATGATCGTAGCCGCTATCAGCACGCTAGACTGCAGCGGACTTGCGCTGAGATTGCGGCCCACTTGCTCCAGCACTAATCCAAGGCCGGTATATCCATAACCCGAGCCACCGTATTGCTCGGGGATAGCGATGCCCGCCCAGCCCATTTGCGCCATCTCGACCCAGGTCTCGTTGGAGAAACCCTGAGCGTTCCGCTCATTACGCAGCGCTCGCAAATGTGCCACGGTAGCCTTCTCCGATAAAAATCCCGCCGCCGCATCCTTGAGCATTACCTGCTCTTCGTTTAATACAAGTGCCATCGTTCGTTATTCCTGTTTAGATTGCCGCCTATGCGTCAGGCAAACCAAGCACTCGCTTGGCAATAATGTTCAACTGCACTTCAGATGTTCCACCTTCAATGGAGTTCGCTCGGGAACGCAACCAATCACGACAAACTTTGCCGTCGCTGTATACCTCGCCATCCCATCCCAAACCGCTCTCGCCCAGGGCTGCAACCGTCAATTCATTGCGACGCTTATTCAGCTCAGTCCCGTAGTACTTGAAGATAGACGAGGCTGCACCCAAGCCCTGACCCGCTTTCGCTTCATCTCCCACCCGCGCAAGAGTCGTAGTAAACGCGAGTGTATCGAGCTGATATTGAGCCACAGCGTGGCGCAACACCCCGTTGGCGAGTCTACCGCTGACGTCTAAACCGATAGTATCCACAGCGATCTCGCCCACGGATTGACCCACAGCAGTGCCGAAGCCGGAAATCATTTCACGCTCATGTGTCAGCAGATATTTGGCAATTGTCCAGCCTTTGCCTACCTCACCAATCAAATTGCGTTTTTCAGCCTTGACGTTGTCAAAAAACGTTTCACAGAAGGGGGAGGAACCGCTGATCAGCTTGATAGGGCGAGTAGTGACGCCAGGGTCCGCCATGTCAAATAAGATGAAACTAATGCCCTCATGCTTGCTGCCGCTATTATCCGTGCGTACCAGACAAAATATCCAATCGGCCTTATCGGCATAGGATGTCCAGACTTTTTGTCCATTTATCAGGTAGTGATCACCCTTATCCTCCGCCTTGGTAGCGAGGCTGGCGAGATCGGAACCCGCGTTGGGTTCGGAATAGCCTTGGCACCAGCGGATTTCACCGCGAACAATTTTCGGGAGGTGCTCCTGCTTTTGCTCTTCATTGCCGAACTTCAAAAGCGCGGGCCCTAGCATTGAGATGCCGAAGCTTTCCAACGGTGAGCGAGCGGAGATTCGCATCATCTCCTGGCGCAGAACTTTCACTTCATCTTTACTGAGTCCGCCGCCACCGTACTCTTTCGGCCAATGGGGCACCGTCCAGCCACGCTCGGCCATGCGATCGCACCACAGTTTCTGGTCCGGATGACCGATTTCCGGATTGCGACCACCGGCATAAAAATCATCAAATCCTCGGGCGGGAGTGCGCATGCTCTCGGGACAGTTTGCATGCAACCACGAACGGGTTTCTTGGCGGAATTGGTCAAGATCAGTCACAGATTTGCCTCGCTAATTCGCTGTTATCTCGCATCGCCAAATAACTGGTCAACGCTTGTAATAGTTGGATTTCCCACAGAAACGTCCACCGAATGGCGAGCTTCCCTACCAATTTGAACATACAGTATGTTTTGCTTTCGCTCAAGTATCTTTTTGATCTCCGCTGGTCTCTGACACGCCCGGGCTACCGATGAGATGGTGCGACAACATGCCACACCATACCTTTGCAAGGCCTAATTATAATTAGGTCTCGTTAGTAACGGTTGTCTCAGGAGATTTTGATGTTAACTCGCAAGTGCGTATTGGGGGCAGCGGTCGCGCTGGCTTCATTGTCCGTTGTCGCAGATCAGCTTGAAGAGGTGATAGTGACCGCCACTCACTCCACCCGCACCATTGACATCACCAACGCACTGAATATTTCTCCGGACGTCGCCCAGCTGCTAAAAGAGGCACCTGGCGCTAACGTGAATAGCAATGGGCCGCTGACGGGTATTCCGCAGTATCGCGGCATGTACGGCTCCCGCGTAGCAACGTCGATCGACGGCAACCAACTCGCACCATCAGGGCCAAACTGGATGGACCCACCTATTTCTTATGTTGTCGGAAGCCAGCTGGAGTCACTGGAGGTCTATCGCGGCATAGTACCCGTGAGCGTAGCCCAGGAATCCATCGGTGGTGCCGTGGACGCCAAGGTTAACAAAGGCCGCTTCACCAATAGCAGCGACTTTGATGTGACTGGACGCTTCATCACCAGTGCTCAATCTGTTAACAGTGGTTACAACCTGAACGCCAATGTGTACGCAAGTAATGATCAGCATCGTTTCAAGGTTGCTGCCCTGACCGAGAGCGGCGATAACGCAGATTTCTCGGGCGGTAAGATTCGCCCCACGGAATACGAGCGCCAGCGCTATGACATCGGTTATGGATTCCGCACAGGACCGCACACTTTACAGCTGGATTATGGTTTTAACGACACGGGTGAGACCGGCACTCCTGCGCTGCCTATGGATATCCAGTACATCCGTGGCGACCTATACAACGTGGCCTACAACTTCGAGGCAAGCGCTGATACGGATATCGCACTCACGCTCTACGGCAGCGATTTACGCCACGCGATGACCAACTACGAAATGCGCCCGCCGCCCATGGCAGGCATGTGGCGCCGCAACAAAGCCGAGAGTGAAAACATCGGCTTTAAAGTCCAGGGCGATCGGCGCGATGCAAACGGCGAGTGGCGCGTGGGTGTCGACGGCTTCGGCTCATCGCACGACTCCAATATCTCCAACCCTAACAACCCGATGTTTTTCGTCGTGAACTTCAACGACGCAGAGCGCGAAGTACTGGGGGCGTTCATTGAGCGAGAGCAAAACTTTAATACCCAATGGAGTACCGAAGTCGGCGTGCGTTACAACCGCGTAAGCATGGATGCGGGGCAAGTCAATGGCGCACCCGCTATGATGATGCCACCGGCGATGATGCTGCGGGATAACTTTAACAATGCACAGCGCAGCCAGGACGATGACAATATCGATCTTGTGGCCAAGGTGTGGTATGCCGCCACCGATAACAGCAGCTGGTACTTGGGCTTAGCGCGCAAGAACCGTTCGCCAAGCTATCAGGAGCGCTATCTGTGGTTGCCGCTTGAGGCAACCGCTGGCCTGGCTGACGGGCGCACATACACAGGCACGGTGGATTTAGATGCCGAAACCGCCAATCAGGTAGAGATAGGTTTGGACTACAACGACGGCGCGTTGGTGCTGTCGCCTCGATTGTTCTACAGCAAGATCGACGACTATATTCAAGGTACGCCGAGCACCAATCAAGCCGCCATCATGTTTGTACAAATGATGAACATGATGAATGGTACCAACAATCCGCCACCACTCGAGTTCAACAATGTGGACGCGGAAATCTACGGCTTTGACATGGATTGGTCTTATCAGATCAATCGAAATTGGGCAGTATCCGGTATCCTCAACTATGTGCGCGGCGAACGCGATGACATTAACGATAACCTCTACCGCATCGCTCCGCCCAATGCGACCTTCCGTTTGAGTTATGCTCAGCCCGATTGGAGTGCATCGATTGAGTCAGTCCTGTACGCCGAGCAAGATGATGTCAGCGAAACCAATTTTGAACAAACCACTTCCGGTTACGGCATCGTCAATATAAGCGGTACCTGGCAGGCCACCGCTGCACTGCAGCTAGCCGCGGGCGTGGACAACCTGTTCGACAACGAATACGAGAATCATCTTAATGGTTACAATCGGGTAAATAACCCGGATATCGAACGAGGCGAACGCCTGCCCGGCTATGGCATTAACGCCTTTGCGCGTGTGCTGTATTCATTCTAGTTCTCGAGTACGGGTGCTCTCTAGGCCACCCGACATTTTCCTCGTTTGAACGGGCCTATGGCCCGTTTTTTTATGCCGTTTTTATACCTTGTTCAACAAGCGGTGGATAAGCTTGAGGACGATTGTTGATCGGCTGACTATACTCATACGACGCTAACCAGTCATGATAGATTCAAAGCCTCGCTCGTGCGGATACAGGATCGAACCAGACTGAGAGTGATTACATAGCAATGAACTGATATCCGGACTGGATCACTGGCTTCGAGGGATCGATATGAAGGTCAATCTGGGCCTGCAGCTAAGCCAAAGAGCGCTGCTGTCGCCCGAACTGGAAAGCTACATTGAACCCAGCACCGAGACGCGACTGTCCTATGCTGAGCTCAACGCCTACAGCAACCGCTGCGCCGGCGTGCTCGCAGCATGCGGCTTGCGTAAGGGCGATCGCTTAGCCCTGTTGCTGCACAACTGCGCTGAATTTGTTGCACTGTATTACGGAGCGGCGAAACTAGGCGTGGTGATCGTACCCCTGAATACCAGGCTTACAGCAGCTGAACTCACATTTATTCTTTCTGATTCCGGCTCCAAAGCGCTGCTATATAGTGACGCTTTTAATGAACTCGTCGCCGGCATAAAGGCGAGTAATGACTACCCGCTGAGTATTGACACGTGGATCGCCTTCGGCGCTACAGCGGCTGATGATGCAACACTAACAGACCTGTTAACGAAAGCATCCAGCGCCGAGCCCAAGATCCGTTCAGGCGGCGACGACAGCCTCCTTATCATGTACACCTCGGGCACGACAGGCTTACCCAAAGGTGTGGTGCATTCGCATCAGACAATAAGCTGGGCTGCTCTGGGCTGGGCAACCACCATGGATACTCGCTATCAGGACAGGATGTTGATGCCTCTGCCGCTATTTCACGTCGCGGCACTCACCAGCGTAATTTCACTTATCATCAGAGGCTGCACGATAATCTCCATGCCAGATTTTGACCCTGCAGCGGCCTGGGATCTTATCCGGGAAGAACGCGCAACCACAAGCGGATCCGTGCCGGCCATTCTGAATTTCATGCGCCAGGTTCCCGAGTTTGCGGCGTTTCAGTCAGATCATTTTCGGGGTTTCATCACCGGCGCCGCTCCCATGCCGAAATCGGTGCTGGAAATCTATGATGATAAAGGTATGCAAGTGATACAGGCCTATGGTCTCACCGAAACCGGCGGGGCCGGTACCTTTCTGCTACCCGAACATGCGCTAGACAGATTAGGTTCGGCCGGGGCCGCTAATATGTTTACCGAGCTAAGGGTCTGCGATCAAGATGGCAATATCAGCAGCCATGGTACCGGTGAGGTCGTCATCCGCGGACCTTCAGTCATGAAGGAATACTGGCATCGCCCAGAGGCCACAGCGGAAGCCTTTGTCGACGGCTGGTTCCGTACTGGGGATATTGCGGAGATAGATGAAGAAGGTTTCGTCTATATCAAAGATCGCATCAAGGATATGATCATTTCTGGCGGCGAGAACATTTATCCAGCAGAAATAGAAAGCGTGATCCTCAGTCACCCGACAGTGCGCGAGGTTGCGGTTATTGGGCTGGCCGACGACAAATGGGGTGAGGTGCCCTGTGCCATCGTCGCAGGAGATGAAAGCAAGGCGAGCGAGGAAGACCTTATCGCATTCTGCGGTGAAAAGTTATCGCGCTTCAAACTTCCCAAAAAAGTGATTTTTATCGAAGTGATACCGCGCAATCCTGCCGGCAAGGTTCTGAAACGCGTACTCAGGGAACAGTACGGCTGATTCATCACCGTACTTTCATACACCGCTTCTGTTTGCTCTTTTTTGCATCCCTTAGAGCGGAAAATCTCTCGCAGGCAGATCCCGCGCCACGGAGGCAGGATCAATATGGACCAATATCTCTGCAGGCCGAAACTGTTCCTGCAGTTTCGCCTTCACTTCAACACCCACTTGATGCGCCTGTAGCAGGCTTAGATCGTCATCGAGCTCGATGTGCAGTTCCATAAAGGCCGTAATCCCGGCACGCCGCGTGCGTAGATCATGCATACCTCGCACCAAGCCATGTTCCAGAGTCAAGCGAATGATGTCTTCACGCTGAGCATCAGGTAGCTCACGATCCAGCAGTTGATCTAAAGACTGTTTGGCTATGGACCAGGCGCTGTAAAAAATATACAGCGCAATCGCCATTGCGAACAGGGCATCAAATCCTTCCCAACCGAAGGCGGCCAGTACTAACGACACGATAACGCTGGCACTAACAATCAGGTCTGTACGATAGTGTAAGGAATCGGCATGTATCGCCAGCGACCCTGTGCGTCTGACAACATGTCGCTGAAAAAGTAGCAGGGCGCTTGTGGCTGCCATAGCGAAGAGCATCACCCCAATACCCAAACTAAATGCCTCCAAAGGTTGTGGTGTGATAATGCGACGAATGCCCTCCACTACGAGAAAAACCGCCGAACCGGCGACAAAGGCAGCCTGACCAAGACCAGCCAATGGCTCAAATTTACCGTGCCCAAAGCGATGCTCCGCGTCGGCAGGAGACAATGCTTTTCTTACCGCAAGTAAATTAATCATTGAAGCTAGCGCATCCATGCAGGAATCGACCAGTGTCGCCAGCAAACTGAGCGAGTCGGAATAGAGCCATGCCATCGCCTTCGCAGAAATCAATACGACGGCAACAGACACTGCACTGTAGGTTGCCAGGCGCATTAAACTCGCGGCGTCTTCAGGCGCTAACGCTGATTGGGATTCGATAGCATCCATCGTGGGTTGAATAGATCGCTGACCTACCGACTTACCTGGGATGCGCAGTCTATCAGACTTACGGAGGGACACCGATGGATCGCTTTGCCGATTGCTACTTCTCGGGCAAATCGCGCACAGCTGATGCGGCATCGAAGCGAATCATAATTTGCGCATCAGGAAATCGCTGACGCAAGTTGGCTTCCACCTCGTCCCCAACTCGATGTGCTTGCAACAGCGTCAGCTCATCTCGCAGTTCGATGTGCAGTTGCATGAATGCCGTTAGACCAGATCGGCGCGTGCGCAGATCACGCATACCCAGGACCTGCTTATGCTCTAGAGCCACGCGAGTAATATCTTCGCGCTGCGCGTCGGGGAGCTCTCGGTCTAGAAGCTGCTGCAATGACTGCACGACAATATCCCAGACGCCATAGAATATGTAGGCGGCGATCGCCAGAGCAAAAAGCGTATCAAAGAATCTCAATCCATTCGCAGACAATATCAGTGACGCAATGACACTCAAACTCACCACGACATCTGCACGGTAGTGCACAGAGGCGGCCTGCATGGCAACAGACCCTGTACGCGAGGTTACGTAGCGCTGAAACAGCCATAATCCTCCTGTCAGGAAGATTGCGAAAATCATGATACCGATGCCAAGGCCAAAGGCTGCCAGCGGTTCTGGACTGATAACGCGACGTATGCCTTCAAACAATAGAAAAACGGCTGATCCAGCTAAAAAAGCTGCCTGGATCAACCCGACAAGCGGCTCAAACTTGCCATGCCCAAACCGATAATGCGCATCGGCAGGAGACAGCGCTCTCCTGACCACTACCAGGCTAAACAGAGAAGCCAGTAAATCCATACAGGAATCAACCAGCGTCGCCAGTAAGCTAAGGGATCCTGAGTAAAACCAGGCAACCAGCTTTACAGCGATCAACGCGATAGCAACCACGACGGACGCCTGCACTGCCCAGCGCATAAGGCGAGCGGCCTCTTCAGGTGTCGTTGGTGTAGATGAATCAGTCATGCAAAGAGTCGGCGTATTGAGATGAATGCCCAAAGAGAACACGTTATTACTGCTTTTGTACAACCCAGAGTCATAATTGCCCAGCTTATCAGCCTTGTCGTGGCCGGGTGAATAGGCGAGAATGCTCTTTGCTGCTAAAGATGTCTCAAAGCAGACACGCAAATAGCAGATGAACTCCAACCTGAATACGAACCCTGGTGCGCTCGGTAAACCAGAGAGGAGTCTTTGTTGGCGAGACAGGTTAAGCCGGTCGCGATAGACGAATATCTCAAGCTTGAAGAAGTGCTGCCGGCCCTAAAAGACGGCACGGTCAAGCTGATGCGCTCCACAAGTGAATTCACTGTGGGCATGACGCGTATCTATCGCTCAATGCTACCGCTTGTGGAGCTCATCAACCGACGACAGGACGTTACGGAAGAGGAGCTGCACTTCGCTCTCGATGAACTGTTCCTGGCGCTGCAACAGCACCCGCTCAACCATCAGCTACGCGGCCTTACCACGCGCATGCGCAGCGAGAATCTGCTGCCCAACGAAAGAAGTACGGAAAACCTGATTCGCTTCTTGGTCGATCAAGTGACCGCTCGAAGCGTGGTGCCTATCCCACCGCAACTCACCGATGAGTTCTGGAAGTTCTTTAATGAGCTGATGAGCGAGCCAGAGCTGCGCGGTCTAGGCGAAATCAGCCTGGATGTGCTGCGCATTTTCTTAACTGCCTATGAGTCCCTGATCACCCAGGTGATCAACCAGATGAAGGATCTACGTCGCGTTAACGACAAACGCATGCGCGAGATTCTTGGCAATACACGGGTCATCCGCGACGATCTGGTGATATTTCGGCGGCAGATTGGCGCATTGCGCTATGTGCGACAGTTTTTCAATACGGACCCGGACGATTTTCAAGCGCAGGCGGAAGTGGTCGCGCAAATGGTGCGTGAATTTGGCCCCTTCTTTATCAAGATGGCACAGGTCGCCGCCGCCAGCTCCGATTTTTTACCCGAGGAGATCGCCAAGGCATTGGCCGTGTTCCAGGAGGACGTGGAGCCCATGACCGCCAAGGAGGTCGAGGCAGCGTTTCTTGAATGCTACGGCGAGCTGCCCAACCAGCGGTACTACGGCTTCGACGCTACCCAGCCTATCAAATCAGGTTCCATCGCCTCCGTTTACCTCGCACAAAAGCCCATGGTGGACGGCCACGGCAAGAGCATACTCACACCGGTGGTGGTCAAAGTGGGCAGGCACAACCTAGAGCGGGAGTTTCTGATCGGCAAAACCGTGATCAAAATTGCCATTCTCAGCAGCCAGTACTGGGCACCCCACTCCAAGCTGTCACCCTTTTTATCTTCCTGGCTGGAGCAGGTGGATGTGTTTGTGGAGGGCTTTCGCGAAGAGCTGGATTTTGAGGCCGAAGCCGTCAACCAGGAACGTTTCGCGCTGCGCGCAGGTAACGCCAGGCAATGGCATGTACCTGAGGTTTACCACGGCACTAGACGCATCATCGAAATGGAATTTGTCGATGAAGCCGCGAGCCTGACCAGTGCGTTCAAGTCCGTCAGCGCGCGCCGCAAGCGCAAAGAGATAAGGGCGCAGCGCAAGGTCGGCCGTGCATTTTTACACACCGTGATCTCGCATCTTTTTGTTTACCAGGAGTTTCACGGCGACCTGCATCCAGGAAATATACTGGTTGCGAACGCCGATCGGCTCTACTTGATAGACTGGGGAAATACAGTCGACATCAGCACCGTTTGGCGACCCGCGCTAAGCTACATGCAGGCTGTACTGGCCGGCAATCCCGACGCTGTAGTGGATGCGATTATCGAACTGGGCACTGATCGGGAAAAAATGCTCAAGTCTAAGAAAACACTCACCAGGAGCGTCAGAAAGATTCTGAAGGAATCCAAGCTACAGCCTTTGGGTATTGATTTTGGTATCACCCTTCATAAGGAAGGGCAGGAGGGCTTAATCAACCGATTGGAGCTGTGCATTAACCTGGCCACCGCGCTGAGCCGGCAGGGTATCGTGGTACGCAGCGATTACATGCACTTAACCCGTTCACTCACTGCCATGGTTGGCTCTTACCTCAGCATTTATCAGGGCATTTCACGGGTCTATCTCATCCAGGACATCATCCAGGTGCTCTGGGCATTTCCTGCAGTGGAGGGCGCGAGAGTGGTAGCCGACTATCGAACAGCGGTTATCCGTCAAATAAAACGCGATGGAGCACGGGCATTAATACCGGTTATTGGAAGAGGCTGAGCGGTCTGCATCAATTACAACAGCAGCTTGCGCGCTCATAGCGCTTTCACCTGCTTGATACCCACAAGGCTGAGGTCGCTGCATTTGAAACTACCGCTGTTATCGCCAAGACTGTGCCAATGCGCGAAGTTTCAGCGCTATCGAGGAGCCTTACCTACGCGTTGTGATAAACACCCGCTAAGGATACAAAAACCACTCATTCACTGTGATGTGACGCCGAGACCAGGCAGCTAAGACCCTGAATTTAACAGCACTTGCTCGCAAGCTTGGCCGCAACCTGATCAAAAGGGATCTCGCAGCCAGTCTGCCGAAATACGCCCAAATGGCTGTCCATAGAACCCTCAAATGAGAAATGCCTGGCAAAACGTGATTCCGCAAGCATGCGAAAGGTATTGCTATCAACCGGTACGCGCTCACCGATGGGGAAGCGATGGGTTTTATCCAGTTCCAGCGTCTCGCCATGCTGCTCCACCGTACCCAGGTATACCACTGCCTGGCCGTAGTCCTCTGCGGAAGGCTCCAGGTTATCTAGCCTAAACAAGCGCCAGGTTGCAGAAAAAAACGTAATATCGCCCACCTTCGCCTGTACCTCGGTGTCATCAATTGCCAAAGGTCTATCGTTGACCAACCGCGGATCATCAAAACCTGCGCGTTTGGCGAGCCTAAGAAAATCGTTCCAGTACAGCGCGCCGCTAAGGCATTCACCATGCAGTACAGGGTCAGCGAGTAGTTCAGCAGGAATACGCCGATCGGCATAAACATCCGAGAAGTACATTTCGCCGCCGCTTTTCAATAGTCTATGAGCCTCTCGCAGCACAGCTGCTTTATCCGGGCAAAGGTTCAGCACGCAGTTAGATACAATGAGATCAAAACTCTCATCTGCGAGGTTCAATTCATTCAGGCGCTCGATATAACCCTGATGGAAGGTCGTGTTGGGCTGACTGTAACCGAAG
Organism: Pseudomonadota bacterium; assembly: GCA_039178015.1. GTDB lineage: Bacteria > Pseudomonadota > Gammaproteobacteria > Pseudomonadales > Halieaceae > JARRPM01. Next base: position 62,007 of record JBCDFM010000001.1, read on the forward strand.
GTTTCCGCATGGTATTGCTCAAATTCCCTGGCTATGGCGAGCTGTTCAGGCGTCATATCTACGCCGGTCACAGAGCCGCGCTCGCCCACCAGCGCAGCCAGCGCGAACACATCCCTGCCCGCACCGCTACCCAGATCCAGCACGTCGAGGCCGGCAATAGCTTCCGGTAGGACCAGTCCGCACCCGTAGTAGCGCTTTGCTACCTCTGGATGGATCTTTGCCAATACTGGCCGTAGGAACGCAGGGGTATCATCAAGCGTGCAGCAGGCATCGGTTTTAAGGTCTTCGCTACCCGACAAGGTCTTGCCGTAATACTCCTTAACTGACTCGTGTAACGTCATTGCGCTTCCTTAACTCATTGAACTAGACAACGTATTGACAGTGTACTGCTGCCCGAAGTTCGTGGATAGACGCGATCAAAGCTGTGTGGGGTAACATTCACCGCTCCAGCTTTTTGTATAAAAGTCGTAAGTTCGATTGCTCACGAGGCGTCATTCGCGGTAGTTTTACGTGTATAAACAAGCCTTTAGGGGGGCGAAACCAGTGAAATTAATAACCGTTAAAGGCACGCTTGCCGCCGCGGTGCTCGCGATGGGGTCACCTATCTGGGTCACGGCGGCAGACAGTACCTACTATCGCTGGATCGATGAAACCGGTACGCCGGTCAACAGCGACAGGCCGCCGCCGCCCGGCATCCAATACGACGAAATCCGGACACGGACGAATGAAACGGTGGAGGGTGCAACTGCCCCGGACCAATCTTCAGCCGGCTCAGACGAAACGCAAACCACCCCCAGCCAGCAACCGACACAGACGGCCGCGGCAGAATCCACCAAAGATCCCGAGGCCTGCGCTGCTGCCCGAGGTAACCTGGAAACCCTCAACTCCTATGCGCGCATCAGGGTGCCCGACGGCAATGGCAGCTTTCGCTTCTTGAATGAGGAAGAAAAGACGCAGCAACGCGAGCACGCGCAAGCGGCTATCGCCCACTACTGCGACTAGGTCGCAACAAAAAAACAGCGACCGATTTCGATCGCTGTTTTATCGTATAAGTGCCCCAGACCTGCCAAGGAGTCGTTATCTCATCTAGCGCCGCGTGGCATTCATTCGCGCACGATAGACACTAGCCCTCTAAGGTTTCGAACCAGGCCTGAAAGCTGCTGTCACTAAAACGTCTTCCCGATCGCTGTTCAATACACTGAATCACCCGATCTGCTGTGCCGGTAGACTCCGCCATGGTTGTCGCCGTGAGCCCTTTAACACCTTCTCGAGCCGCTTGCTGGGAATAGGCCTGAATACTGACCAGACCGTACGCGCCTGATATGGTTGCCACATGACAATCATAGACCTTCTCGGGCCACTCTCGATCAGCCACGGCAGCAGCTGATATTACTGTCGCCAATCCGGCCAGGGAGATAATCCATTTCTTCAGCATGTCATTTGTCCTCATTTCTTTGCTACCAACAGTTAGTTCGGTCACTTCCCAAAGCATCTTTCAACCCGTTTGAATCGAGCGAAAACTGCGTGCATCGTGAGTCTTTCGCCTGCGCCTTGCTCGCGACCGGGCTCGCTGTCAGCAGAAAGCATCGGGTCAATGTACCGCCGGTACACGCGGTCGCGTCGATGGTGTAGTACTCTTCTTCAGATAGATAAGGATCAGCAGGGTATCCGAGTTGCGTCATATCGTCGGTGTATGTGCCTTGATCCAGCATAAACTGCTCCTGCTGATTGGCCACATCCATCAATGCTGCCTTTGCGTCGGAACGTCGGTTTTTCTGCATACTGCTTTCATAGGCTGGCAGACCAATCGCCATCAATATTCCAACTACTACAACTACTATGATCACCTCGATCAGAGTGAACCCCCCCATAGGGCGATTCACAACGGGTCGGGCCAGGCGAGCAGACATCATTCGTAACCCTCCTGGAACCAGTAGTTGCCGTAAGGGGGTCGCAGCGATTCATTCAGATCACACACTGCGCCGGTACAGTCGATAATGCCAGGAGCCGATGCACTGGACGCGGGCGCACCTGGCGGCAACAGGAAGCGAATCGTACCGTCCTCTGCAAAGTGCAATGACGGTGTGTCCGGGATAATCGAGCCGAGATTAATCACCGATCTCTCACCCGTATAAATGTCAAAGACATACATCTGACCGGTGCCTGCAGATGGCACGCAGTTATTGGCGTTCGAGAGCACACTGGCAGGAGTAAAGGTGGGCACAAAGGCCCTACCATTGATCGTGACCGTTTTGGCCAGACTCTTCTCACCGGTGTATCCGAGCTCATACATCCAGCCGTTTGCCCTACCTAAATCATCTACCGCGGCAGTCACTTCGGCTTCCGTGCCAGTATTAATGACGTTGCTGGTAATATTGAACAGATTGCCTTCAGTCAGCGGCAGCTCGCATCGGAAGTCCATGAGATCGGGATCTAAACATTCTGTCGGCGTAGGCCTCACCGTGCTGTAGGGTGCAGTCGCCTTATCGCGAATCATGTAGACCCTGTTGTCCACATCCGTAGCATTCGGGTTTGTTCGATCGCCTGTTCCGATAATCAATGCATCGATGGCCTGACCGCCCAGACGCAGCCGCACCACATCCGGAGCGTTGAAGAACCGTCTGTCGGAAACCTCGGTGCCACCGTTCAATAGCGCAAGCTGGTTGATTTGCCAGGTGTCCTGACTGCTAGACGGCAAGGCGTCGCCTGGTAAGTCAACGCGCCACAAGTTTCCGCCGGTATCGCCAAAGTAGATGCGATCGACAATCTCATCCGCGTTGCTGTCGAGCACGCTAACAGCCCCTGGAACAGAATGAATCAGTCCCGGTTCAGATAAGTTCGTTGCACTGTTGCCGGCGGGTGTCACGCTCCACACCAGCGCACCGGTCTCTGCATCAATGATGAAGACACCTCTTCCTTCATTATCTGCGGCACCTACCCCTGAGAGATCTTTATCGACGTCATAGCCCGCACCAAAGATCAGTACAGGTTTGTACTTGCCGTTGCTATCGGTATAGCCTGGAATCTTCGCGACCACAGGCAGTGACCAGGTCTGGCCCATTTCGCCCATTCCGGCCGTATCCTTGCCCACGCGCCACAGGTTTCGTGGTGAATCCGGGTTGGAGATATCCAGTGCATAGATCGACTTGCCCCCGCGACGCATGCCCATGAACGCCCACACTTTATCCCCAGCCGAGGCATCGAGCGTGCCGTCAAAGTTGGCGTCATAGATATAGGGAACCGGCGTCAAATCCATGCCGTACACGTGATCATTAGAAAGTGCGTTCACTCGCCGGGTGTACAAGATCTCGGTCAACTCCTTTGGGAAAAACGCCCAATCCTCGACGCCGTCAGTGTTGCCAAAGAAGTGGACAAAACCCGAGTTCGAACCCACCAGCAATCTCAGATCAGGATCTGCTTCCGTTGCACTACCCAAAGCGCCGTAATTGATGACCAGTGGCTGGCTATGCAAGATGTCACCGAGTATCCAGGATCGAGGATCTGTTTTCGAGGTATCACCATCGGCGTTATACGCATCATAGCCCTGGGCCCACTTAATCTGATCGAACGCCGCCTCCTCGGTGCTCGCGCCTAATAGTGCATAAAAATCACTTGCCGAGGCTTCACCGAGCGCATCGTAGGTGAAGTTCGTTGTATTGAAAGCTTCCAGCGCGCCTCCCACCCCGGTATTGCTATATAGCGCTCGGGTGCCAGGATCACGCGCCGCCAACAGCGCACCCACGCCGCCTTGCTGAACCGCAGCGCCGTCGTTTCCGGTACTCCAAATCGTGGTTGCCGTATCCTTGATGGCACCGGTAGCTGAATTCAGTGCCGGATCGTCGTTGGCGTCTATGAGAATGGCATTAGAATCCAATTTAAGCTTCTTGATGTTGCCTACCCAATCCACGTTCGCAGAAGGTTCAAACATCGCATAGAACACCTCGTTGCGACTCTGCGTCCTTGTAAAGGTATCTACTGCTACTGCGGGTGAAGTAAACGTGGTCGCCCCGGACAGGATGCCCGTGAGCGCATTCTGGAATGCATCGGTAAGCGACTGTGCATTGTCGGCCGTATAATACAGTCCCTCGCCCTTGTCGGCAGCATCACTTAACAACTGCTGATCGGTGGCAAATCCAATAGTGTAGGTAATAGCAAACTGATCGCCGTTAGCTGGGTTTCCATCAAGATCGGTGCTTGCCATGTATTCGGTCAGTTGCGGCAAACAGTTCTCTTCCATGTCACCGCTAAAGTTTTCGTAGCTGTTGCAGGTTTTACCCGTCAAGTCCTTGATTCTCTGGTTGGCCCCTGTGTCCTGGAAAGGGAAGCCATCCGTCATCAGAATGACGTATGTGTAAGCACAGTCGGTATTCGGCGATATATATTCACTGCCAGTAGCCGCCAGAGGAGCCGTTTCCGCAAGCGGGTCTTTATCCAGCGCGTCATACAAATTGCCGTCACCATCGGTGCCCGTCTCGATCGTATTAGCGTACTCTACCGGTCGACCGGCAATATAGTTGAACGCCTCATACATAGACTCACACATGGGCGTGCTGCCGGCATCTTCTGTCAGATAGACAAGGTCGACCAGATCGTCACGTTGGTCCTGGGTCATATCCTTAATGATGCGATGCACGATTCGGCCACCTTCTCTGCGGTTAAACTCCATGAGACCAAAATCGATCTTCTTATTGGTCTCAATGATAGTGGCCACCACTTCCTGTGCGATCTCCAGGCGCGTGCGATCAACTATCAACGTGCCGTCGTGAAACCAGTCCATATAGTGCGAGGTGAAAAAGGTGACCGGTGAGTCCCCCCAATCGATGCTTGTATCTTCCGTTCCACCGTATTCATTGCCGTTGAGCACATTATTCTGCGGATAAATGTCGCTTTGCCCGTCTCCCCCTAAGCCGAGGGTGACGTCCTGCTCACAGTCGACATGCGTCGGCGAATTTGCATCGGGATTCAGACTCTGCCAGTTGCCATTCACGTCAGTATCGTCATCACATTTCTGTTCAATCTCGCTGTCTTTTGTCCAAACCGTCGTTTCACGAAATACCGGATCGGTTACTTCTTCAAAACACGCATCCTGTGCGTTAGCGACATTAGGAGGCACGATATCTAGGTATGTTAAGCCGGCGGGGCAGCTGTTACCGCTATCATCCTGACGCCGAACAAAACCCGTCACCGGGCTATCAGATACAACACGCCGATAGCAGCCGTCGTTATCGGGACCCTCAGGATTTACATAAATAAGGCCACCGGAGCAGCTGCCATTGGTAGCATCACTGTCTTCAACCAGCTTTGGCCGAGGCTCCCGATTAATGGTTTCTACATAACAGCCAGGCCCTTCCGGCGCGGCAGCGCCCCGTATGACCGTGCCATCGGGGCAAACGTTGCGACACTGTCCTGCCTGAACAGTCGAGTCCACCCAGCGGTTAGCGAATACGCTTCCCGCACGGCCCTCATCGTTAAGCGCATTATAGGAGGACTCACAGCGGTTTGATGATGCGTCGAACCATTGGTCGGAACCGGTGCCCGGCACCGCGCCATCGGTAGACCAGTAAATGCGATTAGCGCTGACACTGCTGACGTAGGTTTCGTTAGGATCGTAGTCTGGACGCTGCCCCGTGACGATAGTTCCCATACTTCCCGAATCGTCGAAGACGATGAGTACTTTGGCACGGTCTGCGCTGATTGCTGCGGGGTCAAATTGAGACAGATAAATTTCTGTATCATCAGACTTCGCAGGGAATGTGGTGCTCATCAAGGTGAGCACCAAGATGGCGGGAACAAATGTGAGCGTCCTGCTTACCATGTTACGCATGGAATGATCCTCCACAATAAACTCGCTGATCGAGTTCCTTAAGAATTAAATTGAGCATTCGTTTAATCGTCGCCGATAACCGTTTTCACCACGCCCAGCTCAACTCGGCTGCGGGCGCGCCCGGGTTCGTCGTGTTCAGACGTCACGCGATAAAAATCACAGGCGAAAACACCGGCGCTGGATCCGCCTCGCTCCGATGGTGGCCGCGGACAGGTGCGCTGGGCGGAGATGAGTACCACGTCAACAGCGACTGGTACGTCATTGGGGTCCGCCGCCTGATTCCGAAAAGGATGGGTACCCATACCCTGGAAAGGGTCGTTCACAACAGGTTGCCGCCGGAAGGGATCCTGGGGGCTGCCGGCCAGGCCAAGGGCGGCATAAATTCCCGACTCTGCGGACTGAAAGGACCCGTAAGCATCCTGCATGCTCGCTGACATTTTCAGACCCAGCGCGCTGTTGTTTGCAGCGGTCACCGCAATCACGGTGACCACAAGCAAGAACAGCAGCGCGGTCACCAGGGCAACACCGCGCTGGGGAGATCGGTTGATTGGATTAAGAGTCATTATGCGCCTCCTCGAAGCAGCAGACGGGGGTTGCGCATCACGACCTGCGAGTGCAGCAGCACACGCCGGAAGTTGTCATTCATCGGCCCAACCGCGAGATCGCCCAGTTGATAGGTTTTTTCGTTTTGATAATTCGGATCCGACACATCGCTGCGCACCAGCACAAACACCTGCACGGAGGTCACCTCGTCCCAGGCGCCGGCCGTGGTTACCGCATCAAGGTTAGTCATGGTGTTGACGTTACCGCTGCCGGCGGCATCGTAGCCGAACAAAAATCGCAGATCCTCAACACCCTGAACCAGATCCTGTGTTTCCACCGCCATCGAGCTGGCACTGGGTCGCCAGGTCAATACTTTGCGCGATAGCGTTGGTCCAGCACCCGGGCTCTGTTCCTGACGCACGTAGTAGATAAACAAGCGATAGGGCCAGGCAACACCGAGAGCGAATTCACTCCCTACCAGAACATCGGGTTTTGTGTCTGCACCATCAATGATGACGCCGGCTTCTGTGTTTGCGACGACATACACTTCCTGGTTGCTCCAAGCACCGGCAGGAAACGAGATTTGACCGTCACGGGGTGCATTGGGATCGTCGGGGTCAGCGTCGTAAAGCGGATCGGGCTCTACGCCCTTGATTACCAGCACATCGGTATTCGGGACCGCGTCGGTGATGCAGTTCAAAACACTCGCACTGGTTGCGCGAACTGCGAACATGGAGTTTGCAGTATCGTACGCGCTTGCATCGCCTGAGCAATTGTCGGCCACTGAAGTATCAAGCGACGAGCCCATGCGTATGTCGGCAGGAAAGGCGCCGCCAAAGAAGTTGATATGCCTTACCGAATTGGACATCAATTGCAGTGCAAAGCGACCGTTTTCGGACAGGGTCGCGACCTGGTCTGCTTCATTGAAGGAGCGCTTGGTTCCCAAATACACCGACACCGCACCGCTTATAATGATCAGACCCAGCAATATGGAGATCATCAACTCAATCAAGGAAAACCCTGCCGCAGATTTGCGCTGGACAATTTTTTGCGTCAACTGGCTCATATTTCTGTCTCGTCAATGACGTAGCTGCTCACAATCAGCTGACGACGGTTTAAATTAGTATCGGATCCAGTGCCGCACCGGACTCCGCTAGAGGCGACGGCATCAACTGCCTCCTGAAGCGCATCCCACTGCAAGACAATCTCGACCGTACCCGTATTGGTTTTGCCAGTGTCGGCAGTAAACTCGATACACGCCTGCACGTTGCGCATAGCCGCCGTTGGATTAACGTTGCCGCTGGTATCCGTCACGGTGGCAGATACACCGTCAAGCAATCGCTCCCATGTCCAGAGATCGTGGCGCGCCAGTTCCGCAAAGGTACAAGTGGCGGTAAGACAGCTTGGACTGGGTTCGGTCGTACCTTTAGTACCCATACCTAATGGCGCTGTTAAATCCGTGTCATACTCAACCATTGCGGAAGGGTTCCTGCGGATTCGCTCCAATATATCGTCAGCTAGTGCTACCGCTCGCACACGCTGAACACCCTCATGCTGCGACACTTTAGACATGGCCAGTAAGCTGACAATACCGAGGATGCCTATAGCGAGAATGACGCCAGCGATAAGCGCTTCCAGCAGCGAAAAACCTGCCTGACGCTGTAGAAACGTCACGCGTCTACGATTAGTTACAGGCAACATTGGTGCCTCCTGCATCATCGACAATGCCATCTCCTGGCGTATCCGTATCGGTGGCTGAGCGTAGTGTCCCCACCGGATTGACGATCAGTCCGCGAGCACTATTGGCACCGCGACTGTCGCAGAAGGTGAACACGCCATCGAAACCCAGTGCGACGCCCTGCGCGCCGAAGCGTACGCGTTGCGCAGCGTTGTCAAAGGCGATATCGACCGCTTGCTCGTCGGTTTCTATGTAGATGAATTCTTCGTCTGGATTGTTGGGGTCGGCGGCGTTGTTGTTGTCTGTATCAACAAAGGCGATGTACCCCGTTGACCAGTCATCTGAGTTAGCGCAGGCCGCACCATCGGTTGACGGGCAAACCACCACCGTGGCTCGTCGCGCGAGCGCCTCTGTGCGCGCATTGTTGAGAGCCGCTCGCAAGCTATAGACTTCGGAGACCAGCCGGTTGTTACCGATCAGGTTCCAAAAACCCGGCGCTGCAATGGCAACCAAAACAGAGACAACCAGAATCACGATCATGACTTCCACCGCGGTGAAGCCATTCTGTTCCTTCAATCCGGCTGAACGATTTGCGCCCCCTGGCACATTGTTTCTGCAACTGTTCACACTGTGACCCCTCTTCTGTGGTGCTCACGTGCGGATAAATATCTGCTGGAAGCGAGGGAAAATCACGATAAGAGTGGAGAAAAGTAGAGATAAATCGCAGTTTTACGCGATCGGGGAGTAGGCCGAAAGATGGGCGGTTAGATAGTGCGACAAGCGGTAAATTTAACCAAAAAAAATCCGAGCGTCAGAAGAATTCTTTGCAGCAATTTGTCTTTTTTTGCACAAGACAAACCCGCTACCAATAAAAAAATCGAACACGCATCACATTTTTCGACATACGTGTCCTGCGCACAGGCCTATTCATTCTGAATCCGGACCCCGCGTGACGACTTTGCCTGGCCTTTTTTTCCCGGCCAGGGCGCCTGGGCGCTGCCCATCTTGGGCCGCAAATTTGGAAAAACGGTCATGTGATCGGCTTAGAAAATTTTTTTCTTCAACTGTAACTTTTTGGGCAGTGGCTTCGAACTCGTAGTGCAGTTCACAGCAAACCACACAATTGAGGAAGCACATCATGTTGAAAAAATCTCTGGCAGCCATCGGCTTGGCATTCGCAACCAGTTCCGCACTGGCACAAGACTTAGCCAGCTACGAGGTCACCATTACCAATATCACCTCGGGACAGTATTTCACACCCCAGCTGGTAGTCACCCATCCAGTCGAAGCGATTCTGTTTCGACTGGGTCGCCCCGCCAGCACTGAACTGGAAATTCTTGCAGAAGCCG
>JBCDFM010000002.1:0-66967 GCA_039178015.1 Pseudomonadota bacterium
CCTGCTGGAGCATCCGGCTGTTGAGAATGCTGGCGCTATCGGCGTACACAACACACTCCACGGAGAAAACGTGTGGGCCTACGTCACGCTAAACAACAATGCTAGCGCCCCAGATGAAGCGGAACTCATCATGCTGGCGCGTAAGCTGATCGGTTACAAAGCACCGGAGCATGTCTTTTTTATCGACGAAATGCCTCTCAATCCAACAGGCAAGGTCGACCGTGTTATGCTCAAGCAATGGGCGCTTGCGCGGCATGAACCCCATGCCTGCTAGCGAAACTCTGCTTATTGTGCATTGTCTGGCAAATCTAGTTTGTAAAAGGCTACCGCGTTGCTTCGCAACACCTTCTCCGCTGCATCCAGACCCAGACTATCGATGATCAAATCGATATCGCTGGCCTGGAAGGGAACAGGTGCACGCGTACCTGGCAAATCAGTGCCAAACATGAGCGCGTCCGGGTTCGCCAAATTTAGCGTTTTCAGGGCTTCACCTATGTCAAGATCTGTGCGCCCGAAACCCGTCGCTTTTACTCTAACCCCCTTCTCCGCCAGGCGCAGCAGCTCTGAAAACCCCTCCCTGCGTAAACCCAGGTGATCAATGCTAACAGCCGGCAGTTGCAGTAAGGTGGAGGCGATGGGGGCAAGTTGTGAGGAATCGACGTAAAGCTCGATATGCCAGCCAACGAGCTCGTAAACCCGGCTAGCCATCGAAGCCATATAGTCGAGTTGATCGGAGTCACCACGATAGAGGTTAAAACGAATCGCCCTTACCCCCGACGCGTGCAAAGAGGTGATTTCTTCATCGCTTGCATCATTGGAAAGCTGAGTCACACCGACAAAACCGGGACCAAGCCGACCTAGAGCAGCGATCAGATAGGTCTGATCAAAGGCCTGAAACGATCCAGAAACCACGGCACCTCCCACCAGCTGATAGTCAGCCGTGTCTTGCAGATATTGATCGCAAGTGAACGCCTCCGGCAGATAGCCTTTGTTGGGCACCATTGGATAGTCCGGGTCGATGATATGAAAGTGGCTATCAAATAGTACAAGGTGTTTCGACATAGCTTACTCCTGGGCGCGTTAGAAAAGTCTCCTTGTAACGGTAGGTCATGTCCGCATGTTTAATGCACTGCATTAGCAGCCGAAATGTGTTAGTCAAAACATGGTCTTTGTTCATACTATGCCGGAGCATGGGCAACGGTGTACTGAATCTGAATGAAACCATTGGCAAAGACCTTCGCTCGCGCATTCTCCAGCTTGATGCTACTCGCCAGCCGATGAAACAACGGCAGGCCGTCCCCCAATAATACCGGTGCAATCGTAATGGTCATTTCATCGATCAATTTCTCTTCAAGAAACGCGGAAATGGTCGCGCCGCCATCGACATAGGCGTGACAACACCCTCTGGCTTCAAGCTTAGCAAGCAGCTGTCTGATGTCGCTTTGAACAAATTCGACTCTATCATGCAGCGGGCCGGGTACAGTCTTCAGCGTGCGACTTAACAAAGCCAGACAGATATCACCGTAGGGCCACTGCTCGTCGCTCAAATTCATATCGGCAATCGCTTCCAGTGTTCTTCGGCCCATAATCATGCAATCGACCGAGGCAATAAACCGGGCGAAACCCATGTCACTGTCTGCACCCAAATCGGCCGAAGTATCCCCAGAGCTTTCAAGCCAGGCGGTAGCACCATCGGATGTCGCTATATAGCCATCGGCACTGCAAGCAATAAATACTGAGCACTTCATTCGATGGCTTCATTGGCTAGCATTTATAGAACACCGGCTTTCCAGCCCGAATGGGCGGATGCGCACCTAAGTAAGATAGCGATAAATACCAAAAATAAGAAAAACGCCCACGATCAGCAATACGATTTGACCATACCCGTTGCCTGCTTTTTGCACAGACGCGCCAAGATCGCCGGAGTTGCTTTCGATGTAGGCATCAACGAGCTGCTTCGACTCGGTCAGGCCTATGCCGCGAAGTTTGCGCAAACGTTTGATGGCATCCACTTTTCTACCCGCTTTCAGGGCATCGATCACCTCTACGGGCAGCACATTCTGTTTTGTCATCGCCCTGTAGTCCCATCAGCTAAAGGCTTCAGTTTAATGACCAAAAACGGTGGTTCAGTCGCAGCTACCCCGCCATTCAACACTGCACTGAGGTGCAACTGGTTCGCGACCGTGTAAAGGTATCCGTCTGGACCAAAACTAAAGGCGTCGATCCACGAAAATTGCGGATCACTTATCCATGTTTGGTACACGCCTTCAGCATTGATTACTCCGATTGCGTTCGCCCCGAGATCTCCCAGATAGATATTGCCAGCATCGTCAATGGATATGCCATCCGAGATCGGCTTGTCGGCGAAGCGCTCTACACGGCTGGCCAATTGCTCAGCGGACAGGGAGACATCCCGCAGCGCGTCGGTCGGCACGCGATACATCGCCGTACCGTGCATTGGGCCATAATACAGCCACTCCCCCGCGGCATCGATCGCGATGGGATTGACGCCAATGCGCGGTCGTATCTTGGAGCCGTTATCCAGTTTGATTCTGACCGGAGTACCGTCGATCACCAGATCCATATCCTCCGGCACGACACTACTGTGCCCTTGCAGCAACCTACGCGCAGAGCCATCCTCCAGGTTTACCACAATAATGGCCGCATTCGCGCCACCGGCAGGGTCGGCTATATACACTACGCCCTGCTCGGCATCCACTGCCAGGTCGTTCAGAAACGAATCGGCCAGCGTCACACTGGTGAGTTCGATATCTGCTACCACCCGATCGCCCGCGAGCTCCCAAGCGATGAGCCTGGGTCTCTCTCCCCCGCGCATGGCATTATCCAGTAGCCACAGCCGACCGGCAGTATCCGCCTGTAGCCCGAGGGCGGAGTTAATGTTGGCGGCCTCGGCAAAGGGCAAGAGCTGGCCGTCTGCGCCCAGCACGGCAACGCGCGTATCATGGCCGTAAAACTGATGCAGACTAACGATGATTTTTCCATCTGGTGTTAAGGTAAGGTTGCCAGGGCCCTGATCAAGCTCGGCGACAACAATAGGCTCAGGGGCATCCACGGCTTCCTGACTGCCAGCAGAAAGAGCAGATTGGGTATGCAACAGTAGAAACAGGTAGGCTATATTCATCCGTATCCCCCATCTTTTCATCATCTTCTCCTATTCTGCTGTGATTTTCGTCCATTCGTTGGTGACCAATTCCTACTCATACTTCTCGGACCATGCGCAATATTGACGTGCACATCGAACCGAAACCCGATACTCAAGCGCCAAGCATCGCCCACCGTAGGGCTTGCATGATCGGATCGTGAGCTCTAGAGGGCTCAGGGTGAATAGGCTAAGCGTTAAAACCATGTACCCATGCCGCTCGCTGTCACCAAGACCTCGATTATTCGGTGATCAAAAGCATAGCAAACAGGCGAGCGAAATTGTCATGTTGGTCTTGATAGCAACTGTCATAGCCTGCTTCTGAGATACCCAGTATCTTTTCTAAGAGGCCCGACACTATTGCTCCCCGATAGCCAGAGGTAACCAGCTGGCGAACGGATCAACCGCAATTTTTTAATAAGCCAGGGAGACCAGTACTACGCACCAATACCCTTGGGCGTGCGCAGCACAGCGACGTCAAGTGCTGACATTAGTGGGCTACAAAGTATCATGAACAATAACTCAAATACAGAAGGTCGCCTAAAGGACAAGGTGGCCGTTATCACAGGCGGCGCCAGCGGCATTGGTTTGGCTACCCTGGAGCACTTCCTGCAAGAGGGGGCTCGCGTCGTTTTTGGAGATATGAACGCGGAAAACGGCGACAAAGTCATGACCAGTCTCAGCTCTGGCCTACGACGTGAACACGTGCGGTTTCTGCAGCTTGATGTCAGCCGTGAGCAAGACGTGATCGACCTCATGACGTTAGCCGAATCCGAATTTGGTCCGATCGATATCGTATTCAATAACGCGGGTATCGGCGGGTCTATCGGCCCCCTGGTTGATACCGAAGTCGACCACTGGGACGCCACTTTCGAGGTAAACAGTCGCGGCGTCTTCCTGGGTATCAAGCACGGCGCCAGGGCAATGATCAGGCACGGCGGAGGTGGCTCCATTATCAATACCGCGTCCACCGCCGGAATCAGCGGCGGCACCGGCCCTTTTGCTTACTCGGCCACTAAGGCGGCTGTGCTGAGCATGACTAAGAATGCAGCCCTGGAATTGGCAGAACATCACATCCGAGTGAACGCTGTGTGTCCTGGAATCATCTTCACTCCGCTTGGCCACGGCGGTCTTGAAGAAGAAACAGAGGCGGTGGCAAGAATCATCCAACCTTTGGACGTAAGAGGGGAACCTCGCCACGTGGCCTCGGCCGTGCTCTATCTGGGAAGTGAAGAAAGCGCTTTTATCACGGGAGAAGCACTCGCCGTTGACGGCGGCTATCTGGCCAACGGCCTAATCGCTGTTCACCCGCTACCCGGTGCTGAACAAAAGAAACGCTATAGCGGCATGACCTACGGCACCACGGGCAAAGCCCCGACCGTCCGCAAGCTCCAAAGCGGCCAGGACAAATGGAGACACCATGAGTAGCGCGGACCTGGACTATCTAAGCGGCATCGGTGGTATTAAGCGCCTGGCATCGCGCACCGTCGTTGTCACCGGTGCAGCGGGCGGCATCGGTCGGGCGGCAGCCCTGCGTTGTGCCGCCGAAGGCGCAAACATTGTCGCCGTTGACTGCGATGCCCACGCTCTGCGTAGCCTAGTAAGCGAAGTCAACCAACTCGGCTCAGACTGTAGCATGGTCGAAGGAGATATCTCCGACCTCGCGACCGTGGAGTCTATGATGTCTGTTGCTGAAACAGCATTCGGGCGCCTGGATGGTTTGGTTAACAATGCGGCAACCTCGGGCAAGCTATCCCCCTTTGAAACCGCCGAACCTGAAGAGTTCGCACGCATGATTGCTGTCAATGTGCAGCCCGTGTGGCGATCAATGCAATTGGCCCGCGCGCCTATGGCAAGGAGGAAAGGTGGCGCCATCGTAAACATCGCTTCGCTTGCTGCTCTGAGAGCCGAGCGCGGCGTAGCGCTATACGGTATGACCAAGGGGGCAGTCGCCAACCTCACCATTAACGCGGCGCTGGACTACGCCTCAGCCAACATTCGGGTGAACGCAGTTTGTCCGGGGCCGGTGGAAACGCCGATGCTCGGTAAGATGGAGAAAATCATCGACGCCAGCAATACCGAGGCGGCACGCAAAAAAATAGCGTCTACGATTCCGCTAAGGCGCTGCGCAACTGTTTGGGAAATTGCGGGCGCGGTGGCGTTTTTACTCAGTGACGATGCCAGTTTCATCACGGGGGTGTTATTGCCTGTAGATGGCGGCAAATCTGTGAAACAGTAATTGTGTGTGTGCCGCCCCAAGTGAGCCCACCGTACACGGCAACGCTTCCTTAAATGGCCACGCCACTCCAAGGCATTAAGGTCATCGACTGTGCGCAGGTTTTGGCCGGTCCTTTCGGAGCGGCTATGCTCGGCGATCTCGGGGCCGATGTGATCAAAATCGAACCGCTACGCGGTGATGAGTCCCGTCACTTAGGCGTGGGGTCTGGTCTGGACAGTGCACTTTTTGTGGGTGCCAATCGCAGCAAGCGCGGGATCGCGCTGGATATCTACAGCGCTGAAGGTAGTCAGGTACTGCGCAAACTAATAAAAGATGCCGACGTGGTTATCGATAATATGCGTCCTGCCGCCAAGCGCAAAGCCGGCCTGGATTTTGAATCCCTGAAGTGTCTCAATCAAGACATTATATCAATCAGCATTAGCGCCTTCGGCACATCAGGGCCATACGCCGGTCGCGCGGGCATAGACCCATTGGTGCAAGCCCTCGGCGGCATTATGGCGACCACTGGTAGAGAAGATGATCCGCCATTGCGGGTCGGCAGCCCGATTGTTGACGCTGCCACAGCACACATGGTTGTTATCGCGGTGTTTGCAGCGCTTCGACGCAAAGATCAAAACAGTTGTGGCGAGTTGATCGAAATCAACATGCTTGACACCCTGTTCAATCTTCAGCCGACCACCATGTCCCAGTATCTTATTGGCGGCCATGAACCACCAGCGATAGGATGCAGCAGCGACTTAATGGCACCCTATGGTCTTTACAGGGCAAAAGACGGTCGTTACTGGCAGGTTGTCGCGCTAAATCAAAAGTTCTTCCGGAATATTTGTGAGGCCCTGGAGTGCGAACATTTGCTACATGATGAACGCTTCCTGTCGAATGATAAAAGACTGGCTCACCGAGAAGAGTTGGAAAACAGTTTATCCAAAACGATTAGCCACTTTGCGTCAGACGAGTTATCCAAGCGCTTTCACAACGCTGATGTTATGGCCGCACCGGTGCAATCAATCGCGGAAGTTACCGCTGACCCCCAGCTAAGGCACAACAATATGATCGTCAAGGCCTGCCATGCCTGTCTAGGCGATATTGCAAGTGGTGCGCTGCCCATTCGCTTTACCGATTCAGAAACAGCAGCTGGGTTGCAGGCCGCCCCTACCTTAGGACAACACACACATAGCGTGCTGAGCGAATTAGGTTACAGCGAGCACGAGATCGATTCCATGGAACGCAACGGCGCAATCATACGATCTGATGCAACATCTGATTAGCGATCTCGTTTTCCCTGAGTGCCCTCGATGGCATCAGAACGCGCTGTGGTTTTCTGATATGCACGACGAGAAAGTGTATTGCGCTGATCTACATGGCGTTGTTCTGCAGACAATCGACGTGCCGGGGCAGCCCGGTGGTTTAGGATGGCTTCCAGGGGGCGACCTGGTCGTGGTAAGTATGAAACAGAACAAGCTACTGCGATATAGCAAAGGCGAACTCCAGCCTTACGCAGACCTGGGTAGCCTTCACGCTCACGACAGCAACGATATGATCGTGGATCAACTGGGTAGGGCCTACATCGGGAACTTCGGCTTCGCCATTCATGAAGGTGAGGCACCCACCGGAACCCACCTGGCGAGGATAGACTTGAACGGTGTAGCACATGCGGAGTCCGAGGGCTTGATGTGCCCTAACGGCATGGCGCTGATAGACGACGGCAACACGCTGGTCGTGGCTGAGACATTTGCCGCCAGGCTGACTGCATACAGTATCGCGGAAGACGGCTCGCTTTGCGATAAGCGCACCTGGGCTACGTTGGGCAAATATGCACCTGACGGCATCTGCGCCGACAGTGAAGGCAATATATGGGTTGCCGCCTGCATCCATCACCTGTGTATCAAGGTTCGACAAGGTGGCGAGATGCTTGCGCGGATTGATATGGGTAAGCAAAATCCTTTTGCCTGTGAACTAGGCGGCGAAGATGGCAAGCGGTTGTTTATTTGCAGCGCGCTCACCTCCGATCCCGAGGCCACACATATCTCTCGAAGCGGACGCATAGACTATCTCGACGTGGATGTGGGCCGCGCCGACTAATCGAGTTTCAGCTCCAAAGTAGACATGACATAACAGCTCCGGCATGAGCGAATATGTACCTCAGATATTGTGAGGAAATGTCCTATTGCCCCGTTTTTTTTCTCGCTACGCTATATCGCGTGAAATTCACATCAGGATCATCTGCAAAGATACCTTTAAGTAACGCCGATGTATCCATTGCTGATTCGAAGCAGAACACCAGTGCCCAAAGATCGAAGGCTGGAGAGATAATATGCATGACCTGGTTATTCGCAATGCGCAGATCATAAATGGAACCGGCGCTCCCGCTTTCTCGGGTGATGTCGCTATTGACGGCGGAAGGATCACCCAGGTTGGCGATAAAGCCAGCACCGCAAAACGTGACATCGATGCATCAGGGGCGATTTTGACACCGGGATTCGTCGACATACACACCCATTACGACGGTCAACTCACCTGGGACGCGTATTTGACGCCATCCTGTAACCACGGCGTTACGACAATCGTCGCAGGTAACTGCGGTGTCGGCTTTGCTCCGGCAAAACCAGACAAACACGATTGGTTGATCGACCTGATGGAAGGTGTGGAAGATATTCCAGGGGCCGCTCTGTCGGAAGGTATACAGTGGGAATGGGACAGCTTCCCTGAGTATCTGGACTCGATTGAGCGCAAGCAGTATGCAATGGATATCGGTACCCAGGTGCCCCACGGCCCGCTCAGAGCCTATGTGATGGGCGAGAGGGGAACCGATAATGCAGAAGCATCGGCCGAAGATATTCATGCAATGGCAGCACTCGTGCGCGAGGGCTTGAGCGCTGGCGCCTTGGGGTTCTCTACTTCACGCGTGCTCATTCATAAATCAAAATCCGGAGAGCTGGTGCCCGGAACTTTTGCCAGTAGGGACGAACTGTTCGGTATTGGAAAAGCGCTGCAGGATGTGGGCCACGGTGTGTTTCAAATGACCTCTATCCATGAGCATGTCGACTCTGAATATGCATGGATGTACGACCTGGCAAAGGAGTTCGGCTGTAGTATCCAGTTCAATCTACAGCAAGCTGACACCGATCCTGATCAGTGGAAGGGCGTACTAGCACAGATTGAGCAAGCCCACGCGGATGGGCTCGCGATCTACGCAGGCATGGCTGGTAGACCCGCTGGCATGCTCTACAGCTGGAAATCAACCTTGCACCCCTTTGTTGGCTACCCGTCCTACAGGAACATCGCGGATCTGCCGTTCGAAGAGAAATTGATACAGCTTCGCGATCCGGCCTTTCGCAGTCGACTACTAAGTGAGAAACCCAAAGATATGGGTCCGCAAGTTAACTTTCTTACGGATAGCTACCACAAGTATTTTCTGCTCGGCAATCCACCTGAGTATGAGCCTGAGCCCCATGCCAGCGTAGCGGCTATTGCCCAGTCAACCGGTCGCCATCAAGCCGAAGTCTTGTACGACATGATGATGGGCGAGGACGGTACCGCGCTGGTCTACTTCCCCGTGTATAACTATGCGAACGAGAATTTCGATCACTTACACAAGCTGATGCATTCTGACGCGACAGTACTCTCCCTTGGTGATGGCGGAGCGCATTGTGGCTTCATCTCCGACGCATCACTCCCTACCTTCATGCTGACCCATTGGGCACGTGATCGAAGTCGTGGGCAGCGTCTGTCTCTAGAATTTGCCGTTAGCCAACAAACCTATAAAACCGCAAAGGTGTATGGTCTAGAGGATCGTGGCAAGATCGCCCCTGGATATCTGGCCGATCTGAATATCATTGATCTCGAGAATTTACACCTGCCAGCACCTTACTTCATCAACGACCTCCCGGCTAAAGGTCGAAGGCTGATGCAAAAGGCAGATGGCTATATCGCCACTATCAAGTCGGGACAGGTGGTCATGAGTAAGGGCGAACCGACCGGAGCTCTGCCCGGATGCCTGATTCGTGGTCCACAATCTGTGTAAGCTATGACTATGCAGCCTTCCACCTTATGGACCGGTTGTTAACAGCAGCGCTCTGAGGCGATGTTTGAATAACGACATAAATCGCCGTCTGCCAGCGTAGATTGCAGCAAGCTACTTCGCTTCTTGCAGACCTATATGCTTGCGCCGGGCAACTAGAATGATAAGCAGTTTTTTTGCGTACAGGAGGATGTAGATTGAAAAACAATGACAATCTCATCGCACTGATGCCGGTGGCGGATTTGCTCACGCTGATTCATCACGCGGGGTATACGCCACAGTCGATTCCAGAGTTGCTGAACAGAGCCTCCCTCCCCACCACACTACTGGACGACCCAGACTCATTCGTGGACCCTACCCAGGCCTGGAATCTTATGTCTTTTGTCGGCTATGAGATCAACGACGAACTCTACGGTATTGGATCAAGAAAGGTGGGCGCTGGCACTACCGAATTGGTGCTTGCACAGGCGATGCGCTCCCCCACACTAGGCGAAGCAATGGACGCCATCTCACATGGCGCTAATCTCGTGTTTCCGGATATGAAAATGGCCGTTACGCGGCGCCTGAACGAGTTACATTTCTCGATGCGCTTTTCCAATCAATCCACAGAAGTGCAGCAGATATTTCTTGAACTAAACTGCCTCCCCTTTCACTCTATTTTTCGCTGGTTCACCGACTCCAAGTTAAAAGTAGCTCGATTTCGAACAGCCCGATCTCGACCTTCTAGCGCCACACATTTGCTCGCTATCTTCGATTGCGACATACAGTTTGAGGGAGAAGGTGTCGATATGGTGTACCCTCGCGAGGTGGAGTCTCTACCCGTACATCATCTCGATCTTAACGAATGGCGCCCCGGCGCGTTTCAAAAATTTAACGAGGACCTGGTCCGCCATAAAGATAGCGTTTCATCCTCCAAATTACAGACCTATATTGAGAACGCTCTCAGAAACGGCATCACCAGTCAGGAATTGATTGCAAGTTCTGCCGCAATGAGCGTCGCAACGCTTCGTCGCAAGCTCAGTCAGGAGCGTGTTTCCTTTCGCGATCTACGCGACAAAGTATTCAGCGAAAAATGCCATGGCTACCTGGAAGCGGGCATGACCATTGAGGATATATCTCAGAGACTGGGCTATACCGACGCAAGCAGCTTTCGAAGAGCCTTTCGCCGCGTATTTGGCCATGCTCCTGCCCAGTACAGGCACCATCGAAGCTAGCATCTGCGCATACTCCACAACCCACTTAAAATCTACCTGAAAAGCGCTTTTGCGCTTCCTGTTCATTAGGCAGCCCGTCTCTAGCCACGGACGGTCGCAACAAGGCCTCTAGACCAAAGGTATTCATCGGTCGGTCCTGCTATCGCGCAAAAGCGCTCATCCTTGAGCGAAAATGTCTTCCAAAGCTTTATAACAACTGACCTCGTTGAGGCCAGGGTTTCGCACTAGTCTGCTCAATGAAAGCGTGGTCTGTTTAGTCATCAATAACGAAGGGCCTCCTTGGACAGAATGCGAGTTGAATGATCACTGAGTATGAATAAACCGAGTCCGCACAGGAGGCGGGAATGGCACTATGACGAGTTTGCACATAGCAGGTAATTCCAACCCAAATTTCCGCTTAGTCGAAGAGGCCTTCCTGAAAAATTTTGAACAGGGGCAGGAACTGGGTGCTGCTGTTTGCGTGTACCACAATGGCGACAAGGTAGTTGATCTGTGGGCAGGCAGCCGTGACGCAGATCAGTCACAACCTTGGTCTGAGGACACCATCGTTAATGTATGGTCAACGACGAAAGGCGCGGCGGCCGCCTGCGTGGCCAAGCTAGTCGAGGCGGGTCAATTAGACTATAGCGCACCGGTTTCAACTTATTGGCCGGAGTTCGGTGTTGCTGGCAAGCAAGACATCACCGTTGCGCAGCTGTTTTCTCACCAATCTGGTGTCTGCGGCTTGTCGGAGCCGGTCAGCCACGACCAAATGTACGATATTGAAACGGTCACCGCTATGTTGGCGAGCGAAACACCGATGTGGGAGCCCGGTACTCGCTCGGGGTATCACGCCATCTCAATTGGATATTTTGCTGAAGGGCTGTTTCAGCGCGTGGTCGGTGAATCAGTGGGCGAATTCTTTAATCGGCGCATTGCCGAGCCGCTGGACCTTGAATTCTATATGGGATTACCAGAAGAGCACGAACATCGTGTCGCTGAACTCATCCACCAGGGCAACAAGCCCGACAGTCTAAACCAGTACGAGATCAGCGCTCAGGTCAACTTTCCAGTGGACTATGCCATGCCGAATGAAAGGCGTTGGCGTGAGATGGGGCTACCATCTGCCGGTGGCACAGCCAACGCTCGCGGTGTGGCCGGTTTGTACCGCAGCCTGCTATCTGATTTGTCAGGACAGAGCTGCAACATCGCTAGCGCCGATGTCCTGAAAAAAGCGCTGGCCTGTGAGATCGAAAATCAGGATCTCGTGCTGGAGATGGACCTAAGCTGGGCAGCTGGCTTTGCTCTAAGCGGCAACATCGGTCTCTTCGGACCCAATACGCAGTCATTTGGTCATTTCGGTTGGGGTGGCTCTTTCGGATTTGGTGATCCAGAAACTGGACTCAGCGTGGGCTACAGCATGAACTGCATGCGCGAGATTCACGATGGCGACCAGCGCGCAGCGAATATCATTTCTGCCATTTACCAATCAGTATCTCACTGAGACCTCTTACTTTTATGTACCGATTTGATGCGAGCGCAGCCAGATGTCCAAGACAGTGAATCACTACGATGCGATAGTAATCGGTGCCGGCTTTTCCGGCATCTGCGCGGCAATAGATCTAAAAAAGGCAGGTATCGACAACGTCCAGATCTATGAAAAAGCCGATGACGTGGGCGGATGCTGGCGCGATAACACCTATCCGGGCGTGGAATGCGATGTCCCCTCGCACCTCTATTCCTACTCTTTTGAGCCAAATCCAAATTGGTCCAAATGGTACGCAACCGGCAAGGAAATCTGGGAGTATATTCGCCACTGTGCGAAGAAGTACGACGTCTGGGAATCTATTACGTTCGGCCGAGGCATCGAAAGCGCCGTGTGGCAGGGCGATCACTGGCTGGTCACCGATTCTTCCGGTGCGCAGGCGACAAGCCAAAGCATCATTTCCGGCATGGGAGGCTTGCATGTACCAAACATACCCACATTCCCTGGTATGGAGTCTTTCAAGGGCCACGTCTTCCATACGTCCAACTGGCGACACGACATTGATCTAACTGGCCTTCGCGTCGCGTTGGTCGGAACGGGTGCTACAGCGGTACAGGTCGTTCCCTCTATCGCAGACACGGTGGGCGAGCTAACGGTATTTCAGCGCAGCCCCGTATGGGTGGGTGAAAAAAAAGATCCCTCCTACACAACCGTACAACGCGAGGAGTTTGCAAGCGACCCCAAGCTGATGAAAAAACACCGTTGGGAGCTGTGGAAGAGCTGGGAGTCTACCAGCCTCGATATGGCTACGGCCGGTACCTATGCGAATACGGAGTCGGAAAGACGAGCCCGACTGCACATCCAGAGTGCTGTGACCGACCCAGACCTAGTAGCAGCGCTAACACCCGACTATAACTTTACCTGCAAGCGGCCGACTCTATCAAACGGCTACTATCAGAGTTTCAGTAAGGACCATGTCCATCTCGTCACCGGCGCCGTGGAGTCGTTTACAGAAACGGGATTAGCCACAGCGGATGAATCCTTTGAGGTTGATGTTGTTGTTCTGGCGACCGGCTTTCAGGCTCTCAATATCAACCATGGGATTGATGTCAAAGGTCTCAACGGGCTGACTCTGGAGGACGCCTGGGACGTTCATATCACGTCTTACAAATCCGTTATGGTTCGCGACTTTCCCAACTTGTTTTTGCTGATGGGTCCGAACGGTGGTGGACTTACCTCCGCTTTGCAAATGATAGAGCAGCAATCGAAGTTCGCAGTCCGGGTGATAGAGCGCATGCAAGAGCACGGTATAGCGTCCATTAACCCTCGACAGGTAGAGATTGATAAGTTTACCAATCATCTGCTCGAAGCCTTCAAATACACCACGCACAATAAAGGCTGCACTTCCTGGTGGCAGGATAAATCCGGCAGAAACGCTTTCGTTTGGCCAGAATCCAGCGTGACGTTCCGAATGTTACTTAACGAGATCGACCTTTGTGATTTCGACTTGACCATGGCGAGCTAACGGCGATTGCCGAGAATATTAAAATGAATTTTGAAGACAGGGTCATCGTTCTTTCAGGCGGTATCAGTCCGCTGACTCAGAGCTACGCGCATAAAATCGCTGCCCTCGGCGCAACGATGGTCTTGACTGGTGCTGACTCCCGTGAGGCCAATCGGCTAAACGATGAGCTACTCACTCGAGGCAGCCATAGTATCGTTATTGAAGGAAACGCAACAGACATCGAATTTCCCACCACTTTATTTCAATCAGTGATTGACCGCTGTGGCCGTGTCGACGTTGTTGTCAATAACTTTGACAACACAGTGTCTGGCGCTTTGTCCTGTCTTGACGCGAAGCTCGTTGATGAGCAATTCAGTCACTCTGTCATGTCTACAATTCGCGTCAATCAGGCTGTAATACCTCACATGCTGAAGGCAGGTTACGGCCGCATTGTGAACGTGGC
Organism: Pseudomonadota bacterium; assembly: GCA_039178015.1. Classification (GTDB taxonomy): domain Bacteria; phylum Pseudomonadota; class Gammaproteobacteria; order Pseudomonadales; family Halieaceae; genus JARRPM01. Next base: position 14,064 of record JBCDFM010000002.1, read on the forward strand.
CTCCGGGGTCGGTATATTCGGCGCGGCGAAGCAATCAGCCTTCGCTGCCACCACTGCAGCGATCATAGGCTTTACCAAGTCTTTGGGCCTGGAGCTAAAAGACAACAATATAGGCGTTAACGCCCTGGCTCCCTATTCCGCCATGAACGGCAAGGAAACTGCTTTATCGCTTGCATCAGAGCAGGCGACAACCTCGTCTGCCCTAGCGTTTCTGAGCCACAGCGATTGCGAACTTACAGGACAGGTGATATCCGCTGGGTGCGGCCGGGTTGCCAGAATTTTTTCTAGTACAGTCAGCGGATATTTCGATTTCGATGCCGAAATCGAAGATATCAACGACAACTTGGATGCCATTTTGGCCACTAAATACGCAGTCATCCCACTCAGAGCTGAGGATGAGCTGCTATTGGTTGACGTATGAAAGACAGCATTTCGCCCTTTAGCATTTCTATACCTCAGGATCAGCTGGACGACCTGTCGGCGCGGTTAAGCGGGATCCGCTGGCCCGATGCGGAAACCGTAGGCGATAACTCGCAGGGCCTGCCGCTGGCCTACGCCAAAGAACTAGCGACCTATTGGGAGCAGCACTACGATTGGCGGCGCTGCGAACGGGTCATGAACGATCGAGACCAGTTTACGACAGTCATAGACGATATTGAGATTCATTTTCATCATATCAAGAGCCCTCACCCGTCGGCCAGACCTCTGCTCATAACGCACGGCTGGCCAGGCTCTACTGTAGAGTTTCTGAAAGTGATTGAGCCGCTAACTCATCCGACCGATCACAGCGGAACTGAATCTGATGCATTTCATCTTGTGATTCCATCGCTTCCGGGCTTTGGCTTTTCGGGCAAACCAAAGCAAGCTGGCGTGGGCATTGAAGCCATCGCGAGGATGTGGGCAAAGCTCATGTCCCGACTCGGCTACGGGCACTATCTGGCACAGGGTGGCGATTGGGGCGCCGTGGTAACAGAAGCCTTGGCTGCGACTGACCCAGCGCATTGCAATGGGATTCACCTAAATCTTTTAATCGCTGTACCTAGCGGCGAGGATCTACAATCCATGACGGCCGAGGAGCAGCAGTGGCTCGCGGACATCCAGAGTTTTGACGCCCTGGAGACTGGTTATTCCAGGCAACAAGCGACACGCCCGCAAACAATAGGTTACGGCCTGGCAGACTCACCTGTTGGCCAGATGGCTTGGATCGTTGAAAAGTTTTGGAGTTGGGTAGACTTCGAAAAAGACGGGGCCGAAAAGCTCGAGCAAGTCCTAAGCAAAGACGAGCTGCTGGACAATGTGATGATGTACTGGCTAAACAATGCGGCCACGTCTTCCGCTCGCTTGTATTGGGAAAGCTACGGCAAAATCAATCGCGAGAGCATTGACGTACCAGTGGGATGTTCCGCTTTTCCTGGTGATATGCCAAGTCCAGGACGACGCCTGATGTCTAAACGTTTCACGAACATCATTTACTGGAACGAGCTACCCAAAGGCGGGCATTTCGCTGCATTCGAGCAACCCGAATTGTATGTCACCGAATTGCGGCGTTGCTTTGAGGGTTTTCTCGGCCAATAGCGGCCAGAATCGCTGCAGGATCGTACTACTTTATGCGCTATGAGTGAGCGTTACCTCTCTTCGAACGGACTCACCTTGGCTTATCAAGAGTTCGGCAACGTCAAAGATCCAGTGATATTGCTGATCATGGGCCTTGGCGGACAAATGATCGAGTGGCCGGAAAGCCTGTGCACAGACCTCGCATCCCGAGGCTATCGGGTGATCCGCTTCGACAACCGTGATATTGGTCTATCTGAGAAACTGGAGCAAACTCGAGGCCCAGCCGCGTTTAAGATGGCGCTGTGTTCAATATTAAAGCTCCCTATTAAAGCACCCTACACGTTGATGGATATGGCCGACGATACCGTGGGATTACTGGATTCGCTGGCCATAAACAGTGCCCATCTAGTGGGCCTTTCAATGGGCGGTATGATCGCTCAGATCATTGCTGGAAAGCGCCCCGAGAGAGCACGTTCTCTCACTTCGATTATGTCATCAAGCGGCCGTCGATCCTTACCGGGTGCCAACCCAGACGTTTGGTTGCACATGGCGATGCGCCCTTCGGGGAGTCCAAAAAAAAGTCTGGAGAACCACGCAGTGCGCACGCTGCAGATGATCGGCAGTCCAGGCTATGCGCCAAGCAAGCGCGCGTTGCGCAGCAGGGTCGCCAAAAGCTTCAAGCGCTCTTATTATCCCCAAGGGCAACGACGCCAGCTGGCAGCCATTTTGGCCAGCGGTGATCGCGTATCCATTTTGCGAAAAATCACGGCACCCACATTGGTTGTGCACGGCAAATGCGACCCGTTAGTCCCCGTTGCGGCTGGTGTTGATACTGCATTGCAAGTGCCCGGCGCCAAATTGGAGCTGATCGATGGCATGGGGCACGATCTACCCGATCCATTGCTACCGCATCTTGCGGATCTCATTTCCATTCACGCGAGTCAGTCTTAGCAGGGCGAGCCACTACAGCCAGACTCATTGACCTACCTGTTTCAAACTTATTTGGTATACGCAGTGTAAAGTGCACCTTATCGCGGCGAAGCCCAGACTGCCCTGCCCGTGTTTGCGCAATCGGAGCACACCATGGTGCCGATCAGCGAAACAGAGTACGTGAACAGCTTGATCTGCAAAGATGTGAAAATGGAGGTCACTGCAATCTGCTAATCTGGCGCCTTAATGCAATACATGCGATAGGATTCTCCAGCAAATTTGTTACGCAGCTTTGTCATATCCGGCGCGTTGTATTCGGGGCTGTTGACGTACTCATTGAATACAACGATTGACGGATACTCTACCAACATAACCATATCGAATGTTTTTGTCCCCCACGACCGTCGCGAGGCTCTCTGCCTTGTACAATAATTTAGCGCCCTTGCTCTCCAATATTGAGAGCACTTTTGGTGAGTATTCCTTAGCAGCGCGGGCTGATTCTTCCCCCTCTCTCACGCGTAACAGGTTTAGCATATGAATAGGACCATCATATTTATGTTCAAAGGCCTTAACCGCATCCTCCCAGTCAGAAACCTTACTGTCATCGCTCATTATCGCTTCCTAAAGTCAGTTTTAGTCTCGCCGATAAGCTGTCCAGTGTAGACGGCTAGTTAACCAACCCTCTTTGTTTGCACAGATCGAGGTCCTCGGCGGTGGACGGCTAATCGACCGATGATTCGGTCGCGCGAGTACGGGAAATTGCGGCTCTTCTGAGCTGGTAGGCTGCTGCCAAACTATCGATTCCAGGCTAGCAGATGCTGGCAGGCTAATGCTGTAAATCCGGGGACGCAACACTTCTCAGATGGGCCCTGGATTATCGCCATAACGCCAACAGAAACCGGCCTCTACTGAAATCGATAGCGCAGGCTAAACTCAAAGGTACGCGGAGGATCTATATGGCGGAAATACGTTCCGGAAAATCCCAGCTCTGCCAGCGGAACTTCGCCCCCTGACGGGAAGGTTTGCTCATCGGTTAGGTTTTTGCCCAATACCGCGATGGTCCAACGCTGATCGATGTCTGAAAGCGCAATACGGGCGTTAATCTTGTCATAGCTGCTTTGCACCAGGTTTTCGTCAAGATCGGTCTCGATATAAAACTCATCGGTCCACAAATAATCCGCACTGATCGCCAGGGCGAGCTTGCTGGTGATTTGCGTATCGTAGTAGAAACCGAAGTTAAAACTGTACTCGGGAGCGTATTGCAGGGTTTCTCCGCTCAAATCCTGTGTGCATCCCACGCGGCTGCCGGTTTCAGCCTCCAATTCCAACAGCTGGGCCTCGTTGCAGGGTGCGTCGGGGAAAGAGTCGTAGCTCGCATCAAGCCAGGCGAAGGAGCTCTCGATAGACAACTCATCTGTGATGGCGAATTGGACATCGCCCTCAATGCCTTGAACCTCCGCCTTTGCCGCATTGCGGACAAAGTAGGATGCCGTGCCATCAAAAGCACTTACCTGCAAGTTGTCGTATTTACTGTAGAAGTATGCGGCATTGAATCGACCGCGCCCGTCCATTAGCTGGAACTTGCCACCTACTTCCCAGGAGTCCACGGTTTCGTCTCCGTACTCCGCAAACTCTAAATTCCCCACGGCATTGTCCTCATCAAAGCCGCCTGCTTTATAGCCATTGCTCCAACTGAGATACATCATCGCATCATCCGTGGCATCCCACTGCGCCACAACATGTCCCGTCGTGTGATTCTCATCCCGGCTCAACTCATAGGAGTGGACCGTGGCAAACCCAAAGCCAGAGTAGATGGCCTCGTAGAACGCGTCGGGCACAACCCCGGGAATATTAGGTACATCAGCATCTTTGACGACGTCTTTACCATCCTGTGAGTACCGAATGCCGGCTATCAACCGGACTTCATCCGTCAAATGATAAGTTACATCGGTAAATACCGACCATGTTTCCGTGTCCTGCTTAAAGCTGCTGGGTATATCGCCATCGAGCGAACCTGAGGGCAAATCTAACCCTAGCTGCGAGAAGGTGCCCAACTCTATCGGCGGTAATGCACTGAAAAGGACAGGGGTGTGACGATCATTTTTAAGGTTTTCATTCTGGTAGTAGGCACCTGCCAGGTAATCGATGCGATCACCGAAGGAAGACGTCCACAGAAACTCCTGACTGAACTGATCGTGTTCCTCAACTCGCCCCCGATCGATAAATCGCAAAGGGCTCAAATCTGCGCTCAGCTCGTTCTCGAATTTGTATTCTGTATATGCAGTGATCGAACGTAAGGTAGACTCACCTACCGCATAGTCGGTGGTTAGCTGTATAAGACGAGTTTCCGTATCATCCCATATGCCTTCCTCATCGACACCCAATGTCCATTGATCGTAATTGAATCCCGGGACGAACGAAGGATCGCCATAAGTTTGGTACATAGCCGTCGCAAAGGGGTTGGCTTCAGAAATCACGGTCATACGGCCATCGACCTTAAATTCCGCACTTTCGGCTTTCAGCGCAAACGTCAGATTCTCGGTAGCGTCCCAGTCCAGCCGCGCGCGAACGCCCCAGTTATCCTGTTGGGGGCTATCATCACCGCCTTGCGCTCTATTTTCGACATAGCCTTCATCATCATATTTGGCTGCGGCCAAGCGCCCTCTCACCGTGTCAGAGATCGGCCCAGAAATCATACCTTCGAATCTCGTACCCTCTAATTCAGTTCGGTAGCTCGCTTCAAGATAGGCATCAAATTCGTCGGTTGGAGCGACCGTGGTAATGTTCATGGCTCCAGCAATAGTGTTTTTGCCGAAGAGCGTAGACTGCGGTCCCTTCAGAACCTCAACCCGCTCTACATCCAAAAAGCGATTGCGCGCGCTGCGACCACGGCCAAAATATACTCCATCAATGAACGTGCCAACGGATTGCTCAAACCCAAAGTTGGATCCAGACCCGACACCTCTGATAAAAATATTGGTATTGGCAGGCCCTTCCGCAACGAACACGTTGGGCATGTAAACCGTGAGATCTTCAAGATTCTGCAGCCCCATCTCCGTCATCTTTTCACCCTGCATGACGGAAATCGAGATGGGCACGTCTTGTAGTCCTTCCGCTTTCTTGGTAGCCGTAACAACCACCTCTTCTAAAGTCTGTGCGATGCCAGAAGCGGCGGCAATACCCATGGTGCAAGAGATGGCTGATGCCAGAAGCATCTTTTGATTTAAAGCCATGCCGAATATCCTCTTATTCTGGATTATAAATTATGGGGCATTTAATTAGATACTGATTCTGCCAGCGTACGGCACGGGGCCAGTCATCCAAAGCGCGGCACAGTATGTGCTTTAAAATCTATAGAAAATCACGACGAGCGCACAGGTCATTTGTTTTCTGATCGCGGGTGACATATTCGCTCAATCATCCCAGGCTGGTCACTTTTGCGCTCACAAATACCACTCACACCGGCTAATCGCAGACTCCATATCGTTGGCTTTCAGCCAGCGCTGGCCAACAGCGCAAGATAGGAGTCCTGTAAGCATGCTTCGTAAAACCGCGGGTCTGGCATCATCTCCCGACAGCAGGTGAATGACATTGAAATCACACCCGCATAACTGGTTACCACGTTGAAGAGTCCAAGATTATTCATACAAGGCCCGGCCGATAGCGAGCGCACCATCTTCGCGCCAGACATATAAATGGGGACTTGTGGACCGGGCACATTAGTGATCTGTGTGTTAAATATGGGCTGAGATTCGCCTAATAGACTAGCGGCAGCCGCCGCCCGAAACCCCAATGAGGTGATTAACGCAGGTAGACTGTTGCTGATGTCCGTCATTACTCGCGCGCCAATGGCGTTATGATAAGCCTTGGATCTGACTGCTTCTTCGTGCACTGCCCCTAGCCGTTTCAGCGGGTCGGCAATGTCAGTTCGGATGGCGATGCTCATCACTGACACAATATTACCGCCTGACTCTGCCTCGTCCTCACTACGCACATTTACAGGCGCGCCCGCGACCAGGCTTTTTTCCGGTAGCTGGCCTTTCTCCAACAGGTAGCTACGAAGTGCACCCGATATAATCGTCAGCATGACATCGTTTACCGTGGCGTCTTTGACTGACCGCTTTACTTCCCGAATTTTGGCCAAGTCACAGTCGACGGCCCCAAACACACGTTGGCTGGATATGCTTGCATTGAAAGGTGTCTTTTCCTTTTTTCCGAGGCGTCGAAATCGATTGCTCTGCTCGCCTTCCCGAATTCGCCGCATGATTGGCAATGCTCTACCAATGAGCTTTGTCATTCTCATAGGATGACCGAGATTGTTTACCCACGCCCGCCACAATATTCGCGAGGTGTTGGAGGTGTTTTCAACGGGGGCAGGCTCCGTCAGGACTGTATTTACCTCCGCAGTAAGGTCATGTATTGCGCCCATTATTTGCGTACCCGTGGCTCCATCTATAGCGGAATGGTGAACCTTGACGAGCAGCGCGAACGGTTTTGAGGCCTGACTATCCACATGGTCCAGGCCTTCTATCATGTACGCTTCCCAGAGTGGTCGAGTCATATCGAGAGGACGTGAGTGAATCCGGGCTACCAGCGCACAAAACTGATCCCAGTCGCCTTTATGCGGGAGCGCAACGTGTCGCATGTGAAACTCCAAATCGAAGTCTACGTCCTCCACCCAATAGGGTTGATCCAAATCCAATGGCACTCTTAAGAGTTTGCGACGAAAGACCGTCGAGCGATCCAGCCTGTTGCGGAATGTGTTGACGATATCTTCAAATCGGACTCTGCCATTAGGCGCTGTAGCGGCGTCATAGAGCAGCACCGCGCTTAGCTGCATGGGTGCATTTTCCGTTTCGGAGTATAAGAAAAGTGAATCCGTTCCACTCAGTTGTTCCATATTTGACACTCGCAAAAAAGGCCGCTGGAATCGACTATATCGAACTGCTTTATGGATCGATTACCTCAGCACAAGCTCGGTGCACATATTTCCTTACTGTTAAGACCAGCGAGTCAGCTGCTGCTCAAGCGTTCGCTACATGACTCGGGGAACCTCTGCGCTAGTGAGTCCAATTGATATGCTTATTGGCCAAGGAATTGGTTTTTCGCAGCGACTTTACCGAGGGTCACAGTCTGACACTAGGACACTTATTGGAATTAAAAGGGGGACATTTTGGCTTAGCTTAGCTCAGCCCACCCGACGTCTTGCCTCGGAGGCTGCGCGTGACTGTTTAGAGAACAGGTACTTGTGCGTTCTCAGCCATTCTCAAGCAGAGTTGCCAACTAATGACACATTTTTATCCATCGCTTACTCGATATAGATGCCCTAGAGAGCCAAATAGACCCGGTGTATTGCTGCTAGCTGCGTAAACAAATCTTGAAAATCGGACGATTCCGATCGTATTCTGTTGCCTGGCAGTTTGCATCGGAATGATAAACCGAAGTACTGATCCTAAGTGTGGTGTCTTAATCTGCAGGATGGGGTATGGATGCCACAGTCGCGGCCATCGCTGTTACTCTAACGTCACTGCCAGCAGCGAAGATGGGCCCCGAGTGTACTAGTCGACGAGTTAAAATTTGAAATGGATTGGAACGAGGTGAAGCAGCTAGTCCGCACCACCTTCCCAGATGCCCCACAGCTAACGGTGGAAGAGCTGGAGCAACTACTGGCGGGCAATAGTCAACAGACACTGCTTATCGACGTCAGGGATCCAAGTGAATACGCAGTAAGCCATCTGCCCGGCGCACATTGCGCCCAGGGCCAAGATCTCGAACGACGCATAAAGACCTCAGCGGAATCGTACGTTGTCGTTCTGTACTGCTCGGTAGGCTATCGTTCATCAAAGGCGGCACAAAAGCTGCGGGAACTAGGCTGGTCTCGAGTTTACAACCTTGAAGGATCCATATTCGAATGGGCCAATAAGGGCAATTCACTCGTGCAAGGTGGCCCCGCTTCGCAAACACCCAGTCACGTCGTACATCCCTTCGATGATCATTGGGGTCAGCTGCTGGACCCCGAACTCCACAGTTACGAACCCCTTAGCCCATAAACGACGCTGGATGACGCCGCTGACGCTTGTGAAATCCGTGACACGACCGGCACTCAGTCTGCTTATTTTTGACTGTGCAAGGGAATCGAGCGATCCGGAGCACGCGTATAGAATGCAGCCGCTGTTCATAGCCACGGTGTTCGAAGGGAGTGCCGTCATATCATGTACAAGGAAGCCGCATGGAAAATGCTATAAGCGATAAATTCACTCCCCTACTGACGTACTCGGGTGTCTTGCCGTTTTTGTTTGGCGCACTGTGGCTGCTTACCGGGCAACCCGTACCGGTACTGGGTATACCGACCGTGTTGTTTTTAAAGAGCTATACCCTGGCTATCGCATCGTTTATGGCAGGCGTTCATTGGGGGCAATCTCTCAATGAGCCTGAGATGGGAGCCAGCACGCGAATTTTGAGTAACGTGTTTTGCCTTATTCCCTGGTTGCTCTGGATAGGGCAGGCCAGCAGCACCCTCTTTTTCAGCGCGTCAGCGCTGGTGTTTGCGGGCCTTTTGTATTTTGATCATAGGCTGGTTAACGCAGGATTGATTGTACGCGACTACTGGCGTCTTAGGCTAAACGTGAGCGCTGTCGTCATCGCCATCTTGATCCTCGCGGCATTCTTGAGCAAAGCGTAATCCACATCGCCGCTTAGATGATCAAAAAGCTCAAGCCGCGTATCTGCGCATTGCAGCCCAGGAGGTCATCGGAATTCAACACCAGCACAGTCGCCCTCTTCGCGCCAATCCGCTAACTGCTGAAAAAACAGGTGCGCACCGCCGCCGTAGACCTCATCGAGCACCAACACGGCATCGGTATCGCCTTCGCTATTAAAATAGCCAGGCGTACAGGCCTCAAAGAATTCCTTGTGAAGCGGATCTTTCAGGGCATTAAAGTCTTCGACAAAGCGATCCTGTGCCGCTTCAGATACCTCGACTTCTTTGGCATCTCGTTTCACCGCCTGTTGCAGAACGTGCGTGACATGGTTTGCACCCTCTGCCAGCGCGTGCGTCTGGTTCGGGGTCCATCCATTGTGGCCAATCGCCAGGTTAAAGAGATTAGGAAATGAATGCACCATATAGCTCTGGAAGGAGCGTCGACCCTTGCTCCAATACTCAGTCAGCGATACTCCGTCGCGCCCGTAAATCTGATAGTCACAGCGCCGGCAAAATTCTGTCCCCAACTCAAAGCCGGTAGCAAACACGATACAGTCCACTTCGTACTCCACATCGCCCACACGCACGCCGTTTTCCAGAAACTGATCGACACCCTTTCCTTGTGTATCCACTAAGGTCACATTGGGTAGGTTGAAGGTTTGTAGATATTCATCGTGGAAGCAGGGGCGTTTGCACATTGCCCGATACTGCGGTTTCAAGGCATTGGCCACCTCGGCATTTTCAACGATGGAATCGACGCGGTCGTAAACCTCGTGCATCTTTTTGTAGTCTTCCATTTCTACCAACCAGAGCGCCTCTTCCTCACTCAGTTCTCGGCCGAGTTTTTCCATCATTTTGATCACCGCAGAGGGACTGACCCGACCAAGTAACTCAGTCCAGCCATCTTCTACGTCGTCTTCGGCAGGTGCTGCACCCTCCATATGGCTCTGGAAGTTGTTCATCCGCGCGCGCTGCCAGTCGGGTTTGGCGCGCAAGGACTCAGCCATTGCCTCGTCTGTCTTGCGATTGTCTCTAGGATTAACCATCGCAGGCGTGCGCTGAAACACATACAGTTCTTTGGCCCACTTGCCCAGATGTGGAACGCATTGAATCGCGGTGGCTCCAGTTCCAATCACGGCAACCCGTTTATCCTTCAGGCCGGTAAGTCCGCCGGTAGTATCTCCGCCGGTGTAGGCGTAGTCCCAGCGGCTGGTGTGAAAACTATGCCCTCGATAGTCGTTGATGCCAGGAATCCCCGGGAGCTTAGGACGGTTCAGCGGCCCGTTTGCCATCACCACAAAGCGCGCCCGCATGCAGTCGTCTCGATTCGTTTTGATCTGCCAGTAAGAGTCCTCTTCCAACCAACGCAGCTCAGTGACAGCTGTCTGCAGGCAGGCGTTTTCGTACAAATTGTAATGCGAGGCGATACGTCTGCTGTGATCCAAAATCTCAGGACCAAGGGAGTACTTATGCTCGGGCATATAGCCCAACTCCTCGAGCAGAGGCAGGTAGATATAGGACTCCACGTCACACATCGCCCCAGGATACCGGTTCCAGTACCAGGTGCCGCCAAAATCGCTGCCTTGTTCGATCATTCGAATATCGTTAAAACCCGCTTTGCGCAGTTGTCCGCCCATCAGCAGCCCACCAAAGCCACCGCCAATAACGGCCACCTGCACAGTATCGGTGAGTGGATCGCGCTTCAGCGGTTCTTCAACATACGGATCTTCTTTGTAGTTGGAAAACTCACCCGTTACTTCGATGAACTGATCATTCGCATCCTTTCGTAAGCGTTTGTCACGCTCCGCGAGAAAACGATTTCTGACTGTATCCGGATCAAAATCCAGCTCACCGAGTACCGCTAACAAGTCTGATTCCACTGCCACAGGTATCCCTCCTTAACTATTACTATCCGCTAGCTTGATATAAACGCCCCACTTTGTCTGTGAGTAAAAATCTCTAGTTCTGCGATTTTTTAATCTATCTTCGTTGCCGGGCCCTCGCGCACGCCTCACTGACGACCGCAATTGTAATGGAGTCAAATTACGAAGCCAGTATGTGACAATTTCTGTCTACAGTTGACAATAGACGGTGTCCGACAGTCTCGAGATAATCGCGCCACGTATTCCAAGCACTCCACGATGACAGCGCTCGCAGTAACCGCAATGCTTGCATGCGGCCAAGCAATTCCGCGCAAGCCCCGCTAACACTCTGAAAATCCATGAATTCCTGACACGATCTCGCTTTTTGCCCCGTACTTATAGGCCGTCGCAAGTGCCTCTGGTTGGGAGTGATAAGCGTGACTTGCAAGCAGTAAATGCCGAAATGTCCAGAAACTCAAATTTGGCCCGCAACTTGCAAAACTAAGGGCTCATTAGACATGGAACCATCCGACTAAAGGATTAGAAGCGTGAGATCAAAAAAACCATCGTGGAAGCTGCGTATTTTCTCAAGGCTAACTGTTCTCGCGTTGTCAGGTTTTTTTCTGGCGAGCTGTCGACTTGTTATAACCACTGACGCGGGCGGTCATATCGAATCGGCCTCCGGCACGGCTGACTGCAGCCAGGGCCGCTGCATCATTCCAATCGAGCAATTTTATGAAGATACCGTCACGGCGGTACCGGCGGAGGGTTATCGCTTCGTAAAGTGGAATGGGTTATGCGCCGCAACGACCGCCGAAGTGTGCGCCATCAAAATGTTGCCATTAACCGGTGAATTCGCTGTATTCAGCGGCGACGTCGAGCTGTCTGCTGTATTCGAGCGCGCGGAGGTGGAAACCATTTGGTATCGCGACAAAGATGGCGACTTCTACGGCACCAACAATCGCAGCCTTATGGCGGTCGACAAGCCAACCGGTTACGTGGCAAATAATGAAGATTGCAACGATAGCAGGCCAGACATCTATCCGGGTGCAAGGGAGCTGTTTGACCAGCGCGACAACGACTGTGACGGCAGCGTGGATGAGGGGTTCACGACCAGGGTTTACTATGCAGACGCTGATAATGATGGTTTCGGAGATCCACAGGTAACCGAACTGAGCGTGGAAAGACCGCAAGGCTGGGTCACTAACAAGCTTGACTGCGACGACACCAGTCGTGCCATAAATCCAGATGCCCGTGAAGTCGCAGACGGTCGCGACAATGACTGCGACGGCGAGATAGATGAAGGGGGTGATCGGTACTACGTGGACAGCGACAACGACGGTTACGGGGCCAGCGGAAACTCCGTTGAGTCGCTTGAGCCCATACAGGGAAGAGTGACGAACGATCTTGACTGCGATGACAGCAATCCAGCAATCAGGCCTGGAGCAAGAGAAGAGTTTGACAGCTTCGACAACGACTGTGACGGCAGCATTGACGAAGGTTTCACACCAACACAGTTTTTCCGAGATGTTGACGGCGATGGGTACGGCGACAGCCGAGACGTGGTGGTAGAGGTTATTGCCCCGCGGGGTTATGTCGCTCGGGCGGGCGATAACTGTGTATCAATCTCTAACCCCACCCAGCGCGACGTCGACGGTGACGGCATCGGCGACGCCTGCGATCCATTCACAGATATCGATAGGGATAACGTTCAGGACAGTGAAGACAACTGCCCTAACAACTACAATCCGGGCCAGCAGGACGTGGACGAGGACGGTCTAGGGGATGCGTGCGACAATGTGGACGACCGCGAACCGCAGAACGATGACTCATCCGACGCGGAAGAACCCAGCGAAGCGCCGGGGCCAGGGGACATTGATTGCAACATGAGCGCGGAAGACCGGGAAATGCTGAACGCGGTCAACGCTGTTCGCGCGCAGGCCAGAACCTGTGGTGATCTGGGCTCTTATGCGGCCGTCGCACCACTGACCTGGAGCTGTGAGCTGAAGAAGGCGGCATACGGGCATTCCTGGGATATGGCAACGAACAACTTTTTCAGTCACACCGGCTCAGGCAATACCAGTGTGGGAACGCGAGCAACCAACGCTGGATATCGCTGGCGAGTCGTGGCTGAGAATATTGCCGCAGGTCTGTCGTACAGCGCTGTTGACCGCGTGGTGCAGGCGTGGGTAGACAGTCCAGGGCACTGTGCCAATCTGATGCGAGAAAGTGTTACCAATTTCGGTTCCGCCAAATATTCCGACAATTCAAGTCGCTACACGGTCTACTGGACTCAAGTATTTGGCGCTCCACTGACCTCATCAGGCGGCTTTATCCTGGTAGGAAATTGATCAGCCGCTAAACTGTCGCTCTTCAGTATACCGCCGAGTGGCTGCTGCTTTTGAAAAGGCACAGCCGCGGGCACGAGCGTACAAAGACCGTCTAAGGGTTCACGCAGACAGAGTGAACCAGCAATCCATGTAGTGAATTGGCTGACCCCAGGATCGCTGCAACGACTGTGTGAGCCCAGGCGTAGCTTCCCCAATTTCGACCTCCTTGTTTTTTGAAAAACGGCTGAAAGAGAAGGCTCGATGACAACTTAGCTGCCTTGTAGGCGACAATACACCCCTCTAAACGGCGACGCTCGACTCCCACAGGTATTATTTCAGTTAAAAGCACGGCTATCAGCAGAGCGCTCGAAGTGAACCGCCGCTAGCGCTAATGCGAGGTAAAGCAACTGACTAGATACACAGACATCACCTTGTCAACCTGACCGGCAGTATCAAAACCGGTTACCATCTTTCACTCACTTGCCAAGTCAACATCAGAATGGTTATCTTTTTACCAGGCTTTATTTGGATCTACTGACGCCCGCTTCACGGATAATACCGCTCACGCTAGGGCCCTCGAACTGAAGAACCACTTTTTCAACAACTCAGGGCGCTGACGGCACAACCCCACGTATAATGAAGATCACAAACGATATCCGAGCGCTGATCAACGTGAAGAAGGCACCGCATCCACGTTTGAACTTCCGCATTTAGGGCAATATGGCAGACTATCAATTTCAAAATATCGAGCAGAAGTGGCAGCACTTCTGGGAAAACAAGCAGACATTCAAGGTCCCCGCAGACGCGGACACGTCAAAGCCGAAGTACTACGTACTGGACATGTTCCCCTATCCGTCCGGTGTAGGGCTGCATGTTGGACACCCCCTAGGCTACATCGCAACAGATATTGTTGCCCGTTACAAGCGAATGCAAGGCTTCAATGTACTACACCCCATGGGCTTTGATGCATTCGGCCTACCCGCTGAGCAGTTTGCTGTGGAGCATGGCGTACATCCTAGGGTTACGACCGAGAACAACATCGATAATATGTTGCGCCAGCTCAAGTCGCTGGGTCTGAGCTATGACTGGGATCGTCAGCTGGCGACCACCGACGTGGACTACTACAAGTGGACCCAGTGGATATTCTTGCAGCTGTTTAACGCCTGGTACGATGGTGAGACGAACCGCGCACGCCCGATTGTAGAGCTCGAAGAGCGCCTTGCCCATGAGCACGCTGACTGGGCATCGAGGTCAGCTGCCGATCGAGAGTCCGTCTTGTCTCAGTATCGACTGGCGTTTCTGACCGAAGTCCCGGTCAACTGGTGCCCTGCGCTTGGCACCGTTCTGGCCAATGAGGAAGTCACGAATGATGGCCGCAGCGAGCGCGGCAACCATCCGGTATTTCAGCGACCACTGAAACAGTGGATGCTCCGCATTACTGCATATGGTGATCGCCTGATTAGCGATCTAGACGGCGTTGAATGGCCAGAGCCAGTCAAACTTATGCAGAGAAACTGGGTTGGACGCAGCGAGGGTGCTAACGTTTATTTCCAGGTAGATGGTGAAGACGCAGTAATACAGGTGTTCACTACGCGACCGGATACCCTGTTCGGTGCGACCTACATGGTATTGGCTCCCGAACATCCACTGGTTGAACCGCTGACGACGCCAGAGCAACGCGCTGCTGTCACAAGCTACTGCAAAGAAGCAGAAACCAAAACCGATCTGGATAGGGGAGCGGATAGCCGAGTCAAAACGGGTGTGTTCACGGGCGCATTTGTGATTAACCCGGTAAATGGCAGCCGCCTGCCGGTTTGGGTAGCCGACTACGTCCTGATGGGCTATGGCACCGGTGCGATTATGGCCGTACCGGCCCAGGATGAACGAGATTGGGCGTTCGCCGAGGTATACGACCTGCCAATCATCCGCACCGTGCAGCCGCCTGAGGGTTTTGACGGCAAGGCTTATACCGGAGAAGGCCCTGCCATTAATTCGGAGTTCATTGATGGTTTGGGCGTCACAGAGGCCAAAACCAGAATGATAGATTGGCTCCAGAAGAATGGTCACGGTGAGGGCACGGTCACCTATAAGTTGCGCGACTGGCTCTTTAGCCGTCAGCGTTATTGGGGCGAGCCGTTCCCCATACTGCACGGAGAAGATGGAACAGTCCGTGCCGTTGACGAAGCGGATCTGCCGGTTGCACTGCCACCGATGAGTGATTTCAAACCCACGGCCAGCGACGACCCAGATGCCGCGCCGCAACCGCCCCTGGCGCGCGCCGACAAAAACTGGCTCACGGTTGATATTGATGGCGTTAGCTATAAACGGGAGCTGAATACCATGCCGCAATGGGCGGGCTCCTGCTGGTACTATCTGCGCTTTATCGATAACCATAATAGTTCCCGCTTCGTGGATCCGGAGCGCGAGGCCTACTGGATGGGCGAGAACGGCGTCGATCTTTATATCGGCGGCGTCGAGCATGCTGTACTGCATCTGCTTTATGCCCGTTTTTGGCATAAAGTGCTATTCGATCTTGGCCACGTCTCTACCAGAGAGCCCTTTGGGCGCTTGTTCAATCAAGGCTATATCCAGGCTTACGCCTATCGCGATGCCAGAGGGATTGCAGTGGAAGCCACGGAGGTCGTTGACCAGGACGGTCGCCCAGCGATGGAGGTGCAGGATCAGCCAGGGCGGCAATTTTTCTTTCAGGGCGCTCCCGTCACCCAAGAATACGGGAAGATGGGCAAGAGCCTGAAAAATGCGGTCTCACCCGATGAGATCATTGCCAGCTACGGTTGTGACACATTGCGACTATATGAAATGTACATAGGGCCACTCGAAGCGTCCAAACCTTGGAATACCCGCGATATCGTGGGTGTGCATCGTTTCCTACGAAGAATATGGCGCAACTTCGTCGACGCGGAAACGGACGAGTTACTGCTCAGTGATGAAGAGCCAACCGCTGACCAACAGCGCCTGTTACACCGAACTATCGAACGGGTAAGCGCCGACATGGAACGCCTCTCCTTCAATACAGCCATTGCCGCACTGATTGAGTGTTTAGCACAATGGGTTTCACTGGAACGTATTCCGCGCGCCTTGGCTGAGTCATTTGTGCTGCTGATAGCGCCGCTGGCCCCGCATATGGCTGAGGAACTGTGGCAACGAATGGGTCACGAGGCATCTCTTGCCTACGCCGCTTGGCCCGAAGCAGACGCCAAATGGTTAGTGGACGATGCGCTGAATCTGGCAGTTCAGGTCAACGGCAAGGTACGCGGGACGATCTCCGTACCCGCAGACGCAGAAAAAGATGCCATTTTCGCAGCGGCCCGCGCTGTAGAAAATGTGGCGCGCCACCTCGATAACGCGACAATCCAGCGCGAGATCTACGTGCCCGGCCGACTGGTGAACATAGTCGCAAAGTGACCCGGCGGGCGCAGTGTACCGCTCACGCTGGCAGCATTACGCCGAGCCCGGAGCGTCTGTGGATCTCAGTTTTTGGGCAGGAAAAACGAAAGCTGCCAAAACGAGTGTTCTGTTTTGCCAGCAATCCCATGTTCGATAACTTGCTGCGTATTCGATATTGGTTTTCTAAGCCCGTTCGGGCCAACATCTACGAGTTTCCCTTCGCTGTTGTGACCTGCATTCTTTGAGACCGCCGCTTGCGTGCGATCAGCAGCACGCGCCGTAATCCCGCCAGGTGGGGAAATTCGACCAACATACCGATGACCAGTGCAGCGTATATCAGAGGTTGATCGGGCAAGGCCGCCATGGTTACCGCCAGCATAAGAGGCGCATTGCGCGCTGCTATCGTCATCGTCAATAACGCATACTCTGAATAGGGTAGCTGGAACAGACGACTCAAGCCCTCACTGAGGAGAAACGTCAAGACAAAAAACGTGAACACGGCCAGCAGCACCCACGTGACCACAGCGAAATGCTCAAGTATTACGCTAATATTGCCGGCAAATATCTGCAACACCAGCAGAGCCGTTAGCCATGGCGTGACCCCATCGGCAGTTGCCAGCACCCGCTCAAACCCACCTGGGCTGAGCACCAGCCGCAGCAACTGGTGTGCCACAACCGCAACAATCAGCGGCAGTAGAAACCACTGCAACAGTATGCTGCCGACGGTGCCGGCCTCCACTTGCACAGTATTCTGGGTAAACCACTGGAGAAAGAACGGATAGAGCAATAGCTGAGCCGCCATATTGATCGGGATCAATGCCGTCCCCAGCGCTACATTCCCTCCACAAAGGCGTGTAAAGCTCAAAAACCAATCGGTGCACGGTGACATGAAATAGATGACCAGACCAACCATGAACAGCGGGTGCGTGGACAGGAACAGGGAGGCAATTCCGTAGCCGATCAGCGGCACCGCGACAAAGTTGGCCAGCAATGCAAGCATCAGAAAGCGCAGATTCCGAAACGCTTTAAAGAGCGCGCCAAAACGCACACCAAAAAAAAGCACACCGACCAGTGCCAGCAAGGTATAGTCCACGCCGGCCCCCAACCACTGCGCCGCAGTCGGCAGCGTGTATCCAAGCACTGCGCCGGCGATGATGCCAATAATCAGAATCAATGAAGTGATGGTTACACCAGGCAAAGACTCGCCGGGCGGTACACTCAGCATTCACAACCCTCACAACAGTTGCCGTGACCGAATAGACCCCAGAGTTCCGCGACAGATGTACTAGACGCCATCGACCGCTTGAGTCGCAGCGCTAAGCAGACATCTTGAGAAGCGGCATACGCCACAACTGTCTCGATAGCATGCTCCCAGCGCGTCGGGCGGGCTCGGGATTGCGCGTCTAACAGCGCAGTGTCAAATAGATGGTAGCCGCATGACGGAGAGATCACGTAGCCAGCCCTTAGGGTTGTCGCAGACGCCCTTTAAACGGGCGAAACGTGTTCTCGATAACGTCCCGCGCGACATCCTGGGTGATGAAAACGAAACGTGAGCGACGGTCCTCAGTCGGCCATTCCGGTAAGGCCACAGGCGGATAAAGGGTGTGCTGCACTCCGTGCACCACGATCGGCTGCTCACTGCCTTCAATATTGAGTACGGCCTTAATACGCAAAATGCTGCTACCCACCAAACCCATCACCAGACCAAGCCAGGCACCCAGTTTGTCATCGTCGATGGGCTCGTCGACGGAAAAGCAGAATGCCTGTATGCGATCGTCATGGCGATTCACGTCATGGTGATGGTGCCCATGACTGTGACCGTTCTCATCAGCGCCGGCTTCAAGCCCCGAATCGTCGCCGTGATCGTGATCGTGATCGTGATCGTGGCTATGGTGGTGATGTGCGTGACCGTGAGGCGAGATTTCTTCGTATGCTTCCTCACTGAGCCAACGCTCAACGTCTGGTGTTTTTCCTTCGACTGAAAATAGTCCGAGGTCCATAATCCGCTCTGGCGCGATCACACCGTTCCTTACCTCCCATCTTGGTGCGGCGGGATTGATACCGTTGAGTCGGTCTTCCAGCGCTTTTCGCTCTGCATCCGTTACCAGATCTGCCTTGGTAAGCAGCAGCGCATCGGCTACCGCCGCCTGCTTCACCGCTTCTCCATGCGCATCCAGCGTACTCGACCCTGAGACCAGGTCGATTGTTGTAACAATGCCATCTAACTGATACTTCGGTGCAATCTTCGGATGGGTTAACAGCGTGTGTACAATAGGTGCCGGGTCGGCCAGCCCTGTGGTCTCGATCAAGACCCGCCTGAACCAGCGTTCGCCGTTGCGCGAAAATCGCCAGGTGATATCGCGCAGAGTCTTCACCAGATCACCGCGAATACTGCAGCATAGGCAGCCGCTGCTCATCTCCATCATTAGATTCTCAGTGCTATGGGCAACCAGCATATGGTCCAGCGCCATTTCGCCAAATTCATTGATAATAACCAAGGTATCGGCCAGTTCGGGTTGATGCACTAAATGATTGAGCACGGTTGTCTTACCGCTACCCAGGAAGCCCGTCAGAAGGATGACGGGTATGCGTTCGGATAATTCGTCTGTCACGACATCGCGCCTTTATTCCGGTGTCTTGCGCAGGTTGCGCATCGACCGCGGATCTCGATCACGGTGCGTTCCAAGTCAAAGGCATGACTTTTCGCCCAATGTCGGAGATCCCCATCATTAACCTCGAATTCATCGGCCTGTCCACAGGTGTCACAGATGGCAAAGGCCATCAGATTGCGTTCACAATGGCTTTGGTGCGAGCAAGCAACATAGGCGTTTAAGGTTTCCAACCGATATGCCAGACCGTGTTCGATAAGTTTGTCTAAAGCGCGGTAAACCTGTGCTGGCGCGCTAAACCCCGGTTTGCGCAGTTGTTCGAGCAGGGCGTAAGCGCTCAAAGGGTTGCTTGCCTCGCGAAGCGCGGTGAGCACGTATTGCTGGTTGGCCGTCAATGTCATCAGTGTATTGAATGTCGATCGTGAATCGTGCTGGCATCTAAACTGTTATTTTATAACAAATCTCGCGTCATTTGCCTTTTTGTCGGACATTTAAAAACCCATACACCGCAAACAGTATTCAGGGGACACTGCACGCGAAGCGATCTGGACACCCCACATAGAGTGCGCGGAAGAGGAACATAGTTGCCAGACCAGATGGGGGTTTTGAACGCTGGACAGGGATGACATGGTGCATGCCTAGTGACGTCACCTCATGGGCTAGCACGTCACCCCCTCGGTATTGACCCCTGAATTTGATGGGTTAACAGCGGATGAGCTTGATCATGACAGAATCCGATAGAGGCTAAATCGGCTACTCCCACTCTATCGTCGCCGGTGGTTTTGAACTCACATCATAGGTGACTCTGGAGACACCCGATATCTCGTTAATGATACGGTTGGAGACGCGTTCCAATAAATCATAGGGCAGTTGCGCCCAGCGTGCCGTCATGAAGTCGACTGTTTCCACGGCTCTCAGTGCAATGACATATTCATAGCGACGGGCATCGCCAACCACCCCAACGGACTTTACCGGTAAAAAAACGGCAAAGGCCTGGCTGGTTTTTTCATACCAGCCATCGCGACGTAACTCTTCGATAAAAATTGCATCGGCAAGCCGCAGCAGATCAGCATACTCCTTGTTAACTTCGCCCAAAATGCGCACGCCCAGCCCAGGCCCGGGAAACGGGTGCCGATACACCATGTCATAGGGCAGGCCGAGTTCCAGCCCAATCTTGCGTACCTCGTCCTTAAATAGCTCTCGCAGCGGTTCAACCAGGTCCAATTCCATATCGTCAGGCAGTCCACCGACGTTATGGTGTGACTTAATGACGTGGGCTTTACCAGTTTGTGCCGCGGCCGACTCAATGACATCCGGATAGATTGTGCCCTGTGCGAGCCACTTCACGTCGGTCTGCGCGCTTGCGTGCTCGTCGAAGACTTCAATAAAAGTATTGCCGATGATCTTTCGTTTTTGTTCGGGTTCGGAAACACCGACGAGTCGGCTCAGAAAAAGGTCCTGAGAATCTGCTCGAACTACGCGTACGCCCATGTTTCGGGCGAACATTTCCATCACCTGATCACCTTCATCCAGCCTCAGCAGGCCATTATCAACGAAGACACAAGTCAACTGATCACCAATCGCCCTGTGCAGTAGCGCTGCTACTACCGAAGAGTCCACCCCGCCTGAGAGCCCAAGCAAGACCTTGTCCTGACCGACGCCCTCACGCACTCTGGCGATGGCATCTTCAACAATGTTAGCGGGCGTCCATAATACTTCGCAGTCGCAGAGCTCAAGAACGAAATGTTCGAATATGCGCTTGCCCTGCAACGTATGGGTGACTTCAGGATGGAACTGGATACCAAAAAACGGTTTACTGCGGTGCGCCATTCCGGCGATTGGACAGCTATCGGTACTGGCAATCAGCTCAAACTCATCGGGTAACTCAATGACTTTATCGCCGTGACTCATCCACACGTCAAGCAGTGGGTTGCCCTGATCGTCGAAATGATCCCGGATATCGTGCAGCAGACCACCTTCCGTCAACAGTCTGATTTGGGCATAGCCAAACTCGCTGATATTGGACTGGGCGACCTCGCCGCCGAACTGCTGCGCCATGGTTTGCATGCCGTAGCAAATGCCTAGTACCGGCACGCCTAATTCAAATACGCATTCGGGTGCCCGCGGTGACGATTGGGTGGAAACGGATTCAGGACCGCCAGATAGAATCACGCCCTGGGGATTGAATTTTCGAATATCCTCCTCACTAAGATCGAAGGCGCGGATTTCACTGTAGACGCCTACCTCGCGCACCCGTCGAGCTATAAGCTGCGTGTATTGCGAACCAAAATCGAGAATCAGGATTTTCTGGGCATGAATATCCGTGCTCATAAAATATCCAGCAAAGTACCGTATGATGAAATGAAAACGGCGCTCGTGAGCACCGTTCCGTTTGCTACACCCTTGCGCAATACAACCCCGACTTTATCGAACCGGATAGTTAGGCGCTTCTTTGGTGATTGACACATCGTGTACATGGCTTTCCGACATGCCCGCCGCCGTCACCCGCACAAATTCGGGTTTCGTCCGCATGGCCTCCATATCGGGACTTCCGGTATACCCCATGGCAGAGCGCACGCCCCCCATAAGCTGATGGATAATCGCTGACACAGGACCTTTGTAAGGTACACGCCCCTCTATACCCTCGGGGACCAGTTTTTCAGTTCCCTTGCTGGCGTCCTGGAAATACCGATCTGATGATCCCTCTGCTCGCGCCATTGCACCCAAAGAGCCCATTCCGCGATACGCCTTGTAGGTCCGACCTTGATATAACTCTACCTCGCCAGGCGCTTCTTCGGTGCCGGCAAACATGCTACCCATCATCACAGAGTGGGCACCCGCAACCAGCGCCTTTGCAATATCACCGGAAAAGCGAATACCACCATCAGCAATTACTGGAATACTCGTACCCTGTAACGCCGATGTCACATTTGCGATAGCAGAAATCTGCGGCACTCCGGTACCGGTGACTACTCGTGTGGTGCAGATGGAACCAGGGCCAATGCCTACCTTGACGCCATCAACCCCCGCCTCAGCCAGCGCGACGGCCGCCTCTGCGGTAGCGATATTGCCTCCGATGACCTGTATGTCAGGATGTGCTGCCTTGATGAGCTTGACCCGCTCAATAACGTTGCGTGAGTGGCCATGAGCGGTATCCACAACGAGAACGTCCACGCCGGCACGCACCAGCGCATCCACTCTGTCGTCAGTATCCGAACTGGTGCCAACCGATGCGCCTACACGCAGCTGTCCGTAGGAGTCCTTGCAGGCCAACGGAAAGCTCTCGGCTTTGTCGAAGTCTTTGACCGTGATCATCCCACACAAATCAAAATCTGAGTTGACGACAAGAATTTTCTCTATTCGGTGCTGATGCAGCAGCCGTTGAACTTCATCTGAATCCGCACCCTCCTTGACCGTAACCAGCTTCTCTCTCGGCGTCATAATCGCCGACACCAGTTTTTCCGGGTTAGACTCAAAACGCACGTCGCGCTTGGTTACGATGCCGACAAGATCTTCCCCATTCAGCACGGGTACACCCGAAATACCATAGGCTGAAGTAAGTTCAATTAATTCGGCGACGGTCGCGGTTTGTTGGATGGTGATGGGATCTTTTACCATGCCGCTTTCATATTTCTTGACCTTGCGCACCTGCTCGGCCTGTTCGGCAATAGTCATGCTTTTGTGGATGATACCGATGCCGCCTTCCTGCGCCATGGCGATCGCCAGGCGATACTCCGTTACCGTGTCCATCGCAGCGGAGACCAGCGGCATGTTGAGATCGATCAATCTCGTCAGTCGCGTTTGCAAGGAGACGTCGGTCGCAACCACTTCGGAATACCCGGGCAGTAGCAAAACGTCGTCAAAGGTGAGGGCTTCTTCGGCGATACGCAGCATCCGATCAATCTCCCACTGGCCGTTGCCAGGTAAACGTGCAATTATAAATCCCCGGTCAACCCAAGGTAAACTAGCAAGTCAACGGAATCTCGCGTGTCTAACCCTTTTGATCGCGGTGAGCCGCCGCTCTGCCTCAGCGTCAGTCAGCTTAACCGGCAGGTCAAATCCCTGCTGGAAAGCCACTTCGACTTTGTTTGGGTAGAAGGCGAGATCAGCAACTTAGCCAAGCCATCTTCCGGACACTGGTACTTTTCGCTCAAAGACCGTGGGGCACAAGTCCGCTGCGCCATGTTTCGCAATCGTAATCAGCGTATCAGGCTGCACCCGGATGATGGCGACCATGTTCGTCTGCGGTGTCGCGTTTCGCTATACGAGGGCCGCGGAGAATTCCAGCTTATCGTGGAACATCTGGAGGCAGCGGGAACTGGTGCACTACAAATCGCGTTTGAGAAACTAAAGGCACGGCTGCAGGCTGAGGGCCTGTTTGATACAGCGTTAAAAAAGCCTCTACCTGAAACGATTTCGCGTCTAGGGGTAATTACTTCCGCTACTGGTGCGGCCATTCACGATATTCTCACCGTACTGGCCAGGCGCGACCCCAGCATCGAAGTCAATGTTGTATCCGTTGCTGTACAGGGCGAGGGGGCTGCGACGCAAATCGCTGATGCGCTGGCACAAATGAATCGCTGGCAACAGCAAGGCAGCGCTCACTTTGATGCAATCATTGTGGGCCGCGGCGGAGGCTCGCTGGAGGACTTATGGGCGTTCAACGAAGAGAACGTGGCCAGGGCGATCGTAGACAGCGAAATCCCTATTATTGCAGCGGTGGGGCATGAGGTGGACTTCAGTATTGCCGACATGGCGGCTGATGTAAGGGCGGCGACGCCCTCTGCCGCGGCAGAAATGGTCAGCAAAGATAGCCGGGTTAGTCTTCAACGCCTGGTGACCATGGAAGCCAGAATGACCAGATTCATCACACGCTCGCTAACTGAAGCTCGTGTACGACTCGAGTATTTGCGCAAACGCCTCAAGCATCCAGGGGCACAGCTGCAGGAGCGGGCGCAGCGACTAGATGATCTAGAACAGCGACTTATTCTCGCCCAGAAAAGCGCTTTACGGCGCAGACACAGCGAGTTGGCGCTGAAGCGTACTCAGTTTCAGGCGCACTCACCCGTACCTACTTTGAGCCGACAACAGCAGGATCTCGATCGACAGCGAGCCCAGTTGCTGTCAGCGATGCAGCAGAAATTGAAACACGCTACCGCCAGAGTGGATCATTTTGAGCAGCTGCTCAACTCACTAAGTCCGCTGCAGACACTACACAGAGGATATGCGATTGTTACCGACAAGGGTGGCAAGGCGCTGACTCGCGCCACTGAGGTTGACGTGGGACAGGAGGTATCGGCAAGGCTCGCCGTAGGCTTCCTGGATTTAAATGTGACCAACCGCCGCGAGGACGGTCAGGACCTCTGAGTCACCACCAACGTCGTTCCCTATCAATACTTCGCGGGCAGCCTTGTATTGATTATGATGTGTCGGCCTTCGAAGCGTATGTACTCTCCAATGGTCAGGTCTTTCAATATCCTGGCAACCATTTCTCGGGATGCGCCGACGCGATCTGCGATATCCTGCTGAGTGAGTTTCTCGGGAATGTATAGGGTGCCATCACCGCGTTCCTCTGATAGGTCCATCAATACATTAGCTACGCGACCGTAGACATCTTGCAGTGCAAGGCTTTTGACATCAGCGGTGAGCTTGCGCACTCGCTGTGAGAGATTGCGGATCAACTTACGACCAATACCTGGGTGTTCGTCCAACACTCGGTTGAAGTCTTCCTTGTAGATAATGCAGAACGTGGATTTCTCTACAGTCCGCACAGAAGCAGAGCGCGCAGCATCGTCCAGTAGCGCAAGCTCTCCGAAGTAATCGCCAATACCCTGGGTATTCATTATAAACTCTTTCCCATTCTTGTCGCTGCAGTAGACCTTGACCTTGCCACTCTCGATAACAAAGAGTGAATCTGCGGGATCATTTTCATGAATGACAACGGTATTTTTTGGGAAAGAGCGGCTGGTACTGCTGCTCTCTAAGGCGGCGAGCTCTTCTGGCGAGAGACCCTGGAATATTTCGACCTTTTGCAACATGTTAGAATCCATCCCGGCGAGCATTTTTGCTGTGGCAATAGTAACCTAAAGTTTTGCCAAAGCGCACCCATGAGATCAATTTTGAGCACTCGCTCTGCAAACAGATCCCGCTGGGACCACCGCTGCAGTGATTCCACCCTACCGCTCCTCTCGCTATACTGCCTCAGAGCCATACGCACTGATGCAATTAATCAGAGATTAATAGCCCTGTGAAAACCAGCGCAACCGACACTACCGATGCCATCTGGAGCGATATGTTGTTGCGCTGCATTGCCGAGTTGCGAGAACTCAGCGCACAGCAGCAGCCTCCTTTAGCTGCAGAGACGCAGGCAGATTTTGAGCACCTATTTGCAGGCGGTAGCACCCTCACGCAGATACTCGGCACGCAGGATAGCCGCCACAATAAACATGACATCATGAATGCACTCTCTGCGATTCGTGGCTACGCTGAGCTACTCATTGAAGACCTGGGTGAGGAATCCAGCGAACTGAGTTCAGCGTTATCAAGGCTGCTGCTGGCAGTACAGTCTGCAACCGACGCTGGCGGCCCAATTGCGTCCAAAAGCACACGCCCAGCGGTTGCATCTGACCCAGGATTTATTCTGGCAGTGGATGATCGGCAGGAAAATCGCGAGCTGGTCGCCCGACATCTATCGCGCAGTGGCCACCTCGTGGTCACCGCCAGCAGTGGAAAGGAAGCGCTCGACACGCTAGAGGAAACTGACGTTGATGTCGTATTGCTAGATTTGATGATGCCAGAAATGGATGGCAGAGAAGTTCTGCGCCGAATCAAGGACCACCCTGATTGGCGCGCCACGCCGGTAATTGTCATTTCCGGCAGCCAGGACATGGATCGGATCATCGAGTGTATAGAAGCTGGCGCCGATGATTATCTATTTAAGCCATTTAACCCGGTGCTGCTGCAGGCGCGCATCAAGGCCGGTATCGAACGCAAGCGCTGGCATGACAGAGAAGAGCAGTACAGGCAGCAGCTGGAGCGGAATGAAAAATTTATTCGCGCCACCTTCGGTCGTTATCTATCCGATGAAATTGTGACCGATATTCTCGAGAGACCCGAGGGATTGCAGCTTGGCGGCGATTTGCGTCGAGTGACAATCATGATGGCTGACATCCGTGGTTTCACCACTCTCAGTGAGCATCTCGCTCCGGATGAAGTAGTCACGATTATCAACCGTTATCTTGCCGCTATGACCGATATCATCATGGAACATCAAGGAACCATTGATGAGTTTATTGGGGATGCCATTCTCGCCGTGTTTGGCGCCCCCCAAAGCCGAGAGGACGATGCAGATCGCGCAGTGCACTGTGCACTGGCTATGCAGATGGCGATGCGACAGGTAAACACGACAAATCAAGCTGAAGGTCTACCGGAGATTCACACGGGCATTGCGCTCAACACGGGCGACGTTATTGCGGGCAATATTGGTTCTGAACGGCGCAGCAAATATGGCTTTGTAGGGCACCCCATGAACGTCACATCAAGGATAGAGGATAATACAGCGGGCGGTGAAATTCTCGTCTCAGACAGCACCCTGCAGGCCCTCAACGGTTCATTCCAAACGGGCCGCAGCAAGGAGATCAACGTGAAGGGCATCGATCAGTCCATCGTGATTCATCAGATTCTTGGAGCAACGAATTGATCACCTCTGCAAAACGCCCAACTACAGTGTCAAATAAGGCCAGCTGTGAGCGATAAGAGAACCATCCTGTTAGTCGAGGATAACGAACTGAACCGGGACATGATGGTCAGGCGACTAAAGCGGGCCGGCCTAAAAGTGCTGAGCGCAGGCGACGGCCAATCCGCACTTGATCTTATGGTGAGTGATTCACCTGATCTGGTATTGATGGATATGAGCCTGCCAATACTTGACGGCTGGAGTGCATGCCGTAAGGCGCGCAAGGACAAACGCATTAAGCAGATTCCAATTATTGCTCTCACAGCCCACGCGCTGGAAGAAGACCGCGTTAAGGCATTGGAGGCGGGATGCGACGACTATGCGACGAAACCCGTGGACTTCCCAGAATTGATTGACAAGATCCAGGCGCTTTGCGTGCGATGAGCTTACGCCGCCGACTCACGCTGTCACTCATCACAATCCTCATCCTCTATGCCGTCAACGTTGGCACCCATTTCTGGGGCAGTTATGCAAGAAACCAAAGCATGATCGCCTACCGCAGTTCCGTCAATGCAGCTCAGGTGTCCTCAGAAATCGAGCAGCTACTGGCCGATCAGCGTCAGCAGATACTGGTGCTTTCGACCCTGCGCGACACCACCGAAGACCAACTTGATACCGATGAATTTGACCAGGCTGAAGGTCAGCTCAACAATATCAGTCAAAAAATCGAAACACTCGGAGAACTCAGCCCGGACATCACACTAGACAGTTTCCAGAAGCTCGAAAGCGCCAGCAGTACGCTGCTCAATGGCTGGTTGGATTTTTACAGCGAGTATAACGATAAGGACTACCGCGCCGATGTCGAAGACCCCGTGCCCTATTTGGAAACCAGCCAGCGGCTTAAGGAGTTGGAACAACGCCAGGCGTTTATTGCGGTACAGCGAGCTAATATTATTGACCGGACCATCACGCTCACTGACCGCATCACAGTCATTGGTTTCTTTGCCTCTATCTTACTGACCGCTACGCTGGGCTTTTTTCTGGTGCGATACACCAACCGCTCCCTAAAGCGGCTCAAGGTGGGCACCAAACAGATTGGCAGCGGCGATTTAAACTATCGCATCGACAATATCGACGATACAGGAGAGCTGGGCGATCTTGCGGTAGCCTTCAATGACATGTCAGACAAGCTGCGCAACGCCATGGAGGATGTAAGTCGCGCCAGAGACGCGGCAGACGAGGCCAACGCAGCCAAAAGCATGTTCCTCGCCAATGTTAGTCACGAACTACGAACACCCTTAAACGGCATTATCGGCTACAGCGAAATGCTACAGGATGAGCTCGAGGACGAGGCGCACCTCGACAAAAGTCAGTTTCACCGAGACCTCGAAAAGATCACCCTATCAGGTAGGCAGCTGCTCTCTCTGATCAACGACATTTTAGACCTATCGAAAATTGAAACAGGTAAAATGGTAGTGTACAGAGAGGATTTCCTGCCCGGAGCGGTACTAAAGCAGGTTTGCGATTCACTGACACCCCTGCTGCGGGACAGAGACAATACCCTATTGGCACCGAATCTAGACGACCTTCCATTGATGAACAGCGACGAGGCGAAGTTCCGGCAGATTTGCACCAATTTGCTCAGCAATGCCTGCAAGTTCACGCAGGGCGGGATCATCACGGTGAGCGCAACGGTGACCGTCGATGCAGAACAGCCAGATACGCGTACGGAAATTCTGCAGCTGTCGGTTCAAGATACCGGTATCGGTATGACGCCAGAAGAGCTCTCCAGAATCTTTGACGCTTTTGTCCAGGCAGATTCTTCGACCAGCGCCAGTTACGGCGGCACGGGACTCGGACTCGCCATCTGTAGAGACTATTGTGAATTGTTGGGTGGGAGCATCAGTGCGGACAGCGTCTCCGGCGAAGGCTCAACGTTCACAGTTCGCCTGCCCTATTGATTGACCCCAGACAGGATTCCTCGTCACTGCCGCTCCGGGCCATCCACAGCGCCTGTAACGGTCTATGAACGCCGGACTCTGTGTGCAACTTTGCCGCCTACCCTAGCTGATCGCCTCACTGACCGAGCGTCAGATCTCGTAGCTTTTTCAGTGCTTCCTCACGCTTACTGAGTTCTTCCTGTAAGCCTTGATTGCGAGAACGCAGCTCATCGAGCTGGTTCTGAATAATCACAAAATTGATGAGCGACTGGCGCATCAGGCGCGTGTAGTCGTGCACACCCAGGGCCTTAGCGTTCTGTTTACGCAGTACATTGAAAGAGCTGCGCGCGACCTCAGGGTTGTAGAAGTTGCTGCGCGGAAGCATCTGCACATAGGTGATTGCGATACCCGCCTCCAATTGCGCTCTTGGAGAGGATTCAAGGCGCTGATAGCGCAGGAAATAGTCCATAGCCTCTGTATATTCCCCATCCAACAGGGCGCGGTAACCTTTTTCCAGAAAGGTATAGTCCTTATCTTCCTCCGCCACCGGACAATCGCATATAGGGGCTTGCTGGGGTAGATTGAGTTCCAGCTCAGGGATGGTCGTGGCAACGGGTGTCTGCTCTGCTGTTGACACTGCCACTTCAGTGTTCGCTGTCAAGTCTATACTGTTTTGCTCGGGCGTGCTGGAGCAGGCTTGTACTAGCAAAATTATCGCAAATGAGGCGAAGATTTGGCTGAGCTTGCGTGTCAACACAGTGGTCTCACGTTGCATCGATGCGGCCAGTGTAGCCCAGTTATATGGGTGCGAGAAGCACTCACCACTATTCGGGTCTCATATGTGGGAACAACAGCACATCTCTGATAGATGGCGCGTCTGTCAGCAACATTACCAGACGATCTATGCCAATTCCTTCACCGGCCGTGGGCGGCATTCCATATTCAAGAGCGCGTATGTAATCGTGGTCGTAGTGCATCGCCTCTTCGTCTCCCGCCTCTTTCTCGGCAACCTGGTCCAGAAAGCGCCGAGCCTGATCCTCAGAATCATTTAGTTCAGAAAATCCGTTGGCCAGTTCCCTGCCACCGACAAAAAACTCGAATCGATCGGTCACAAAGGGATCGTCATCGCTGCGCCGGGCTAGTGGTGATACCTCCGTAGGATAGGCCGTCACAAAAGTGGGTTCTTGCAAACGCTGCTCTACCGTTTTTTCAAAAATTTCAATTTGGACCTTCCCCAGGCCCCAACTATCGTTTAACGGAATATCCAGTTGCGCAGCGAAGGCGCGAGCCGCTTTCTCGTTCGACAAGGTCTCGGCATTCAAGTCGACGTTGTGCTCTAAAATTGAGTCGAACACCGATACGCGCTTGAACGGCCTGGCGAAATCGAAAGAGTCGCCCTGATAATTTACAGTCGTAGCGCCATGAACGTGGACTGTCAGTTTCCGTAGCAGGTCTTCCGTCAGGTCCATGGCGTCTCGATAGTCGGCGTAAGCCCAATAGAATTCGAGCATAGTGAACTCGGGGTTGTGACGGGTTGACAACCCCTCGTTGCGAAAACTTCGATTGATCTCAAAGACCCGCTCAAAGCCGCCAACGATAAGTCGCTTAAGATATAGCTCCGGCGCAATGCGCAAGTACATATCCTGATCCAGTGCATTGTGATGGGTAACAAAGGGCTTCGCGGTTGCACCTCCCGGAATCACCTGCATCATCGGCGTCTCCACCTCCATGAACTCGGCTTGCGTCATGTAGTCCCTGATAAAGGCGACGATTTTTGAGCGCGTGCGGAACAGCTCGCGCGATGCGTCATTCACGATCAGATCGACATAGCGCTGCCGGTATCGTAACTCCTGATCGGCCAGACCGTGATATTTATCTGGTAAAGGCCGCAGCGCCTTGGTAAGCAACCGTGCTTCCTGCATGTTGATATACAGATCCCCTTTGCCCGACTTATTGATAGGCCCAACCGCCCCGACAATGTCTCCCAGGTCCCAGTTTTTGATGGCTGCGAGGGTGTCGCCGTCAAGACCTCTGCGATCGACATACAGCTGAATCTGAGCGCTGCCATCCTGTATCAGAAGGAAAGCACCACGATTACGAACCAGCCGGCCTGCAACAGCATAGACTTTCTGGGCCTCCACCAGACTTTCCTTGGACTCGCTGCCATATTCTCGCTGCAGATACTCAGCCATGGCCGTTCGTTTGAAATCATTGGGGAAAGCATCGTGCTGCTCACGCAGCTGTGCGAGTTTGCTGCGACGCTCCGCTATAAGTTTGTTTTCGTCTTGTCGATCCGCGCTCTTATCGCTCATCTGCTTCTCACTCATAGCCCGCTCTTCAGCGACGCCTCTATAAACTCGTCAATATCGCCGTCGAGTATCGCCTGGGTATTGCTTGATTCAACATTGGTGCGCAGGTCTTTAATTCGCGACTGGTCCAGCACATAGGATCGTATCTGACTGCCCCAACCAATATCTGCTTTGCTATCCTCCATCGCCTGCTTCTCCTCGTTGCGGCGCAGTATCTCCAACTCATAGAGTTTCGCTCGCAACAGCTTCATCGCATTGTCACGATTCTGATGTTGGGACCGTTCTGTCTGGCACTGCACTACCACACCCGTAGGGTTGTGCGTCAGACGGACCGCTGAGTCAGTTTTATTGACGTGCTGCCCACCTGCGCCACTGGCTCGATAAGTGTCGGTCCTAATGTCAGCAGGATTGATATCTATTTCGATATCATCATCGATTTCTGGAGAGACGAAAACAGAGGCAAAGGAAGTGTGCCGCCGGTTGCCCGAATCAAATGGTGATTTACGAACCAGCCGGTGAACTCCGGTTTCGGTGCGCAGCCAGCCGAAGGCATACTCACCTTCAAATTTTATCGTAGCGCTCTTGATGCCTGCCACGTCGCCGGCTGACACCTCGATCAGAGAGGTGGTAAAGTCGTGAGCCTCACCCCAGCGCAAATACATGCGCAGCAGCATCTCTGCCCAGTCCTGCGCCTCCGTCCCTCCCGAACCCGCCTGGATATCTAAAAACGCAGGGTTGGCGTCCATTTCACCGCTGAACATGCGACGGAATTCCATCTGCTCTAAAAGTGCCACCAGTCCGGTGATTTCAGATTCGATTTCCGCAACCGTATCGGCATCATCTTCAGCGACGGCCAGCTCCAACAGATCGTTGGCATCACCAACACCTGCCGCTAGCTTTTCAATAGTGTGGACTACACTCTGAAGCGATGCGCGCTCTCTACCCAGTGCTTGAGCGCGATCGGGGTCATCCCAGACGCTGGGCTCAGCCAGCTCCAGCTCCACCTCGGCCAGCCGCTCCTTGCTGAGATCAAAGTCAAAGATACCCCCTCAACACGTCAGTGCGTGCCTCAATATCCTTGAGTGACTGTAATAGCGGGTTGATCTCTAACATGTTGGTAGCCGACGATCTTAAAGGGCGCGAATGTTATCAACATTGGCGGTATAAATGAATCCAGTCAAACACCCTGCCAACGCCTACATCCCGCGGAGATCTTTCCAGCTGCGGCAAAGCGGGTCATCGACGGTGGCTTGGCAAATGTCCGCCGCCGTTTATCTCAACGGCCCTATGATATACGACCAGGGCGACTCAAAACTGATTTAAAACCGCTCCAATAAGCATGATTTGCGGCACGGTAATCAGTGGCAAGAACAGTGCGATTTTCCACGATCGCGTCGTCTCGCGAAGCGACATAATCTCAGTGTAGTCGGTAGAAACACCCGCCATCAGGAACGTGAAGCTGTTCCCCGGTGCAGAAGCGCGGTTCATCAAATCCGCCGCAATCGGACTTGAGCCCTCGGAACACACTTCAATCACTGTGGTCGCCAGCAGCGTAAGCCAGAGACCACCCATCGTAGCGCCGAACCATGTCATAAAGGCGTCTTCCGGCACCAAAGCGCGAATCAAGCCGGCTAGAATTAGACCAAACATCGACCATCGAATTACCACGCGCGCTCCCTCAAAGCCTTCCCGTAGCAGAACCAGACTACCTGCAGCCGAGAACGAAATATTCTGACGAAATTCCTTCCACATCTCGAGTATCGGCCGAGCATCCCCCAGTTCTGATTGCCAGGGATTGACGGGCAGGTGACCGCGCTGTGTCAATGCGTCAAAGATCAGGCCCGTGAGGATACCGATGACCAGCGACAGTCCGATAAATAGCAAGGTCCAGCCAACCCCAATCAGACCGAACAAAACGAGCGTCAGCGAAATGGAGTTCCAGGGGCTTGCGAGCAGAAAAGCCATGACTTGCCCGATACTAGCGCCGCGTTCATAGAGTTTCATAGCCACCGCGAGAATGCCGTGACTGCACATATCCAGCAACACGCCAGCAGACGTAGCGCGCAGCATGCCATTGAAGCCGCCTTTGCGGCCTAGAATCGCCATCACTAGATCTCGCGGTATACGCCCAAGCATCCCTACAAACACGACGCCAATCGCAATACCCCACCACATCTGATTGAACAGCTCGACAATACCCCCGGTGAACATACCGACAGGGGTATCATGCTGGTGGGGCACGACGAATGCGCCGATCAGGTAGGAAATCGCCACAATTAATGAGCAGATCCACAGAAAATAGTCGCGCTTTGAGGGCGTATCACAACAAGAGTTGTGGTCCTTCACGTCTACCGCAGCCCCCTTAGCAGGGCCGCCGCTGTGGGTGGCACAGCAGCTTGCTGTAGTAGCCGCCAGTTCACCGCGCTGAACACCGGGATTCGGCCCGCTTTCTATCCCGCCTTGCTTCAACGACATAACGTCCTGTAACCGTAACCAGACTTCATCGATCCGCGACCAGTTCCGCTAAAATGGCGCAGTCAGGTCCTTCATCGCCGTGACACCGATTTGCCATCATCATTAACTGCTCTCGCATGGACAGCAATTGCTGGATACGCTCTTCAAGCTGTCGACTCTTTTCCAGGACCAGAACGCGCGCATGCCGACTTTGGCGCTTTGGATTTCGCAACAGCTCCAGAAGCTGTTTACTTTCGTGTAGGTCAAAACCCACATCCCTTGCATGAGCTAGAAATCGCAACTCATTGACGCTGTTTTCATCATACTGCCGGTAGCCATTTTGTGCTCTTTGGGCAGGTGCAATCAGGCCGATGTCTTCATAGTAACGAATGGTCTTGGTGCTCAAGCCGCTGCGACTTGCCGCTGCAGATATATTCATAATGCTCTCCAAGAACTCTTGTTCATTACTATAAACCTTACAGCCACTGGAAGGTCAACCTTTGACAACGTCCCCGGCCATGCAACAGTAGTCGCGCCAGCAAAACACCGGAGCATTCGTAAATTTGCACACTGAGTCAGATACCCACAAGGACATCTAGAGTTCTTTCTCTGCTGACAATAGAAAGTGGTGCAGGTTCCAATGCTTGGCGATACGGTCAGTCGCGATCAGCCACTCTCACAGCGCGACGGCTGCTGATGTTTGCCTTAAAGGCGATTGAACATAAAAAGGGAGCTGCTCACGCCGGTTCAAAATGCTCCACGACCAGTTGCAGCCGCTGCTGACCGCGAAATTCATTGACGTCCAGGCGGTATGCAACTTTTATTCGTTCAACTGAATGATCAGGCCAGCGATGCGGATCCACATTGAACGCGATCGCATCGAGTAATGTTGAGCCATCGGCGGGAAACAACGCCATTTTGAGGTGCTTTTCACCTACCAGGCGCTGGTTCACCAGCTGAAAAATACCGTCAAACACCGGCTCCGGAAAATGCTGGCCCCAGGGGCCAGCAAAGCGCAGCGCTTTAGCAAGGTTTAAATCAAAATCCTGCTCTGCTAGCTCGCCATCGGACTCAATCACGGCGGAGAGCTCCACGTCCTGGGCATGACGCTCTACCTCTTCGAGAAAGGCCTGGGCAAAACGCTCATAGTCCGCTCTGGCCATAGTCAGGCCCGCGGCCATCGCATGGCCTCCAAAACGTGTGATAAGACCCGGATTTCGCGCTGCCACCGCATCCAGAATATCGCGAACGTGGATACCGGGTATGGATCGCGCGGACCCTTTTATCTCGCCTCCCTCCGCATCTGCAAAGGCAATTGTCGGCCGATGGATGCGATCTTTTATCCGGGAGGCAAGAATGCCGATAACACCCTGATGCCATCCACCCCGATACAGCGTCATCGCCATCGGAAGTTCGTCGGTGCTAAGCAGGTTTATCTCACCCAGGGCCTGCAGTGCTTCAGCCTGCATGTCGTGTTCGATCAGTCGCCGATCCTGATTCAGTTGGTGCAGTTGCTTGGCCAAGCTAGCGGCCCTGGCAAGATCCTCGCTCAAGAGGCACTCGATACCGATAGATATGTCATCCAACCGCCCCGCTGCGTTGATGCGAGGGCCAACCGCATAGCCCAGATCAGAGGCGACCACACTCGTCAGATTCCGCGAGGCAACGTCAAGCAACGCTCGTATGCCAGGGCGCGCTTTGCCAGCGCGAATACGCCGTAGTCCTGCGTTCACAAGAATCCGATTGTTACGATCGAGCGGCACCACATCCGCTACCGTACCCAGAGCAACAAGATCAGTGAATTGCCCAAGATTGGGTTCAGTTTGTTGGTCAAAACATCCGCGCCGGCGAAGCTCAGAGCGCAGCGCCAGCATCAAGTAGAAAATTACGCCCACCCCAGCCAGATTTTTGCTCGGAAACGCGCAGCCAGGTTGATTCGGGTTTACGATGACATCGGCTTCGGGCAGCTCCCGCCCGGGCAAATGATGATCCGTGATCAAGGTACTGATGCCGGCTTCACGCGCAACGCGAACGCCCTCAAGGCTAGAAATACCATTGTCCACTGTGATGATCAGATCAGGATGGCTGGCCTTGGCCAGCTCTACTATTTCGGGTGTGAGACCGTAGCCGTATTCAAAGCGATTGGGGACTAGATAGGCGATATCCTCCAGTCCGAACTGCTTGAGTGCCGATATTGCCACCGTGGTGCTGGTCGCGCCATCAGCATCAAAATCGCCCACGACCAAAACCCTAGCATTGGCGATGAGCGCGTCGGCTAAGAGTCCTGCCGCCTTTACGATTCCCAGCAATTCTTCGGGCGGTATAAGATGTTCAAGACCTAAATCGAGTTGGTCAACAGCAACGCCTCGCGCGCAGTAAATCCGAGTAAGGAGCGGGTGCAGGTTTAAGTCATCCAGGCTCCGATCAAATTTGGCCGATCGCCGGCGAATAACCTTCTCTACCATTCAAGCGCTAATACTGCTGGCGATGTAGTTCTGAACGGCAGTCAACTCATTGGGTAGGACCTCGTAGCGCTCTGGTCGATCGAACAGGTCCGTCAAATGCAGCGGCAAAGCAGCACCACCGCGGATCCCGGCTTGCCGAACTGCATCTGGAAACTTAGCGGGATGAGCGGTAGCCAGCGTCACCACGGCAACAGCTGGATCGAGATCTGCCGCCAGAGCAGCACTCAGGCCTATCGCCGTGTGGGGGTCGAGCAGGTATTCACATTCCTTCCAGCTCTGCTCAATTTGCCGACAGGTTTCCTCTTCCGATACGCAATGACTGCTGAACAGTGATCGTGCCCGCTCCATAGCCTGTTCCGTAAATTGGATGTCGTCCTTTTCAAAGCAGCGCATAAGATCTGCAATGGCTGCACCGTCTCGATCATAGAGATCGAACAACAATCGCTCGAAATTACTGCTCACGCTGATATCCATGCTGGGTGACAAAGTATGTACCAACGGCTGCCTCCCGTAGACGCTTTTTGTCATTACGCGATGCAGTACGTCATTGGTGTTAGTGGCGATGATCAAGCGTTCGACGGGCAGGCCCATTTGCTTTGCGAGGTAGCCGGCAAATATATCGCCGAAATTGCCAGTCGGCACTGAAAACGCGACAGATCGAGCAGGGCCGCCCAGCGCCACAGCCGCATAAAAGTAGTAAACGATCTGCGCCATAATCCGCGCCCAGTTGATCGAGTTGACCGCAACAAGGCTGCGATCTCCCGGCAAAAAACTTCGATTACCAAATGAACTTTTGACCATTGCCTGGCAATCGTCAAAATTGCCTTCGATAGCAAGATTGTGAATGGCCTTGCCATCCACCGTAGTCATCTGCCTGCGCTGCACATCAGACACCCGCCCGTGCGGATGCAAGATATAGATGTCGATATTTTTGCAGCGTTTACAGCCCTCGATAGCTGCAGATCCCGTATCACCGGAAGTCGCCCCCATAATCACCACTTTTTGCTGGTTTCGCTGCAAAACATAATCCAGTAAACGCCCCAACAGCTGGAGCGCAAAATCTTTAAATGCCAGCGTTGGGCCGTGGAACAACTCTAACACCCACTGGTTATGGGCCAGCTGAACCATGGGTGCTACTGCATTGTGGCGAAACTGCGCATAAGTTTCTTCGATGAGTGTTTTGAGATCCTCCTCGGGTATACAGTCACCGACAAACGGTTTGACCACCACCAATGCCAGCTCCGGATAATCCATGGCCGCCATGCTTGCGATGGTCTTTGTATCAAACTGCGGCAGCTGTTCTGGCACGTATAGGCCACCGTCACTCGCCAGACCCGTTAACAGCACCTGTTCAAAGTTAAGAGTCGGTGCATTCCCTCGCGTACTGATGTAATTCACGATGCTATCCGTCCAGTTCTTCCACGCGAATACGCGTGATCGTGCTTGTGATCGAATCGAGCGATTCGATACTTGACACTGCCTGGTCTACGCAGCTCTGCGCAGCCTTGTTCGTGACCATAATTAACTGCACACAGCTTTGGCCTTCTGCGGGCGGCTTTTGGATAACCGCCTCCACACTGATTCCCTCTTCGCTGAGGATATTAGCCACTCTGGACAGCACACCCGGTTTATCCACTGCCTCCATGCGCAGATACCAGGGAGATTCGACGCGGGCCATCGCAATAATCGGGCGATCCTGCAATTCGCGTCTGGCAATCCCCAAAGATGGCACTGAAACACGATGATCACGGCCAGTGGATCTGGCCAAATCTATGATATCGGCTACGACGGCCGATGCCGTCGGAGCAGCACCCGCACCCGCACCGTAGTAAAGAGTTGGCCCTACAGCGTCACCTTCAACCAGAACCGCATTCTTCACACCATCCACACCCGCGAGTAATACTCCCTCAGGAATCAAGGTGGGATGCACGCGCAGTTCAATACCATCCGCATGAGCCTTGGCTATGCCCAAGTGTTTAATGACATATCCTAGCTCCTGGGCGTATTCCACGTCTTGGGTGGTGAGCTGGGTTATGCCCTCTGTATAAACAGAATCGAATCTAAGGGGCACGCCAAATGCGATTGACGCCAGTATCACTAGCTTGTGGGCGGCGTCTATCCCTTCCACATCGAATGTCGGATCGGCTTCGGCGTAACCCAACTGCTGTGCCTCTGCGAGAACAGCCGAAAATTCCCTACCTTTGTCGCGCATCTCAGTCAGGATAAAATTTCCGGTGCCGTTGATAATGCCGGCCAGCCAGCTCACTTGATTGGCAGCCAAACCCTCGCGCAGGGCTTTGATGATTGGAATGCCACCTGCCACCGCCGCCTCGAAGCGCAGCTCCACACCCTGCTTCGCCGCCCGCTCAAATAGTTCGTTACCGAACTCCGCAATCAGTGCCTTATTGGCGGTGACCACGTGTTTTCCACAATCGATAGCGGTCTGCACCAGTTCCTTCGCTACTTGAGTGCCGCCGATCAATTCCACCAAAATATCCAAATCCGGATCTCTAGCCACGTCGAACACATCGCGACTTATTTTCGCATCAGCGAGATCGCAGCCATGCCTATCGTGTCGAACTCCTACATGACTGACCCGTAATTTGGCTTGCGCACGTGCCGCAATCAGCTGCTCATTGCGCCGCAGTACCGCCACGGTTCCTGCGCCTACCGTACCCAAACCACAGATACCTATGTTAATTATTTCTGACTTCATCTAGCTCATCCGCCTGATACTTCTAGCTGGCGCTTTCCATTTGGGCGAACCCATCCTGTTTTATCATGCGCTTGATGCTCCGAATGGCCTGACGTGTCCGGTGTTCGTTCTCGATCAACCCAAACCGCACGTAGCCCTCTCCATACTCACCAAAACCCACGCCTGGGGACACGGCCACTTTGGCATCCAAAAGCAGCTTCTTACTGAATTCCAATGAACCCATATCTCTATAAAAACTGGGTATCTGAGCCCAAACAAACATAGTTGCGCGGGGGGGCTTCACAGGCCATCCAGCTGCACTAAGGCCATTGCACAGTACATCTCGCCGCGATTGGTACATCGCACAAATGTCTGTTACGCAGTCCTGCTCACCCTCTAAAGCTGCTATAGCAGCAACCTGAATAGGGGTGAACATGCCGTAGTCCAAATAAGACTTTATCCGCCCCAACGCGCTGACCAGTGTCTCGCTGCCGCAGCAAAACCCCACCCGCCAACCTGGCATATTGTAGCTCTTTGACATACTGAAGAACTCAACAGCAACATCTTTAGCGCCTTCAACCTGAAGGATGGAGGGCGCAACATAACCGTCGTAACAGAGATCTGCATATGCCAGGTCTTGTACTACCCAGATAGAGTGCTCCCGCGCAATAGCCACCACACGCTGATAAAACTCAAGATCGACACAATAGGTTGTTGGATTTGAGGGGAAATTCAGCACCAACATTTTCGGTTTCGGCCAGCTGGTCTGAATGGCCTTCTCAAGCTCAATAAAAAACGTATTCTCGTCTGCGCCCATGGGCACATGTCGAATATCTGCGCCGGAAATCACGAAACCATAGGGGTGAATAGGGTAGGATGGATTTGGCACAAGAATCGCATCCCCGGGCCCGGTAGTCGCTAGAGCGAGATGAGCCAAGCCCTCCTTCGAGCCGAGCGTCACAATCGCTTCCGTCGCGGGGTCAAGGTCTACATCGTAGCGGCGTTTATACCAGTGACAGATGGCCCTGCGAAGCCTGGGAATGCCCTTGGATTGCGAGTAGCGATGCGTATCACCTCTACGGGCCGTTTCTACCAGCTTGTCGACGATATGTGTGGGCGTGGATTGGTCTGGATTCCCCATCCCAAAGTCAATGATATCCTGACCTTCAGCTCGCGCGCGCTGCTTGAGCTCACCGATGATATTGAAGACATACGGAGGTAAGCGCTCTATGCGCTGAAACGACTCGTCCACACCAGTACTCTATTTTGGGGGTCGCGGCCCCCCGATAGTAAAAAAAAGGGGCAACAGTACTGAGTCAGTCACAGGCTGTCAACGAGACAGCGCTGAGTGCATATTTGGATCAAGCGTGCAGCTTAGAAAACTGCGCCGGAAGCGCTGCTACTGTAAACCCATCGTAGTCATCAGATCGTCGGCCGACTGATAACCAGGAATCATGGTGCCATCGTCCATTACCATAGCGGGTGTACCCTGGACGCCCATTTGCTGTCCGAGCCCATACTGCACCTCGACGGGGTTATCTTCACAGGAGAGTTGCGGAACCGTCTGTCTGTCCTTCAATTTTGTCAACGTATCCTGCTTGTCCTGAGCGCACCATGCCGTCACCATCTCCTCGTATCCTGGCGATCCAACTCCCGCCCTGGGATAGGCAAGGTAGCGAACCGCCACACCTCGCTTGTTCAATTCGGGTACTTCCCTGTGAAGTTTTTGGCAATAAAAACATGTGGTGTCCGTGAACACGGTAATCTGGGCAATGGTCTCGCCTTCCGGTGCGAAGATAATCATGTCTTTCTCGTCAATTTCTGCCAGAGCCGTCGCACGTGCGCCGTCGAGTCGTTTCGCAGTCAGATTGGTGTACCCGTCGGCCCCGACGGAATACAGATCCCCGAGAATGACGTAATCTCCAGTGGCTGTTGAATAGACGACAGGGCCCGAGGCGTAAGCTACCTGGTAAAGACCCGGTATCGGGCTTGCCTCTACGGCGCTGACCTCGAGGCCCATAGCTGGATTCGCGAGCGCTGAAGTGATGGCGTCTACTACTTCTTGATCCACGGCATCCTCTGCCAAAGCCGCCAAGCCCAAGAGGCTAAATGTGGTTAGTGCAGCAGCCTGTATTAGTGGCTTTATCATTCCTCTTCCCCTGTTGTATGACGCACTCATTTGGCCTTCATCCAAAATTCAATATAGAACTTGAAAGTCCATCTTGGAGCGTTGGCGTCTGTTTAAGTTCCTTATCCCCTTGGGTGATGTTGCGCGTGCAGCTCTTGCATCCGTTGCCTGGCCACATGCGTGTATATCTGAGTCGTACTCAAATCGCTATGCCCCAGCAGTAGCTGAACCACCCTCAAATCTGCGCCATGATTGAGTAAATGCGTTGCAAAGGCATGTCGAAGTGTATGTGGCGACAGTTCCATCTTAATATCCGCGCGGCGCGCGTAGATTTTAATACGATACCAGAAGGTCTGGCGAGTCATTTGGCGGCCACGGCGACTGGGAAAGACCACGTCACTGGGCAACCCTTTCAGCAGCTCCTGCCGCGGACCGGAAAGATAACCACTGAGCCAACTCAGTGCTTCCTCTCCCATGGGTACCAAGCGCTCTTTACTGCCTTTCCCGAATACCCGCAAAACACCCTGGTTTAAACTGATTTGTGTGAGCTGCAAGGTGGTGATTTCGGAAACTCGCAACCCGCAAGCATACAGCAACTCCAACATCGTTCGATCACGATATTCCAAGGCGATATCGAGGTCTGGGGCTTGTAACAAGGCCTCCACATCCTGCTCCGATAGCGACTTAGGGAGCTGTCTGCCCAGTTTAGGGCTGTCAACATCCAGCGTGGGATCGACTGTCAAACGTCCCTCACGCAACATATAGCGATAAAAACCTCTAATACATGACATAAAACGAGCAGTGGATCGAGGCGACTGCCCCTGCTGAAGCCGAGCACCGAGATAGGCCTGAAGATCCGAGCGTCCGGCGCGCATGATACTGCTGCTCTTTTTTTCAACCAGCCAATGGTGAAACTGTCGAAGATCTCGACGATAGGAGGACAGGCTGTTGTCGCTCAAGCCTTTCTCCATCCACATGGCGTCAATATAGCGTTCTATTTCGGGGTGTTCGATGGCTTGACCGGACATGCTGTTACACTACCATGGGCCGTCTTTCAAAACCTCAGTTAATCAACCAGGGCACGCTATCCCAGCGCGTGCTTCGTCTTGGAATACAACGCATGGGTTAAAGCAGGACACAAAAAAACGGCCGATAGGCCGCTTTTTTTAGGCTGGCTAAATGGTTACTACAGCTTTTCTTTGATACGTGCCGCGCGACCGCTCAGTTCACGCAAGTAGTACAGTTTCGCCTGGCGCACATCGCCACGTCGCTTAACCTTGATGCTATCGACAAGCGGGCTATAGGTTTGAAACGTTCGCTCTACGCCTACCCCATGGGAAATCTTACGTACTGTAAATGCAGAATTCAAAGCGCGGTTGCGCTTGCGGATACAAACGCCCTCAAACGCCTGCAGCCGTTCACGCTCGCCTTCCTTTACCTTGACCTGAACGACCACGGTATCGCCTGGACTAAAATCAGCCAGGTCCTTTTCCATTTGCTCTGCTTCAAGTTCCGCGATAATTTTATTCGTGCTCATGGTCTGTTCCTCTTTGTTAGGCCTAAAGCTTCACAGCTATTTATTTCCGGCGCCTCGTTACAAAACTACTGTTGCTCGCGATCTAACTCAGCCAGCAACTCCGATTCCTCATCCGTCAACACCCTCGCTTTTAGCAAATTGGGGCGCCGCTGTTTCGTTCTCATCAACGCTTGCTTTAAGCGCCAACGTTTGATCTGTTGATGGTTGCCACCGAGTAACACCTCGGGAACCCTCAAGCCCTGATACTCCTCGGGCCGCGTATAGTGAGGACAATCCAGCAAGCCATTGGCAAATGAATCCTCAGACGCGGATTGCTGGTGTCCCAAAACTCCCGGAAGTTGACGCACAATGGCATCCAGTACCACCATAGCAGCCAATTCCCCGCCGCTGAGGACATAGTCGCCAATTGACAGCTCCTCAATGGTCTCTGTCTCCAGCAGGCGCTCATCAATACCTTCGTAGCGTCCGGAAACCATCACCAGTCGCTTTTCCGTCGCCAACTCCACAGCCATCTCGTGATTGAACTGTCTACCCTGCGGAGATAAACAAACAACCCTGGTGAGACCGCCTAATGCCTCTCGCGCGGCGGTAATAGCGCGCGCCATTGGCTCGACCTTCATCACCATGCCAGGACCACCGCCATAGGGACGATCATCGACGCTTCGATGAACGTCGTCCGTATAGTCACGCGGATTGATATAGCTCAGCTTTATGGCACCTCGCTGAACCGCCCGACCGCTGACACCATGTTCCGTAACTGCCGCGAACATCTCGGGAAGTAGGCTCACCAGCGCAACATGCATCTCGCTCCGCCTCTGGTTTGGGACATGTGCTCAGTCCTCCAGGAACCAGCTCACTTCCAGTGTTCCTGCCTCGAGGTCAACCCCCGTTACCACATCGCCGGGGAGGTAGGGGATGAGGCGTTCTCGATCATCGATACTGTCCTCCGAGGCCGCTACCACCAACACATCGTTGGCACCCGTTTCTATCAAATAATCTACCCTGCCCAGTAAAGCCGCCTCGCTTGCTTCTGTGTCGGCAGCGTCACGACACCAGACTTCCAGCCCTTCGAGCTGACTCCAGTAATACTCTCCCGGGCTCAACTCGGGAAGGTCTGTCGCCGGAGCACTTACATCCAAACCGCGGTAGCCATCAGCCTTAGCCCTATCGTCGACTCCGGCAATATGGGCGATCAGACCCTTGCCGTGCCTGCGACCGTCATCAAACTCGATTGGCACGCTTTCGCCTTTACGTCGCAGTGTATAGCGTTTAAAGCGAAAA
Source organism: Pseudomonadota bacterium (assembly GCA_039178015.1). Taxonomy (GTDB): domain Bacteria; phylum Pseudomonadota; class Gammaproteobacteria; order Pseudomonadales; family Halieaceae; genus JARRPM01. The sequence continues at coordinate 57,941 of JBCDFM010000002.1, forward strand.
AAGTTCTCTAATGGATCGGTGTAGGCGTGTACCTTCACCCACCCTTTCACACCGTAGCTACCTGTGATTCGGCCGATTACGAGAGACTTATCGTCAGAGGGCAAAATCAACCCTCCGCGGCCGCGATCATGCGGCGGCGGCAGACTCCTTCACCAGCTTGGCTACGCGATCCGAAAGCTGCGCACCCTGACCTTGCCAGTATGCTACACGCTCTGCGTCAACACGCAGGCGTTCTTCCTGTCCCCGGGCAACGGGGTTGAAAAATCCGACGCGTTCGATAAAACGGCCGTTACGTGCATTGCGGCTATCTGAGACCGTCAAATGGTAGAAAGGCCGCTTCTTGGCGCCTCCCCGTGCAAGACGTATTGTTACCATGTTGCTTAATTTCCTGAAATTGGGCGGGCTTAGCAGTGAAATGGACACCGCGCCCACGTCTCGACCTGACACCCAGGCCCGAAAGGTCGCGTATCATACGGAAATTGCACCCGGTTTTAAAGCCCGCGATCAGGATTTTTTTAGTTAATTCCGTACGTTAGACTCCCTGGTAGCCGGTCTCATTGACCGACAAACTGCGCCACTTGAGCGGCACTAAAAGCCTCAGGTGCGATCGCCGGAACGGGGGGTTATTGCGGATATTCTATATATTGCAGAAGTGCTAAATTGCGCATCTAAGCTCGACCCCAGCGACTGGCGTCGAGAGCACCAAATTAACGAAAAGGCATGCCGCCAGGGCCACCCATTCCACCTGGCCCGCCCATACCGCTGAGACCGCGCATCATTTTCTCCATACCGCCGCCTTTCATTTTTTTCATCATTTTTTGCATCTGTTTGTGCTGCTTGAGCAGGCGATTGAGATCTTGGACCTGAAGACCAGAGCCCTGAGTAATTCGTCGTTTGCGAGAACCCTGAATCAGTTCAGGGTTGCGCCGCTCTTTCGGTGTCATGGAGTTGATCAACGCCTCCATGCGCGCAAACAATTTCACGTCGATATTCTGCTGCGCCATTTGCGCCATGTTTCCCATGCCGGGCAATTTATCCAGCATGCTGGTAATACCACCCATATTGTTCATCTGCTGCAGCTGATCACGGAAATCCTCGAGATCAAACTTCTGGCCTTTTTTGACTTTTCGCGCCAGCCGTTCCGCTTTTTTCTTGTCAACTTTCTGCTCGGCCTCTTCGATCAGCGACATCACATCGCCCATACCGAGAATGCGTGAGGCAAGTCTATCGGGGTGAAATGGGTCAAGCGCTGTTGTTTTCTCACCTACGCCCAGGAACTTGATCGGCTTACCGGTGATAGTGCGCACCGACAGGGCCGCACCGCCCCGCGTGTCTGCGTCCACCTTGGTCAGAATCACACCAGTCAGCGGCAGCGCTTCACCGAAGGCCTTTGCCGTATTCGCTGCATCCTGGCCCGTCATAGCATCGACAACAAATAGCGTCTCTGCAGGCTTGGCAACCTTATGCAACTCGCTGATCTCTTTCATCATCGCATCATCTATCGCCAGCCGTCCGGCTGTATCTACAATCAAGACATCACTAAACTGTATCTTGGCGTGCTCTACAGCGGAGCGCACGATATCGGCAGGTTTCTGGTCTGTATCACTAGGGAAAAAGTCTGCCTCTACCTCTGCAGCGAGTGTCTCAAGCTGCTTGATTGCAGCCGGTCGATACACGTCTGCGCTGACAACTGACACTTTCTTCTTTTCACGCTCTTTCAAATGCCTGGCCAGCTTCGCTACCGAGGTGGTTTTTCCCGCACCCTGCAAACCCGCCATCAAAATAATCGCCGGCGGTTTCGTCGACAGGTTCAGCTCGGCATTAGTCGAGCCCATCACCGTTTCGAGCTCGGTTTGCACAATCTTCAGAAAAGCCTGACCAGGGCTAAGACTTTTCATGACCTCCTGCCCAAGCGCTTGCTCACGGATGGATTCTACGAAGTCCTTCACGACAGGTAGCGCCACGTCCGCCTCCAGCAACGCCATCCGCACCTCGCGCAGTGTATCCTGGATATTTTCATCGGTAAGGCGCGCTTTGCCGGAAATCCCGCGCAAACTTTGTGACAAACGGTCGCTTAAGCTATCAAACATGGGAATATCTCTCGGAAAAAGTAGCCGCTATTGCTTACGTAGAGACAAATGGGTACAAAGGGGCGAAGTATACGTTAGCCGGGACCAACTCCCAAGCCAATGCCTGCCACTATCTTCGCTGTTCTCGCTGCGGTGCTTTATATCACCGCCGCCGCCCTACAGCTGCTACACACCGTGCAGCGTCGTGGGCCGCTGAGCCGCAGCTTTGTGGTGCTATCTGCTGCCGCCCTTGTCTGTCATATCGCGGTGGTCGCCCACGATATTTTTCCGGGAGGCAGTATTGAACTGGGTTTCTACAAGGTGTCCGCCGTCATCTTTCTGGTTATCAATCTGCTCTGTCTGGCATCTCTGTCTCGTCGACCACTGCAGAATCTGCTAGTGGTGTTGTACCCCCTGTCTGCAATCGCGGTTTTAGTGTCTCACTTTGCTCCCAATACCGGATTTAGAAGCGATATGCCGACGGGCATTATGATCCACATAGTTAGCTCCATCGTGGCCTACGCGGTACTGACTCTCGCTGCTGTGCAGGCGGCTTTGCTCGCGGTACAGGATCATCAGCTGAAAAGCAGACACACTCGCGGGCTGGTGCAGGTGCTTCCTCCACTACAGCTGATGGAAACAATGCTGTTTGAGTTACTCTGGGTGGGAGAGTTGCTGTTGACCCTGGCAATCGTATCTGGCTTTGTGTTTCTCGATGATATTTTTGCACAAAGCCTGGTCCATAAAACCGTCCTTACGATCGTCGCCTGGGCACTGCTCGCCATTTTGCTTTGGGGCCACCATCGCCTGGGCTGGCGCAGCACCACTGCAGTCAAATTCACCTTGTCTGGTTTTGCACTTCTGGTGCTCGCATTCTATGGATCCAAGCTAGTGCTGGAACTGATCCTGCAAAGGCCCGCTGGCTGAGCTCAACGGTAGCGTCAGCGACGACTCTGCCCTAACGGCTGGATACTCGCGCTGGTTCTTGCTCTACAGCGGGTTTTTCTTCAAGATATGCGGTCTCCTAAAACAAGAGGCTCACCCCAGAATTGAACGAAGCCCCGCTGGGTCTACTCTTCTCGATTCTCGCGGTCTTGATCCTACTCTCCGCCTTCTTCTCCAGCTCGGAGACGGGCATGATGGCGCTCAACCGTTACCGCCTGAAGCACCTGAAAAAACAGAATCATCGAGGTGCGATTCGAGCGTCGAAATTGCTTGATACGCCAGATCGTCTTATCGGCCTGATTCTCATTGGCAACAATTTGGTTAACATTCTTGCATCCGCGATTGCTACCGTCATCGCCATTCGTTTGTGGGGCGATGCCGGAATCGCGATAGCGACCATCACTCTGACACTGGTGGTGTTAATTTTTGCGGAGGTTACGCCAAAAACCATTGCAGCGTTCAATCCCGAAAAAGTGGCATTTCCGGCTAGTTTTATACTTTCGCCACTGTTGAAGATTGCCTACCCCTTGGTATGGCTCGTCAGTCGCTTTACTAACGGACTGCTGAGGTTACTCGGTGTTGACCCCGAACATGCTGGCGAAGACCACCTTTCGAAGGAAGAATTACGTACCATTGTCTCCGAAAGCAGCGCACTCATCCCTGCTACCAGACGCAGTATGCTGCTCAATCTGCTGGCACTGGAGGAGGTCTCGGTCAACGATATTATGGTGCCTCGCAATGACGTGTATGGTATCGATCTCGACGATAGTGACGACGATATCTTGCGGAGCATTCAAACCAGCTCCCACACGCGCTTGCCCGTATGGCGCGACGATATCAACAATGTGGTTGGGGTGTTACACCTGCGCAATATATCAAAAGTGATAGATCGTCAGGGCCTGGATAGAGCCGCCCTGGAACGGGAGATGGAAAAACCCTATTTCATCCCCGAGAGCACGCCGTTAAATACACAGCTGGTCAACTTCCAGAATCACAAACACCGCCTGGCGGTGGTCGTAGATGAATACGGAGAAGTAATGGGGCTTGTTGCGTTAGAAGATATCCTCGAGGAGATCGTAGGAGAGTTCACATCCAATCTGATCGATACCACCGACAACATCTTTGCCCAGCGTGACGGCACTCACATCATTGCAGGTACCGCGAATGTGCGAGAGATCAACAAAGCGCTGAAATGGGATCTACCTACGGATGGCCCGAAAACCTTGAGCGGCCTTATCCTAGAGTATCTGGAATCGTTTCCAGACGCCAATGCGGGCCTCGCTATCGGACGTTACCGACTGGAAATTCTGGAACTAGAGGGCAACGTTGTACGTTCAGTTAGGGTAAGAATTAACGGCAGCGTACCCGCGACCTGACTAGTCTTTCGGTAACCCTGCAGGCACACCAAAAGACTGTTCTTTGCGCGCACTCGCTCGATTAATGATGGCCTGCTTCTCGATAGCCCCTGCCATCAACCAATCTGCAATTTCTTCAGCGCTTCGATAGCATCCCTGACAGATATTGTCTTCGTCGAGCACACAAATAGAGACGCACGGTGATTCTGGATGTATATCGTTCATTGCTGCTCTCGCAACTCGTCATTAAATCGATGCGCGTTGCGCACGTAATGCTCAGCGTTCAATAGCAACACCGCCTGTTGTTCCTCGGACAGCTGCTTCTTAATTTTTGCGGGAGAACCTAACACCAGAGATCCATCAGGAATCTCCATCCCCTCTGTTACCAAAGCGTTAGCCCCAATCAAACAGCCTTTTCCGATTTTGGCACCATTGAGGACGACTGCGCTAATACCGATAAGGGATCCGTCCCCAATCGTGCATCCATGCAGCATAGCATTGTGGCCAACCGTCACATTGGCACCCACCACCATCGGAAAACCCGGGTCAGCGTGCATTACTGTTCCGTCTTGTATGTTGCTGCCGGCACCAACCTCGATACGCTCAACATCAGCTCGCAGGGTGCAGGAAAACCAGATGCTGCTATTGGCATGCAAGGTGACATTCCCTATGACAGCCGCGTTTGGTGCGATGAACTGACCGCCCCCGTTCAGCGTCACTGTCGAATGGCCCAGGGCGTATTTCATTGATAGATTTCCGTGATCACTCTAAGTCAAGGCCCGCATCGTAAGCCAGGTTGGCTATCTGTGCCAGTATTGCGGCTGTCACGCCCCAGATACTGTCTCCATCGATACAGTAGTGCGGCACCCTTCTTGCTTTTTTACCGTCTGACATCCGCTTCAGATCATAGGTGTTTGGATCCGCCAGCCGACTCAAGGATAGCAGCAATGCGCTGTCAAACTCCCCAGGATCAACATCAAGCTTCAAATTTGCAGGGACCACTGCGACACGCGTATGCACCTCAAATTGCGTTCGCGTGATAAGCGGAGCCACCACACCAAGACGAGCGCTTACTGGCACTGATATGCCCATCTCCTCTTCGGCCTCTCGCGTCGCCGTAGCCCACGGGTTGCGATCCTCGACCTCGCGCTTGCCCCCCGGAAAAGAGATTTCACCCGGGTGCAAGGGCAGATGACGAGCACGCCGACCTAAAATAACCCGAGGTTCGAGTTCATTCGTCAGCCCGACCAGCACGGCCGCTTCCCGGCGCTCACCGACCGAACCTCGCCATGGCTCCTCTGGACGATCTAGCCCCTGCCGAATGCATTCGAATATCGGTGAGATTTCAAGCATCAATCTGGCAATTCGTCTACGGTGCGCAATACATGCCAGGCCGGCTCTTCATAAGGGTGTGCAGCCAATAAGGCATCCACCGCCGCTCGAATACACCCTGTCTGACAAATGACCTCGACCCTATACTCATCTACAACATGCACCTGATCTTGTTCGCCCAGCGCTGGCGCGCTGCCGGCCAGCGGTCGAAATTGAGCCTGTCCCGGGGTTTCCCAGCAGCACTGATCGTAATACCCCACGTGGCCCGCTCCCGCTGCGAATACCGCTGATTTGACTGCCTCAAGCGAAGAAGCGGGTACGTAAAAACAGAGCAGGAACATCAGACGCCAATAGCCTGTTGGCTATAGAAATTGCTGGCGAAGGCATCGAGGCGCTGATCCGCGATAGCCTCACGGATATCTGCCATGTGCCGCTGATAGAAATACAGATTGTGAATGGTGTTTAGCTGGCAGCCGAGGATCTCGTTGCACTTGTCCAAATGGTGCAAATAGGCTCGGCTAAAGTGTCTGCAAGTGTAACAATCACAATTTTCATCCAGTGGCCGCGTATCGTCTTTATAGCGCGAGTTCCGAATTTTGAGCACACCCTTAGAGGTGAAAATATACCCGTTTCTAGCGTTACGTGTGGGCATGACACAATCGAACATATCGATACCTCGTCGCACACTCTCTAGCAAATCGGCGGGTGTACCTACCCCCATAAGATAGCGCGGTTTGTCCACTGGCAGGTCCGGAGCCACAGACTCTAAGACTTTTTGCATCTCATCTTTCGGCTCACCAACGGACAACCCGCCTATAGCATAGCCATCAAAACCGATGTCGAGCAGGCCCGCAAGCGACTCGGCTCGCAGGGGCAGATACATCCCACCCTGAACAATACCGAACAGGGCTGCTGTGCTATCTCCATGGGCTTTTTTACTACGCTGTGCCCACCGCAGAGACAGTTCCATCGAGGAACGAGCTTCGGACTCAGTAGCCGGGAAAGGCGTGCAATCGTCAAAGATCATCGTGATATCCGATCCCAGACTTCGCTGAATCGCCATGGATGTTTCGGGATCCAGAAAAACCTGATCGCCATCCACAGGTGACCGAAAGTTCACGCCCGCTTCCGTTATCTTGCGCAGCTCACCAAGACTGAAGACCTGAAAACCACCTGAGTCAGTGAGTAGGGGGCCGTCCCAACCCATAAAATCGTGTAGATCGCCATGCTTTTGAATGATCTCGGTCCCTGGCCGCAGCCAGAGGTGGAAGGTGTTCCCTAGAACAATTTGGGCACCCGTGTCGCGCAGATCCCTTGGCAACATGCCCTTAACCGTGCCATAGGTCCCTATGGGCATAAAGGTTGGCGTGTCAACGTTGCCTCTGGGAAACTGCAGCTGACCTCGCCTGGCATCGCCATCGTGATTCAACACGTTAAACCGCATACGACACTGGCTGCTCACGGTCATGCCTGTAAAGTTCGATCGGGAGAAATAAACATCGCGTCCCCATAGCTAAAAAATCGGTAGCGACGCGCTATCGCTTCTCGATAAGCCGCCATTATATTTTCTCGACCCGCGAAAGCGCTAACTAACATCAACAGTGTTGATTCCGGCAGGTGGAAATTGGTCAGCAGGGCATCCACGCAGCGAAAACGGTATCCTGGATATATAAAGATGTCGGTGTCGCCCTGGTAGGGGCGAATAGCAAACCTGTCATCAGCCGATAATTGTCCACCCTGTTGGCATGCTGCCTCAAGCGAGCGGACTGCGGTTGTACCAATCGCGACAACTCGCCCGCCCCTGGCCCGGGTTTCATAAATCGCGTCACAAACCGCCTCGTCGACCTCCAGGTATTCTGCATGCATCACGTGATCTTCGATTCGATCCGTTCGAACCGGTTGAAAGGTGCCTGCACCAACATGCAGGGTGACAGTCGAGCGACGGATACCCTTTTTGTCTATTTCGCTCAACAGCGCTTCGCTGAAATGCAGCCCAGCGGTTGGCGCAGCAACGGCACCTTCTTTGCGCGCGTAAACGGTTTGATAGCGTTCTGCGTCGCGTGCTTCGTCACTACGCTGAATATAAGGCGGCAGCGGCACATGGCCAACCTGCTTGAGAATAGCGCTGATGTCCGTCCCGTGCTCAGAAACAACGCTAAACAGCGATCCTTCACGTCCATTGATTACGATGCGGCTCGTTGCAGATGTGTCTGATTCCTCATCAATTAAGCTGATCACGCTACCTGCTTTAGGCGCTCTATTGGACCTGATATGGGCAACAGCACTGTCAACACCGGTCACCCGTTCGATGAGTATCTCAACCTTTCCACCACTAGCCTTGCGGCCCCAGAGTCTAGCGGGGATCACTCGAGTGTCGTTGAATACCAACAGATCGCGCTCGGTAAGAAATGACAGAAAGTCCGGAAACGCGTGATGGCTGACGTTGCCCCAGGTGCTGTTCAGGTGTAGCAAACGGCTGTCGTGACGCTCAGAGAGTGGGTGCTGAGCAATCAGTTCTTCTGGCAACTCATAGTCAAAGTCTGAGCGCTGCATAAGGAACTGCGTCTAGTCGCCCTGACATGCGCATCAAGACGACTAAAACGCTATTTTTCGCCGTCGTCCTCGCCGGAGCTCTCTTCACCGCCTTCTTCAGCTGTGTCTTCCTCGGCTGTCTCCTCAGCCGGTGTCTCTTCGGCAGGCTCGGTAGTCGCAGCTTCCGACTCTTCAACAGCCGGCGTTTCATCCGCTGAAGGAATTACCGCCTTTACCAACTCTTCTTCGACGAGTATGCGGACTTTTTCTGCACCATTAATCGGCTGTTTCTTCGCATCTTTGACTGCATAACGCTTATCGCTGCGCAGATAAACACTGTATTCGTCCGTTTTTTTCACCAGTTTCATGGCCATGCTCTTTTCTCCATAGATACTCAGATAGTCACTGCGCCGACTAACAATATAAAACTTGAGGCCCGCGGCAGAAGGCGCGCAGTGTACAGCCATAACGCAATGGAGTTAAGGAAATATTATTGCAGTTTGAAGGCCTATTGCTATAATCGCGCGCTTGCGAAAACAGGCCAAACTCGCGGCCTTTTTCGACATGCCGGAGTGGTGAAATTGGTAGACACAGGGGATTCAAAATCCCCCGCCGTAAAAAGCGTGCCGGTTCGAGTCCGGCCTCCGGTACCAACCACCTCAAACATCAATCACAATACGCAGCGCGTGCCGACCGATATGTCGGACCATCGCGTCCGGCCTCCGGTACCAACCACCTCAAACATCAATCACAATACTCAGCGCGTGCCGACCGATATGTCGGACCATCGAATC
>JBCDFM010000003.1:0-64558 GCA_039178015.1 Pseudomonadota bacterium
CAGCGTATCAGCCGCAGTCTTGTCGATAAGGGCGTCATTTTAGTGAGTTCGCCTCCCTTGCAAGAAAGTGGCTATCTCATATTTGCACTGAACGAAACCGTAGTCGCTCATGCCAGACATCCTCAACAATATGACCGAACAAGCCCAACTGGCGATCTACGCTCTGGCGATGAAGCGAGGCGCAGCGCTGCATCGCTTCCCCAGGATTGGCAACCCAGTGAAGATTTGTTGGCGTACTTATCTCTGAGCCACCTCATAACCAAGGAATTTGCCCTGTCCCAACTGGAGGACTTTGTTTTCTATTGGAGAGAGCGGGGCGACTTAAGCCATGCATGGGAGAATAAATTCCGTCAGCATGTCATCAGCAAGTGGCGCCACCACCAGCAGCAAGAGGCGGAAGCCTTTCGCCCACCCAGTCCAGCTACCTTGGATAACACTTGGTATCCAAGCGAGGATGCCATGGAGATTATGACTCGAGCGAATATCGATAAAGGCTTCATTGAAGACGCAATTCCGGAATTTATTCTGTACTGGCGGGAGCGCGGAGCAGCGCCGCGAGAGCTGAACTCGAAGTTCATCCAACATATTCGTCTGCAGTGGGCCAGGTTTAGCTCAAGCCTGGAGCACAGTACACACCCGAAACGCATCGCAAACGATTGGGAGCCTGCAGGGGATGTCTACGACATCCTGAGACTCTCCCACATCGATGTTGAGTTTGCTAGGTCGTTGCTGCCAGAATTCATTCTGTATTGGCGCGATAGTAATCAGATGCACACATCGTGGAACAGCAAGTTTTTACAACATGTCAAATTCCACTGGGCCAAACGTCATCAGCTAGAAAAGGCAGGGTTACAACATGGCGAACAGCGGAGACCTCATCCAGCAGGTCGCACGAGAGATCGAAGCCTCCAAGACGACCTCACCGACACCTCCTGGGCAGAGTGAAGAGCCCAGTGTTGCTAACCCTGAAGCGCATGTGGAAACCATAAATCAGGTTTTTGCTTTATTTAGACTCAACTACCATAACCAGTACTACGCGGCGTTTCCCGATGCAGAACAGCTCAACCAGCTGAAGAAACTGTGGCTGGAAACACTAGGCGACTTTCCAGTTGCGCAAATATTAACCGGAGCAAAACGAGCAATCGAAAACAGCGAGTACCTGCCAACACTGAATCGCATGCTTGAGTGTTGCCAGCAAGGGTTGACTGAATTCGGGCTCCCCGCGCCTCATGACGCCTACCTCGAAGCCTGTAGCGCTGCCTCACCTCGGGCCGCTCAGAATTGGAGTCATCCCGCTGTCTACCTGGCTGGTCGTGACAGCGGTTGGTACTTACTGAGTAACGAAACCCAGCGAACTAGCTGGCCGGTTTTTCGAGAGTATTACCAGGGTTACTGCACCCGGGTTTTACGAGGGGAAACACTTGAATCACCGCGACAGCAGGTCTTGGAATCACACACCAATCCGGTTCAGTCGCGGGAGGATCGAATCACAGCGTTGAAGGCATTGAGGGCCGACGTCGACCTCTAATGCCATGATCTTAAACTGGCAGCCACTAAAAAGACTTGCCAAATACTGCTATAGCTGGATTAAGCCTCTTCGGTCGGCTGCGAGGCCGCCGCTTCTTTTATCAGCGTCTGCAGCTCCCCGCTGTCAAACATTTCCGTCACGATATCGCAGCCACCGATCAACTCACCCTTTACCCATAGTTGGGGAAAGGTTGGCCAATTCGCGTACTTGGGCAGGTTGCTACGGATATCAGGATTGGACAGGATATCGACATAGGCAAAACGTTCGCCACATGCCATGAGCGCTTGCACAGTACGCGATGAAAAGCCGCACTGAGGTTGATTGGGTGAACCTTTCATGTAGAGCAAGATCGGGTTGTTGTCTATCTGCTCTTTGATTGTCTCGATAATATCCATTTACTGATCCTGCCTTCATCTCTGGGTGCGCCTGGGCACAATTGATTTCCTATCCCTAGTTTACCCTATTGCTAAGGGGTGCTCCTACCTCCCAGACCATATCCCCAAAACGCGAGTTTCAGCGGATTGCCAAGGTGAATTGATAGCGCTATGATGCGCCATCTTAGGCAGCCCCCGCTGCCTTTTTGCGTTTATAGCGCTTTATTTTTTTACGGGGATAGGAGTCTTTACTCATGTCGGCGTTAATGGAGACTTATGCCAGGCTACCCGTGACGTTCAGTCACGGTGAGGGCGTCTACCTATACGATACAGATGGCAAGCGCTATCTAGACGCGTTGGCCGGCATCGCGGTAAACGGACTTGGGCATTCTCATCCGGCCGTGACTGCCGCCATCTCCGCCCAGGCCGGTCTACTAATTCATACTTCCAATCTTTATCGCATTGGACCTCAGGAAGCGCTGGCAGAGATGCTGACTGCGGTGAGCGGCATGGAGAATTGCTTTTTCGGTAACTCCGGTGCAGAGGCAAACGAGGCTGCGATCAAGCTGGCCAGGCTCTATGGTCATCAGCAGGGTGTCGACAGGCCAGCAATCATCGTGATGGAAGGGGCATTCCACGGTCGTACCTTAGCCACGCTGAGCGCAACCGGGAACCGTAAAATTCAGGCGGGATTTGAACCGCTAGTATCTGGCTTTACTCGCGCGCCACGCAACGACCTGAAGGCACTCAATCAAATCGCGGAGAACAATCCCGATGTCGTCGCCGTGTTCATGGAACCCATACAGGGCGAGGCGGGCGTATACCCCATGGATACCGACTACCTGAACGCCGTGCGGACCTTGTGTGATGAACACAACTGGCTGTTAATGCTCGATGAGGTGCAAACCGGAAACGCACGAACCGGTACCTACTTCGCCTACCAGGCAATGGGGTTCGTTCCCGATGTTGTCACCACCGCCAAGGGATTGGGTAACGGCGTCCCGATTGGCGCCTGTCTTGCCCGAGGCAATGCAGCTCATGTGCTCGGCGGTGGCCAACACGGCTCTACCTACGGCGGGAATCCACTGGCTTGCGCAACCGCGCTGGCGGTCGTACGCACCCTGGTTGAAGAAGAACTGGGCCAGAACGCGATACGCATGGGTCAGATTATCGTGGATGAGTTGCATGCTGACGCCGCGGTGGCTGACAACATTCTTGAGGTTAGAGGGCGCGGTCTAATGCTGGGTATTACGCTGAAGCAGGAATCGAAGAACTTGGTGCATACCGCCCTAGAGGCTGGTCTTTTAATCAACATGACCTCACCCGATACGGTGCGCATATTGCCACCGTTAATCATCTCGGAGCCGGAGGCTCGAGAATTGGCATCCCTCCTCTGCGCCCTCTTGCGCGCACCACAATAAGACGCCCTTAAGCGTCCAGACGGAACTGAGCATGTCAGACACACGACATTTTTTGACCTTACTTGATTTCAGCCCGACCGAATTGAAGGCGATGATCGAGCGGGCAATCGAGATGAAGAAAGCGCTGAAAGCCGGCACCGACAGTCGACCGCTTACGGGTAAGGTTATGGCGATGGTATTTGCCAAGTCATCTACTCGTACTCGCGTATCGTTTGAAACCGGTATGGCTCAATTAGGTGGTCACGCGATGTTTCTCTCGTCTCAAGACACGCAGCTGGGCAGAGGCGAGCCGGTAGAAGACAGTGCTCGTGTCATCTCTTCGATGGTCGACATAGTGATGATCAGAACCTTTGGTCACGATATCGTGCAACGTTTTGCCGCTCACTCGAGCGCTCCCGTTATTAACGGTCTCACGGATGACTATCATCCCTGTCAGCTGCTGGCTGATATGCAAACCTGGGTGGAACATCGCGGCGACATATCAGGCAAGACCGTCTGCTGGGTGGGCGATGGCAATAATATGTGTCAATCCTATATCAACGCTGCTCGCCAATTCGACTTCGAACTGCGAATCGCCTGTCCGCCCGGCTTTGAACCGGCTGCGCACCTACTATCCGCGAACAAGGATCGAGTGAGCGTGGTGGCCGACCCCACGACCGCTGCCAGGGGGGCAAATCTCATTGTCACCGATGTCTGGGCATCTATGGGACAAGAGGAAGAGCAGCTGAAACGAGCGGCAGCCTTCGCCAGCTACCAGGTAAACGAGGAGCTGATGGGCATGGCGGCCAGTGATGCGCTTTACATGCACTGCTTGCCAGCGCATCGTGGAGAAGAGATCAGCGCTCAGCTCATGGACGACTCCTCTACAGTGATCTGGGATGAAGCAGAGAATCGTCTGCACGCCCAGAAAGCACTGATAGAGGCGCTGGTAACAGCGAATAGCTAGCCGATATTGACCCAAAAGCGCTCTGATGGGTCATCAGCAGGGCAGACTCTTGGCGGCAACTCGCTTCCCGCAGAAACTTGTGCATATTTTATAAAAATAAAACTGTGGCTCTCTGAGTCATTTTGACAAGACTCGCGATTCAGCAGAATCCAACAATCGCAGGGTCTGGCAGGTTAGTGAGCACAGACACATCTTGTATACACAAATTATCCACAGAATAAACCCAGCCTCATTGTCTTGCATTGTTGCTTCGACCGCTTTATCTTGTAGTGAAGCTAGCGGCTAACCCCTACATCTTGGGTATTGCGACCGCAAAACCATCTGAAACTGCATAAAATCAGGCCATCAAAAATGGCGCAGGAGAGAGATGGTCGCACCGGGTTCCGCCATACAGCATCGGCAGTAGATCATGCTCACCCGCCATGGTGAGCAACCGGAAACGGACGACCGGGCTCACGACTTTCCCAGGTTGCCATTCCCGGAAACGGTTTTAAACGGGGCAGAAAATATCGGCGTTAGCAGCAGCCTGCGACAGTAATTCAACAACAATAAGGCTTTAGGCCAGGAAAGTGGAGCGATAATGCAGACAGAGACCACCACAGCAGCCAGTGTCACGGCCACTACAGGACGCGACACTGTTTCAACCACCACCAGCATTGCGGCGACCGCGCCAGGCCAACTGCGTGTTATCAAACGCAATGGCACTGTAGTCCCGTTTGAGATGAGTAAGATTTCAGTGGCGATTACCAAGGCCTTCTTAGCCGTGGAGGGAGGTACGGCCGCCGCGTCCAGCCGCATTCATGAGACAGTGGCCCGGCTGACAGAACAAGTGACATCAACGTTCAAACGGCGCATGCCCTCTGGTGGCACCATCCATATTGAAGATATTCAGGACCAGGTAGAGCTGTCCCTGATGCGAGCTGGTGAGCATAAAATCGCTCGCGACTATGTCATTTATCGCGAGGAGCAGGCGCGTAAACGGGCAGCTAAAGAAGCGCTCTCCCCGGCCACACAGGCGGTCGCGGGCAGTATTAATGTTATACAAGCTGATGGCAGTAGTGCGCCGCTTGATCTGGATCGGATCCATACGGTGGTGTCTGAGGCCTGCTTTGAGCTCTCCGATGTCAATGAAACCACTATTCTGGACGAAGCACTGCGCAACTTATACGACGGAGTGACAGCAGACGAGCTGAGTACGTCCCTGGTGATCACAGCGCGTACCATGATCGAGCAGGAACCGAATTATAGCTATGTCGCAGCGCGCCTATTGTGCGACAACCTGCGAGCAGAAGCTCTCAACTTTCTTGGTATCGCGAAAAGTGCTACACAGGCGGACATGGGTACGCTTTACGCAAGCGCTTTAGCTGCCTATGTCCAAAAGGGTGTCGAATTGGAATTACTCGCCCCCAATCTACTGGAGTTTGATCTCGAAAAGCTGGGTCAGGCTATTCTCCCAGAGCGGGATTTGCAGTTCACCTACCTCGGATTGCAAACGCTCTATGACCGTTACTTTATTCACAGTGACGACATTCGGATAGAGCTGCCTCAGGTATTTTTCATGCGTGTCGCGATGGGGCTAGCCACCGAAGAGGATGATCGGAATGCCCGGGCCATAGAGTTTTACAGATTGCTATCTTCATTCGACTACATGAGTTCAACGCCGACACTATTTAATGCTGGAACCTTGCGCCCGCAATTATCTTCTTGCTATCTGACCACCGTGCCGGACGATCTTCACGGCATCTATGGCGCGATACAAGACAACGCCATGCTTTCCAAATTTGCCGGTGGCCTGGGTAATGACTGGACGCCGGTGCGTGCACTTGGAGCCTATATCAAAGGCACCAATGGTAAGTCGCAGGGTGTGGTGCCATTTTTGAAAGTAGTCAACGATACCGCCGTTGCGGTTAACCAGGGCGGCAAGCGCAAGGGCGCCGTCTGCTCTTACCTGGAAACATGGCACTTAGACATAGAAGAGTTTGTCGAACTGCGCAAAAACACAGGAGATGATCGTCGGCGTACCCACGACATGAATACAGCGAACTGGATTCCTGATTTGTTCATGAAGCGAGTCTTCGATGGTGGCGACTGGACACTGTTTTCGCCCAACGATGTACCCGATCTACACGACCTCTATGGCAAGGCGTTCGAACAACGGTACGAGCAGTATGAAGCGATGACCGTCAGTGGCGAAATCAAACTCTACAAGACGGTAAAGGCAGAAAATTTGTGGCGCAAAATGCTGGGCATGTTGTTCGAAACAGGTCATCCATGGATGACCTTCAAAGACCCCTGCAATCTGCGCTCCCCACAGCAGCATGTGGGTGTGGTCCATTCGTCCAACCTGTGCACAGAAATCACCTTGAATACGAACAAGGATGAGATCGCCGTCTGTAATCTTGGCTCTATTAACCTGCCACAGCACATCAACGAAAATGGACTTGACCTGGATAAGCTGCGCAACACGGTTAGAACCGCCGTGCGCATGTTGGACAATGTAATCGATATCAACTACTACTCCGTCAACCAGGCACAAAATTCCAACTTTCTGCACCGCCCGGTTGGTTTAGGCTTAATGGGATTCCAGGACGCGCTGTACAAGCAGCATATCGCATACGGCTCAGAGGATGCCGTTACCTTTGCCGATCGCTCCATGGAAGCGATCAGCTATTACGCAATCGAAGCTTCCAGCGAACTGGCAACTGAGCGCGGAGCCTACTCCAGCTATGAGGGTTCACTCTGGAGTCAAGGCATATTCCCAATTGACTCGCTGGATCGTCTCAGCGAAGAGCGTGGCGAAAAATATATCCAGGTCGATCGCAGCCAGATATTGGATTGGTCAACGCTGAGAGAAAAGGTCAAAAGTCAGGGTATGCGAAACTCAAACGTGATGGCGATCGCACCCACGGCAACGATCGCCAACATCACAGGCGTTTCGCAATCAATAGAACCCACCTATCAAAACCTATATGTAAAATCGAATCTCTCAGGCGAATTTACTGTGGTTAACCCCTATTTGGTGAACGACCTCAAGACAGCAGACCTTTGGGATCAGGTAATGGTTAATGATCTCAAATACTATGACGGTAGCGTACAGGCTATTGATCGGATACCTAACGAACTGAAAGCAATCTATGCAACCGCTTTCGAGGTCGAACCGCGCTGGCTGGTAGAGTCTGCGAGTCGCCGGCAAAAATGGATTGACCAGGCTCAGTCTCTGAACCTGTATATCAATAACGCCAATGGCAAAAAGTTGGACATCACCTATCGTATGGCCTGGTTCAGCGGTTTGAAGACGACATATTACCTGCGGTCACTGGCTGCAACAGGCACGGAGAAATCCACCATCGACACCGGGCAGCTGAATGCAGTGGCCAGTGAAGCAGCGCCGGCACCGGTACCTGCAGCCTGTTCGCTGGATGACCCGGATTGCGAAGCATGTCAGTAAAGAATGTGGTGACACGGCGCAGCCTACGACAGGACATTAAGATCAATCAGAATCGATCAGGGGATAACAGATCATGTTGAATTGGGACGACTACAACACAGCTGAAACAGCACCCGCCGCACCGGCTCCTGCAGCGCTTACGGAAGCTGAATCAGTACCCGCTCTGGAAGCAGTAGCACCGGCACCGGAAGCCGAGTCACAAGCCGCTGCCGGGGCCAGCGCACAACCGCCGGCTGGACTAGAAGCAAATATCGCCAAAGCCCACGAAGCACTGGAGCAGATGGATGTCGCGCCCGGACTAGAGGAACTGGAAATGGGCGCGGCCAGGGTATCGGTCGACGAAAAGGCGATGATCAACTGTCGCGCCGATCTCAATCAACTGGTGCCATTCAAATACGATTGGGCCTGGCAGAAATATATCGACGGCTGCGCTAATCACTGGATGCCTCAAGAAATAAACATGACGGCGGACGTCTCTACCTGGAAGAGTAAGGATGGTTTGACCGAAGACGAGCGCCGTATCGTGATGCGCAATCTGGGTTACTTCTCCACAGCTGATTCGCTGGTGGCAAACAATTTGGTATTGGCTATCTACCGTCTCATCACCAACCCAGAGTGTCGCCAATATATACTCCGGCAAGCGTTTGAAGAGGCAATCCACACGCATGCTTACCAATACTGCATAGAGTCTTTAGGTATGGACGAGGGTGAAGTATTCAACATGTACCGCGAGATTCCCTCAGTGGCCAAAAAGGCGGCGTGGAGTATCAGCCACACCCACGCACTGAGCGATCCAAAGTTCAAGACCGGTACACATGAGACCGATCAAGAGCTGCTGCGAAATCTGATCGGCTTCTACGCCGTGACGGAGGGGATCTTTTTCTACTGTGGATTCACCCAAATCTTGTCCATGGGTCGGCGCAATAAAATGACCGGCGTTGCAGAGCAGTTTCAATACATTCTGCGCGATGAATCCATGCATCTGAACTTCGGCATCGATGTCATCAATCAGATTAAACTGGAAAATCCACACCTGTGGACAGAGTCCTTCAAAGAAGAAGCGATACAGATGATTCTGGAAGGTACGCAACTGGAAATCGAATATGCGCGAGACACCATGCCGCGAGGCGTCCTGGGAATGAACGCTGGGATGATGGAGGAATACCTGCACTTCATTGCTAACAGACGACTGTCTCAACTCGGGTTACCTGAACAGTATCCCGGTGCACAGAACCCATTCCCGTGGATGTCGGAAATTATGGATCTTCGTAAGGAGAAGAATTTCTTCGAAACCCGGGTAATTGAATACCAGACCGGAGGAGCCCTTAACTGGGGCGACTGATGATCATTCTGGAGATTGGGTAGCCACCAGACCTTAACGCCACTTACGACAACCGAGAGCAAAGCCATGGGCAACAGGGGCAAAAATCAGGCCGATACGGAAACGATCTTGATGGCCCTGGACCAGATCAGTCAAACTATTGATGTCATGACCAGCGTCGTCGGGCGCTTGCGGGCTTACATGAGCCAGCATGAGTCAGACAGTTTGGCCGAAAAAAACCAGGACCTGGAATCGGATTCCCAGTCAGATCGTATCGTTCACTAAGATTTGACCAGGATCACCGTGAGAGCGAGCTCGCCTCGCTCAGGATTTTTGCCCCCTAGCAATTCTAACTTTCGCAGCCTCATGCATCTTTTGGCCGAGTAGCAAGGTTAGATCGCTTGTCGATTCCCTCGACTCTGACCAGGAAGCTACGCTGTAAGCCAAGTGTTCCTAGGCAACCTTGACGTGCTGTGAAGCGCTTTTTCTTCGGTTGCGAATAAAGGTTCCTAAGCCTATCGAGAGACGTCGATGGATCGGCAGCCGATCAATAAAGAGTCTGCCCTCCAAGTGGTCCAGCTCATGCTGCAGACAGACTGCCTCCATGTCCTCCAGGTCGCGCTCGAAGACTCGCCCCTCACTATCACTGGCTCGTACTGTGACACGCGTGTCTCGCACTACATTTCCAATTACTCCGGGTACAGATAAACAGCTTTCCTCTACCAAGGCTGGGCGCTCGCGGCCGACTATTTCCGGGTTAATAAATATCTCCGCCGAGCTTCTGTCATCTGACAAGTCCATTATCAAGATACGGCGGAAGTCCCCGGCCTGGGGGGCAGAAAGGCCAATACCACCCGAGGCATAAAACGTTTCGACCAAATTATCTAGCGCCCGCTGGAGAGATGCGTCAAACTTTTCGACCGTGCGCGATTGCTGGCGTAATCGCTTATCGGGGTATTCAATCAACGGAAGCAGGGCCATAGCATTACTCCTTCTGGCGTCCTAATTCAGGGAATATCAGGCCTGTGAAGCAGAGGCAGCTCTCAGACCGTGGCATCGCGCATGTCTGCCCCTCTACCCAAAGCCGTGTCGTGTCTCACTGCGCCGGCTGCCTCTCGAATCAGAGGCCAGGTAGCGATAATCGCGATGACTAATAGTGCCATCTCTAGCGCGTAAACAGTCAAATAGCCGCCGGCAACCGACGGGAAGCCCCAGAGCTCGCCACCTTCTGTGATCAATGCGTTAACCACATCTCGTAGTGTTCCGCTAAGTGCCATGCCGATTCCCACGGCCGTGGCTTGTACAGCTCCCCATGAGCCTAAAGCCAACCCCACCTGCTCTTTAGGGGCGCGGTTCATCGCAGCTGTCAGCGTCCCGTGACTGAACAAAGCTGTACCAAAGCCGATTCCGAAATTACCCGCTAAAAACAAGATCGTCATATCGCTTGGCACAGCAGCGATCACTAACAGGAAGGCAGGAAGACCTATGAGTGCACCCAACTGTGCTACCCGATAGGGTTCACTCCCCCGCCCAAGCACATGCGATGCATAGCCAAATCCCATTAGGCCACCGAGTGCCAGCAGCGCAGTCAGCAGCGTTGTAGAGCTCACGGTAAGGCCCAAGACCTGTCCGCCGAATGGTTCAAGTAGAATATCAGCCATCCCAAACGCCATGCTGCCCAAGCCAACAACTACTAGACGCCTTATGGCATAGCTGCCAGCGCAGAAATCACGCCAAGAGTCGCGAAAGCTCGGATCTTCTACCACAGGCGCTCTTCCCCTTGGCGGGTTACGCGCTTCTTGCTTCCAGATCGCAATAACGTTTAGCAATAAACAGCTGACGGCAGCAGCCTGGATCACCTGCACTAATTTGCTATGCGAAAAGTCTTCCAAGGCCATCCCAAAAATCAGCGCGCTGATCATCATGCCCAGTAGCAGCATCACATACATCAACCCTACTACCCGAGGTTGAGATTCTTGCGGTGATAAATCCGTCGCTAGCGCTAAGCCCGCCGTCTGCACCGTATGAATTCCCGCCCCCACCAGCAGAAATGCAAAACCCGCAGCGAGCTGTCCGACTATGACAGGTGCATTAGAAGCCTGTCCTTGACCTCCCAATACCAAGAGCGCAAATGGCATAATGGCGAAACCACCGAACTGCAACAGCGACCCTTTCCAAACAAACGGCACACGGCGCCACCCCAGCTCACATCGGTGCGTATCTGATTTAAAGCCGATAACAGCACGCAGCGGAGCAAATAAAACCGGAAGAGCTAACATGATGCCCACGAGTGTGGCAGGCACATTCAGCTCGACGATCATTACCCTGTTGAGAGTTCCTACCAGCAGCACCATCGACATACCGACAGACACCTGAAACAGCGAGAGTCGAATCAGACGATGTAGCGGTAGCTCTGGCGTTGCCACATCCGCGAAAGGTAAAAATCGCGAACCCAAGGTGGCCCATGCCATGACCATCCTTTTCTCCAGGCGATTCACTGAACGACACCCCACGCAAGACCGGTTAAGGAAAACCAAACAATAAAAACAACCACTGTGCTCAAGGAGAAGCGCGGCTGAAGAAGGCCCATATCATCAAACAAGCAAACAGCTGACATTGCCTGGAGTAACTCCGCTAGCCCCGCACGAGACACGCTGTCTCAAAAGCGAATCAGCGTTCCTTATTACGAATAAGTAACGGTAGACCAAAACTCGAGCTTCGCTCGCCTTTAGGTTTAGTCAGCAGGGGTATGCCAAAGCTACTCTCTTTCTTTTTTTTCTCCGTCAAGGGCTTCAACCCAATCATGGAAGACAGTGGCGTAGGACCCTTACTCAGACCACTGCCAAACATGAGCCAACTGCTTCGCGTGAGTGGGGGAAACAAGCGCGAGAGCATGCTTAGCCTGCGCGTTGCAAGAGCTGGCATTCCAATCAAAGAGGAAAGCGGCGTAGGGTTTCTGGGCGCAACCTGCGGGGAACCACCTGCATCCAGCGGGTTGGCGGATTCCAGTGCACTGGTAGCGCTCGCACCGGTGCCAAACTCAGCGTTCACTACAACAATATGGCGCCCTTGCGCTAAACCGCGAGAAAACACTACTGCCAGACTGCCGTTTAATTCCTCCACGCCGACATCGACTTTTTTAATCAAGCCAGCAGGCGTAATGGTTTCACCCATCACATCGGGACTGACATGAACAATCAGTTCATCCTTAAAACCTCGATCAAGCAGCGCTTGTACCGCAGCGGCGGCTTGCTCACCAGTTTGGTACATCCGTCCAACGTAGGCCATAGGCGCCTCTCATAGAGCTTGTTAGCAATACATCTTCTATGGCTCTCCCAAAAGAGAAAGCCGGTCACATTTGCACCACCGACGAGCGACGCACCAGTGAACCGAGTGCGCCGGCGCCCGTGGAGCTGATGGACTACCCCACCTTCATACCGCGTATTGGTCGCACGCTAGATAGCACTTATCTAGCAGCAAGACTCGATAAACAAGCCTTACTAAATCAATCCCAGGCTCGCTATCCGCCCCAGAATTGCGACATCCAACTCGTATTATTCAATATCAGGTAGTGTATTAGGAGTGAGGTGATGGCAGCACTGCTCAAGAACAGCGGCAAACCAACTGTGGGCTTAACCACACACCAGATTCTTCCGTTATTCATTCTCTATCTCCTCATCCAAACCAGGGTGAATAAATGAACGCCAATGCGTGTGCGATCACTGCGATGAAGAAGAACACTCGCGAGCCGTCGATGACGTGCTTGTGAAGCTCTTCCGATTCTTTGATCGTCAGACCCGTGGGCCATACGCGATCTGGATCATCCAAGTCAGTAGCCATAAGTTTCCTCCACGAAATACTGGCCGAATATGAAGCAATTTAGACCTCATCTTCACCAACCGACGGGCGTTAGTTGCTCGTTTTGTAGGGTCAATCATGCACTGCGATACCGCAGTTGCTAGTTTGCCAACCCTAAATTCACAGTAGCAGCATTAATAAAAGCAGTCAAGACTTCTTGTCATTCTATACTGTAAACTAAAGTTGACATTCTGGAGATGGCGCTCCAAATCACCCCGCAAGCGGGCAGGCACTATCGCGCGTCACGTAAAACCCAGGCATAACGGCGGCACTGGGCATCTAATTCTTCTGGATTTCGCGTGGGTGAACATCTTCCCGGAGCCAACGAGGTCACATAAAGGGCCAAGCACTCTTCTTCACTCAGATCCTCCGGCGTTTTGTTGAAATAGTGCTTCGATCCATGAATCAGTCCGCGACCCCCTTCAAAAGGCAAGAAATGCATGTACAGAGCCAGCATCAACTTCCTCCCTAGACGCTTTGGTAGAAGGTAACGCCAAAGCAGCACGCGAGCCTGCATGACCTGCGCATCGGCGTCATCGCCCTCCAGGTGGACAATTACTTTACGGCAAACAATATGCGTAAAAGCGTCCTCTTGAAGACGTAAGACCAGCTTGACGAGCGCAGCAGGTGGTTCAAGTTCGCTCGGATTAAGTCGCTTGAGTAACCGATCGACCTCAGGCTGCAAGTCAAAATAGGCCGTCTTGCAATACCAGAACAACGCCACTAAGGCGACAAGGACAAATGCAATCATCAGCGCGAACAGCGCAAGCGGTAGAGACATCATTATGTTCCTTTGGGCCTAAGCCGCGCCGTATAAAGCAGGAGAAGCTTTGTTGTGCTGCCAGCTATTCAATAGCAATACTCTCAAGGCCAAACTTTATCTCTCGTTGATCAGAGCTATCGCCCACATCGGCTGGCTTTAGGGGCGAACGGTGCAAAAATTCCAGGTAAACATACTCTTGATCAAGAGCTCTTCTAGGCAGATCTACCGCTACCTTTGAGAGGTCATAGTTTCCGAGGTCTGCTCCATTGATACGCACCGCCGTGGGCTCTACCTCGCCAAAATACCGGCCACGAATCTTCAGCGCAGCCTTACTACGAAGCGCCAGCTCAGGTGATGGTTTGAACTTAATGCAGGATTTTCTACCCAATGACCATCTACCCCAATCTTCCGGAAAAGCCCAGCCGTAAGCCAAATATAGATGATTCTCCATAGAGTGAGCCTGGCGCAGGCTACCGTCCCAGTCCTGCAGGCGCTGAGATAACAGGAAATACGCGAGGGCGTTCTCGAACATGCCCCAATCCCGAACAAATCGAAGCGCAGAGTTGTTTTCTATTGAGCGGCCTGCAACAACGAGATTAAAGAAGCCCTCGGATTGAGGGTCTTGCTCGGTAATATCACACAGAGAACGCACTTCGTCTCGACTCATGGGAAGCAACCCCTGAGTCTGTTCGTCCATCAGATATAGCCGCCAGCTTTCACGATCAATCAGATCCAGTAATTCCCGGCTGCTGGCACCTGCCCGACGCAAGTGCATGGGTGACACTTCGATAATCATGACGAGATCATCTGCGCTGGAGT
Source organism: Pseudomonadota bacterium (assembly GCA_039178015.1). GTDB lineage: Bacteria > Pseudomonadota > Gammaproteobacteria > Pseudomonadales > Halieaceae > JARRPM01. Next base: position 14,479 of record JBCDFM010000003.1, read on the forward strand.
GAATCAAATCCCCGAGACCCCACAAAACATCGCATTCCGCCCCCTGCGTGTCGACTTTAAGAAAGTTGATTCGCTGGTACTGATCTCCAATAAAACGTGAACCATTGGCTACTCGAATGGATTGGGACGGCCCGGACCCGCCATCTGAATACAGAGAATGATCTCCACGATTACGTTCGTTCAAGAACAGCTTGGCTTCACTATCTCGTCGTCCCAACGCAAGTTGAAAACAGCGTAGATTGTCGCATTGGTTAATCTCTCTATTGGTTTGCAACAGTGCAAAATTATCCGCTTCCGGCTCGAATGCCAGTACTGCACCGGCTGCTCCCACTCGCTGCGAGGCAAGCAGCGAGAAATAACCAATATTCGCGCCCACATCGACGAACACATCGCCGGGCCTCAGCATTGCGAGCAAAAAGTAGGTCTCCAGCGGCTCCCAAATTCCATTGCTCGCAATGGCAGTCGAGACATGCAAATCAGACTGAGTGTGAACTCGCATTTGCGGCGGATTATCCACTCCCTCGATCTGCAGCGAATAGATCTCTTTCCTGGCGTGTTTACTCATATCGAGCTGTTCACAGCGTTCCATCGGTTTGTGTCGCAGTTTCGTAGCAGAAGAAACCTACGATTAGCGCTACCAGCATACATGGGGGGTAGACCAAAAGGGAAAGCTGATAGTCTGCTATGCTCGCGTGCTGAGCCCGCGTAGTTGAACCCGAGATCAGATCCAAAAGCGATCCGGGGAGCCACTGCATAAAGGCGGCTCCGCCAAAAATCGCTGTGTTGACCAATCCAAGTGCTGTCGATGACAACGACATGGGGACCGATTCCTTTATCAGCGCGTACAGCAAGCCGAGATAGGCACCGCCAAATATCGCCAACAAGGCAACTAACAGCGCTTCAACGACAAAAGGCGGTTCACTCCAGAGGATCAGGCACAGTGTACAAAACAGTGTACCAAGCATACCCCACAGCAGGAGGAGCTTGCGCCGGCGCAATTTGTCCGACAACCAGCCTGCTCCCAAAAGCCCCAATCCTGTGCAGATCATCAAGACCGATCCAAGATTATCCGCCTGAGTGTGAGAGTACCCCGCCGCCTCGGCAAATGGTAAGTACCACAAGCCGGTAAATGCCATGATTGAGCCCGAGCCAAGAAAGCCCATAAATACGGTGCGACGGATTTGAGTTGAATCCCAAACGTTACCCAAGTCCTTTCGAATTCCATGCAGCCAGTTGAGGTCTGTGTTGGGCGTTGGTTGGTAGACGAGTCCCCTGGTGAACCACAAACAGGGAATAAAGGGCAGGAACACGATTCCCAGTAAAAAGAAGTACTGCCGCCAATCTCCACCATCACTCAAAAACACGGGCATAAGCGCAAGAGCCAGCATCGCGAGCAAAAACTTTACCAGTTGGTTCCACCCGAGCAGAGTGGCAAATTGAAGTGGATCAAATTGATTTGCAGTCAGAGCAAAATAGCCAATAAAAAAAAGACCGCCGCCAACCCCAGCAATAACTCTACCGGTGTAGGCGAGCATCAAATTGTCTGTCACTGCAAACAGAACATTTCCGACAGAAAACAGTACACAGGCCCAGATGAGCAAGATTGACGGGCTGAATCTAGCGAAAGCCAATCCGGCAGGTAGCTGCATTAAGGCATAGAACAGAGTGTAGACACCAAACAAAGCGCCGACCTGACCGGAGCTAATATGCAAGTTACTACCCAGGTCGTTTGCTAGTGCACCAACCGTCAGCACTTCAAGATTTTGTAGTGCCAGCATAACCGTCGCAAGCACCCATAGGAGCCAGCGGCGTCCACCGGCAGTGGTTGACTTCATGCCGGCATGTTAGACCATCGTCCAAGCAGTCGCATCAAACTCTGCTCAATCAAACTGATTAAGCCGGGTGCAGTCATACATGTCGGCCTCTACGATACTGGTTCAAACATCTCGAGCCATAAGGTCATGTCGCCCCTCCGGTCGCTGTCTATCGCTGCGCCGCTACCTAGAGCATAAGCCATTTATGGCCATGAACGGCTTCGGGGAACCATCAGTGCGCAATCGAAGTCGCTCATAAGTCTTGCGCTCAACTGCTGATTCCCAGCGACGCAGTGTACCGTTACAATACCGGCCCCGCTATGGAGCGCGTCATCTGGCGTGGCCATCAGGGAGCATTACAGCCAACCGAACCTGACATTCACAGGACACCAATATGATCTATCAGAGTGACGCACTATCGGTGAGACGCCTGGATGGCGACATCGCAGAACTCAACTTCGACTCGCAGGGCGAATCGGTCAACAAGTTTGACAGACAAACAGTGACCAGCCTGACCGAGGCGCTGGAGGCGCTGGAATCAGAATCCGGTATCAAGGGCTTGCTTGTCACCAGCGCCAAAGGGGTTTTTATAGTGGGTGCCGATATCACCGAGTTTACAAGCTTGTTCGGTGCCACCAAAGAAGACATCAAACCGTTTACTGGCGTGAATAACGCCAACTTCAATCGTATCCAGAACCTGCCCTATCCCAGCTGTGCTGCGATCAACGGTGCCGCCATGGGTGGCGGCTTGGAAATCTGCTTGGCCTGCGATTTCAGAGTGATGAGCACGACCGCAAGCATTGGCCTTCCTGAGACCAAACTCGGCATACTGCCTGGCTGGGGTGGCACAGTGCGACTACCGCGCATGCTGGGAGTGGACGAAGCCGTTACCTGGATGGCCACGGGAGCAGACAAAAGAGCTGACGCTGCCCTAAAGGCAGGGGCTGTGGATGCCATTGCTGAGCCAGAACAACTGCGTGATATCGCGCTGGCCACGCTAGCCAGTGGCGTCGATGGCAAGTTGGACTATCAGCGCCGGCGAGATGCCAAGAGCAGCCCGCTACCGCTTAATGAAACAGAGGCCATGATGTCATTCTTTACCATCAAAGCGATGGTCGCCGGCCAGGCGGGGAAAAACTATCCAGCCCCGGTCAAGGTCGTCGACGTCATCGAGCAGGCGCGCAGCATGAGCTTGGAGGATGCGCTGGACGTTGAGGCCGATGCCTTTGCTGAGCTGGCCACCACCCCAGTTGCCGCCGCTTTGGTTGGTATCTTCCTCTCAGACCAGTTATTGAGTAAAAAAGCCCGTGGCTGGGAAAAACAGGCCAGCAAGAGAATCGAGCGAGCCGCCGTGCTGGGTGCCGGCATCATGGGCGGCGGAATCGCCTATCAATCGTCCTTGAAAGGCATACCTATCAAGATGAAAGATATCGCTCAGGAGGGGCTGGATCTGGGGCTGAGTGAAGCCAACAAGCTGTTATCTAAGCGAGTCGCTCGCGGTCGGCTGACACCGGAAAAGATGGGTGGGATACTCAATAACATTGACCCTATGCTCAGCTATGAAAACTTTGATAGCGTCGACATCGTGGTCGAGGCCGTGGTGGAAAATCCAAAGGTAAAACACGCGGTACTGGCCGAAACTGAAAAACAGATCCGCGAAGACGCCATACTCGCTTCCAACACGTCCACTATATCCATTAGCTACCTGGCCGAAGCGCTGGATAGACCGGAAAACTTTTGCGGAATGCACTTTTTCAATCCGGTGCACGCCATGCCGTTAGTGGAGGTAATCCGCGGTGAAAAGACGTCTGATAAAGCCATCGCGCAAACCGTAGCCTACGCCAACCGCATGGGAAAGAAAGCGGTGGTAGTCAACGATTGTCCTGGCTTTCTCGTGAACCGCGTCCTCTTCCCCTACTTCGATGGCTTCTCGAAACTAGTCCGAGACGGCGCAGATTTTCAGGTGGTGGATAAAGTGATGGAACGCTGGGGCTGGCCAATGGGGCCGGCATATCTTACCGATGTGGTGGGTATCGATACAGGCGTACATGCAGGACAGGTCATGGCTGAGGGCTTTCCGGATCGCATGACCTTGGATTTCAAGACGCCTACGGAACTCATGTTCGAAAACGACCGCCTGGGGCAAAAGAACAACAAGGGCTTCTACGACTATGTACCGGACAAACGCGGCAAGCCGAAAAAGACATCTTCAGAAGAGGCCTACAAAGTCATTGCTCCCAGTGCTGGAGACCGCGTGGAGTTCGAACGTGAAGATATCATTATGCGCATGATGCTGCCTATGTGTACCGAGCTGGCTCGCTGTTTGGAGGAAGGGATCGTGGGATCGGCGGCAGAAGCTGACCTTGCGCTCGTGTATGGCGTTGGTTTCCCACCCTTTCGCGGTGGTATTTTCCGCTGGATGGACACGGTAGGCATGGCCTACATCGCTGATGCTTCCAAGAAATTTCAAGATTTGGGTAAAACCTATGAGCTGACCGACGGCATGCAGGCAAAGCTCGACGCGGGCGAGACTTATTATTAAGTCATCTTCCGCAAAGATAGCGAACAAAGGAGAAATACTGTGAATGTGAATCCAAGAGATGCAGTGATTATTGATTATGCACGCAGCGCCATGGGGCGATCTAAAAACGGCTGCTTTCGCAATGTGCGCTCAGACGATTTGTCCGTGGGCGTAATCAAAGGTTTGCTGGAGCGCAATAGCGCACTCGACCCTACCGAGATTGACGATTTGATATGGGGCTGCGTGTTGCAACGCGGCGAGCAGGGCATGAACCTGGGCCGGGCACTGGTGCTGGGCGCACAGCTACCTTTCTCGATCCCAGGGCAAACGGTAAACCGATTGTGCGGCTCGTCCATGTCGGCGTTGCACACCGCCGCGGCAAACATCATGTCTGGTACAGGCGATGTATATCTGGTCGGCGGCGTCGAGCATCTAGGACATTTGCCAATGATGGATGATGTCGATCCCAACCCCCGCATGGGTCTCAATGTCGCAAAGGCTGCCGGCATGATGGGCATGACCGCTGAATACCTCGCCATGATGCACGGTATTGGACGTGAGCAGCAGGACGAGCTTGGCCTGCGTTCGCATCAGCTGGCCCATAAGGCAACCGTAGATGGCAAGTTTGATCGCGAGATTATCCCAATCGAAGGGCATGACGAACAGGGCGCGCTCATATCGGTCAGCGAGGACGAAACCATCCGGCCCGAAACCACGCTTGAGGGTCTGGCCTCTTTGCCTCCCGCTTTCAACCCCCAGGGCGGTACCGTGACTGCCGGCACATCCTCGCAAATCTCCGACGGTGCTTCAGCCATGTTGATTACTTCATTTGAAAAAGCACAGTCGCTGGGTCTTAAGCCGCTCGCCAAGATTAACGCTATGACCCTGGCGGGTGTTGACCCATCCATTATGGGTTACGGGCCTGTGCCCTCCACTCAAAAAGCGCTAAAGAAACTCGGTCTTACTATTAAAGACATCGATATGATCGAGCTCAATGAGGCCTTTGCGGCCCAGGCACTGCCGGTGTTGAAAGATCTAGAACTGCTCGATGACCTCGACGAAAAGGTAAATGTCCACGGCGGGGCGATCGCACTGGGGCATCCCTTTGGCTGCTCCGGGACACGAATTACAGGTTCACTGCTGAACGTTATGGAGGACCAGGACTTGACCCTGGGTATCGCCACTATGTGTGTTGGGTTAGGTCAGGGCATCACCACCGTTGTAGAACGGGTCTAAGCTTTGGGCCACGACACCTGGTGTTGAGTTGGCGAGCTGCGAGGCTCGCCACATTAAAACTCTGGGTCGCACCTTACTGACCTCACGGAAAAGCGGCAATATGGGCAACCAAACGAACTCTAACCCATGCGGCCTCAGTGATTATTAACCTTGTTAACCACCTATTCTCAAGCGATTTCTGGCAGCAATCCATGGTGTCTTAGCAACGCTTAAGTGTCGCGAAACTGCTGCTGGTCAGATCACTCATTCTGAACTCAATTATCGCCGCCTGAAGATGAGAGCAGACGGTCGATACGCTTTAAGATTGACTCCAACTCGGCACTGGGTAAACCAGATTCTCTGAAATATTCCTCGGCCATTGGCGCAATACCACAGCGCTGAGGTAGGGGTTCGCCGGCTTCTAGCAGTTCGTATACCCGCGGCAAGAAAACAAACTGCAGCCACTGAGGAAGCGTCAAGGTATCAAAACAAAAGGGCTGGTCAGATGCCAGCGCTGAAACCGGTGGCGGCTTCTCATCCCACAAGTCCATGATGCGAAGCTGCGCCTCCACATCGATCAGCAGTTCGGCTAAGGCAGTCGTCATTTCGTCTCCCGTTCTGTAAGAATGTCAAGACCTGCCTATAAAGGCTGCGCAAGCTCTCTACGAAATGGTGGCAATGACTCAAGAATCGCCCGCCCATAGCGACGGGTTATCAGGCGTCTGTCCATTACAGTTACCCTGCCTTCGTCCTGCTCGGTGCGTAGCAGGCGACCGCTCGCCTGGACCAGACGCAAAGCCGCGTCTGGGACACTGATTTCCATAAAGGCATTGCGCCCCTGTGCCTCTATCCATTCGGCCAAGGCGGCCTCCAAAGGACTGTCGGGAACGGCAAACGGGATTTTGGCTATAACCACGTGACGGCAATATGCCCCCGGCAAGTCGACACCTTCTGCAAAGCTAGCTAAACCAAAAATAATCGACTTTGCGCCTGAGTCAATTACCTCTCTATGGCGTCTCAATATCTCCTGCTTACTGTAATCTCCTTGCATCAGAATACTCTCACGGGTGCTCGCTTCGATTTCTTGAAACACCGCGAGCATTTGCCGGCGAGATGAAAATAGCACAAGTGCACCCCGCTCCGATGCCAATATTCGCGGCAGACTGTCGACCAGTGCACGGGTATGTAATTCAGTATCGCCGGGGTCACAATCCATCTCGGGCACACTAAATACAGCTTTCGAATAGTCAAAAGGGCTGGCGACAATCTTCAGCCTACTCTGTGCGGGCGCACCTGAATGCAACAGGAATCGGTCAAATGAATTGAGGGCTGTCATGGTCGCAGAGGTCACAACCACCCCCGCTGCCCGTGACCATAGACAATCATCCAGTATATCGGCGGCCAAAATAGGGCTGCAGCGCAAATCAAAGCCAAATTGGCCATTGCTATTTAGGAGAGTGATCCAGCGAGCTTTCGGCGGATCGTCGTCCTTGCCGGTTACCGCGTACTCGCGCCAAAGCGCGCCTGCACCATCCGCTCGCGCAAGCAGCCCACCGACGTTGCTATGCCAGGTGTCGATCGCAGCGCGGTCAAGCGCTGCATGCGAATCCTCCAATGAGTCCTCAAGTACACTCTCCATGCGCTCAAGCTCTCTGACCAACTGCTGAAAGTGGTTTGCCAGGGTGGCAGATACGGGTATCAGCTGCTCAGGCACAACACCGTGCTCAAAACGCAACTGCTGATCATCTCGTTGCTCATCCTGAGCAACTCCCTCAAACAACGCTGCGACTATCTGTTCTGCGTTCTGCAGCGCTGCGGCGGTCTCCTCTAGCTGCGCCGGCAGGGCTTGCAGGGGACGCTGTAGCTCGGGCAAAGCACCTAATTCTGGGGTTGCCTGAACGACTAGCTTGCGTGTTTCTTGCAGCCACTGCACAGTCGTATGAATCCGGCAAAAATTCGAGAAGTGTGTCAGCGCTTTATCGGGAAGATGATGCCCCTCGTCAAAGACATAGATGCTGTCTTCGGGTTCAGAAAGAATAGCCCCGCCACCTAAGGCGAGGTCTGATAAGACAAGGTCGTGATTTGCAACAATAACGTCTGCGCTTTGCAGCGCATCTCTTGCCTTAAAGAAACTACACTGGCCAACGTTTGGGCAACGTCGTCCGCTGCACTGGCTGTGGTCGGTCGTAACACCGAACCAGGTGTTATCAGCGACCGCTTCCGGCCAGTTATCGCGATCCCCGTCCCATTGTCCTTTTCCCAGGGCATCAATCATCCCAGTGTAGACAGGCAGGGCGTCCCCATTTGTCGGCGGCTCCAGATCCTCAGGGTAGAGGGGAAGCGCATCGCCGGTGTTTTGGTTGAACACCCGATCAAGCTTCGTTAAACACACATAGCGGCGGCGACCCTTGGCGAGAGCAAACGTAAACTCGAGGCCGCTGTGGCGCCGGATATCCGGTAGATCCTTGTGAACAAACTGCTCCTGCAGCGCGATGGTCGCCGTTGCCACCACCAGGCGTTTATTAAGGGCTTTTGCGATCGGAATGGCCGCCACCGCGTATGCGATAGTTTTCCCCGTACCAGTTCCCGCTTCAATCACGCATACGGCGGGAGCATCGCCGCCAGCTTCCCCCGTGTCTGGCACTCGCGCCAGGGTATTGGCGATCTCCGCTATCATCTGGCGCTGACCCCAACGCGGGGTCAACGATTTTCCCTCCATTACCGCGGCATAGGCGTCACGGATGCTGTCCTTAAGTTCCTCGTTTAACAACTGCTGATCGACGAATTGTTCATTTCAAGCTTACTCACAATCGCATTGGCATAGATCGCCAATGCAAACGGTCTATGCTCTTCAGATATCGCCTGCATACGCTGTTCAAAGTGCTCACGACTGCAATCCCCGGGCTCAACGTTCAACGTCTCCGGTAGCGGCAGCCTATCCGGATTGAGCATTTCATAGGCGTAAATATTAGTGGGATGCAGACAGTAATTGGAGATCACCTGACGATCAATTTCAGAAGCTATGTCTTCGGCCGTTTGAAAATCTGCGCCTAGCGGCGTACCGAAGGAAACATGTACCCGGCCCTTATCGCCTGCGATACCCAATCCAATGGAAGCGACATCTTCCTGTTCGCCTTTTTGGTAGTTGCCGGTCAGCTCCAGCTGGTACAACTCATTCGCCTTGCGTGCATCACAAGGGTCCAGTTCATAGGAGATGGCTACAGGTACAATGTTCAAAGACTGCATGTGTGCACCAAAATCCTCTTCGCTCTTTTCCCGACTCATCGACAACATCTTAATGATGACGGGCTCAGAGCGATCAAATCCATCCTTGGCACGGCCTTCTCTCTGTGCGATCCAGACGGGTGCTTGCTCCTGCTGCAATGAGTAGCGAATATAGCTAGACAGCGTCTTAGATGCTCTGAGCAGTTCCCGCGGCCCGCTGACCGAACGTTTGACGATAAAGCTCTTATTCAAACGCATCAGGTCGGATACCCAGGGTTTTGTCAGCAAGTTGTCGCCAATTGCAATTCGTACGGTATCAAATCCCGAGTGATGCAAGGCGTAGTTCACAAACGCGGGGTCCATCGCTATATCGCGATGGTTGCTGACAAACAAATAAGCAGTATCCACATTCAACGCATCCAATCCAGACACCGTGAAACCGCCCGTAGTGCGCTCGATCATTTGGTCCATATAATGCTTGATAACACCTTGCATAGAGCCAACATCGGACACACCCAAAACTTCTTTATTGAGCCGGTAGCGCACCAAAGGACGCATTAAAGCCGGTGCTAGACGGCCTAGTGTGGGGAAGCGAAATCGCGTTATTGTGTCTAAAAACTCACCATCGTCGAGCAATCGCGTCAATACCCCCGCGACTTCGCTGTCGCGATAGGGCCGTATGTCCGCAAACGGATCTTCCAAGCGAATCTCCTCGATAGCTTCGCGGCTCACGATACCCAAAATCGATCCGCCCGTCATCCGCCTGCCCCGGGCAACAAAATAAAGCCACAACGCTGACGTGGTCATGTCTTTCTGCTACCCTTCTGCCGCTCCCACCAAGCTCTGCTTGAAACTATATACGAGGAATCAGAAAAGAGATGGACGCGACATCCGCCGCAATGTTGACCTTTGGGGTAGCCGCTCTATTGATCAGCTGGGTTCTGCTTTTAATTGAGTCCTTCAGAGAAGACTTTACCTGGGGCTTGTGTACTTTGATATTACCACCGCTCTCATATCTCTATGGCTTCTCCCGCTGGAGCACAGCCGGCAACGCCATCTTACTGGCTATAGGCGGTTGTCTACTGCTGTTATTGGCCTAGATTCAAGCTGACTGCATTAGGATCGACCGAATCACCTAGGCTGTTTAGAGGTCTATTCAGTCAAGGTAACGCGCTCGCAACTCGAGGCATTCGGCCTTACCTACCCCCAAAGCTTCCTCAAGATAAATAGCTACTGACCCAAAATTGTGTTCAATATGCGTAATCGCCACTGCTAGGTAATCTTCGTGCACCTGCAGCATTGGTAGGATTGCCTCAGCGACCATGTCCTCAAGCTGGTACTTTATTCGCACGCGCTCTAGCTCTCGCTCAGGCAAGAAATAACGCGAGCTTAGTAAATAGTCTTCCATAACCAACTCTTTAGGAACACCGAGCGCGAGCAGGATAATCGCTGCAGCAAAGCCCGTGCGATCCTTACCCGCCGCACAGTGAATAAGAAAACGCGCGTTCGGTGTCGCCAGTATTTCGTTGAACATGTGGCGATAGGTCGCAGACTGAGGACCGGCAAAATCCCGATTGATCTCAAGCATAAATTCGAACATGGCATCTGGCTGATCCGTCTGTTGATCAGCCTCTTCAAAAAATCGAGCGTGACTGCCGGGTATGATCGGCAGGCTCACGACCTTCGGTCCGGGTTGCCGCGGCAGCCTACTCAGGTCGTTCGACTGTTCTTCCTCCCGGCGAAAATCGAACACCAGATCCAACTCCAATGATGCAACCAGCTCCAGATCTTTCTCGCTAAGGGCGGATAGCTGTCCCGAACGAAATAAATAGCCCCATTTCACGCGCTGGCCATCACTTGTACGGTAACCCCCAAAGTCGCGAAAATTGGGCGCGCCATCGAGACCTAACCTGCGCTCCGGTGCCGTAAACTCGTTTCCATGCTGATCACGCAGGCGAAAATAGTGTCGCCGCGCAGGTGGCAGGCCAACTAAACGGGCACGGGGGTTAGCCTGGGGCGAAAAATGCATGTGTAGCTCACCGCCTGCATCCAGAGGTTCCACCGTCACCTCCGTACCTGGCTCACTCACCTGCCACTCAATATGATAATCGCCATGCGGATCGCGCCAGATGTGGACTGCGTCGGAAATCAACATACTTTCACCGTAGCTATAAAATAATCTTTACTTTTGAAGCTGCACCTCATGTCGCAGCTCATGTGAGATCAAAACAGTGGCCAATGCCGACTCGTTTCATCACCTTTTACAGGGACATGATAAAGCTATCGAGCTTGGCAATCTGGCGCGCTGCTATATCCTAGACTCATTCTTTCTGGATCACACCCAGCCGAAAACTGGCGGCGGGAGAATCCTATGCGGCAGCTAATTATAGACTGTAAAAACGGTCATCCGTTGCCTGTCGGAGTTGGCTGCTCCTCACGCGTTTGTTTGCCCTGGAGTGCGCATCTGGCTTGGTTGACAAGGTACGGTTGAATGTGAATAATCTCGCCTCCTTAAATTTCGACCCCTCGAGGCAACAAGCGTGGCAAACTCACCACAAGCTAAAAAGCGCGCAAGACAATCTGAGAAACGGCGTAATCACAACGCCAGCCTCCGTTCCGTTGTGCGCACAATGATCAAGCGCGTCACGGCTGCTATTGAGAGCGGCGATGCGGCGGCGGCAAAAGAGGCTTACAGCAACGCGGTTCCCGTCATTGACCGCATGGCCGATAAAGGCATTATTCACAAAAATAAAGCAGCACGACACAAAAGCCGCTTAAACAGTCAGGTGAAGGCGCTGGCTGCGTGAGCCCATAACAAGTTGAAAAATGCCGGCTTTCAGCCGGCTTTTTTTTGCCAAGTAGCGGTGCTTGAGTCAATCAGGCCGCGTTACTGGTCTTTTCAGCCTCATGCTTTTCATGCTCTTCGGCAAAGGCCGCTAGCATGCTCTGTTCATGTGACTGTGCTTCCTCTGTATCCAGCGGCCTCTCGAGCGCCGACCAATCGATATCTCCATCCGTCGCGAGGTTTTCGTAGTCAAGAATACCAAGTTCTTCAAATTTCGGACGGATTTTATCTGTGAGCAAGCCGATTCGCTTGAGGTTGGGCACGACACGCTGGAACAACAGATTTCGGAACGTTGACATCACAAAGCCGTCCAGTACCTGCTGGCGCGCCTCCTCTACATCCCATCCGAAGTGCCTAAACACATCAGTTGCGACCAGGCGCTCCCTACTTACGACACAGGCCTCGTAGGCGAACTGTGCGCGCTCTTCACGCTCCTCGTCCGACAGCGTTTTCACAAATTCTTCAAGGTAGTTCACGCCGAAAGTGACATGCCTGGCTTCGTCCCGAGTGACGAGATACACAACGTCTTTCAGTACGGGATCGGGGGTGGTCTCCCGAGTCGTGTTGAAAGCGGACAGGGCCAACCCTTCAATCACGATTTGCATGCCGATAAATTTCATATCCCAGCGCTCATCAGTCAGGATTTTATCGATGATACTCTTCAGATAGGTGTTAATCGGATACATCATCCCCACCCGCTTCTGGAGGTACTTATTGAAAACCTCAACATGTCGCGCCTCGTCAAAGGTTTGAGAGGCAGCATAAAGCTTGGCGTTGAAGGTGGGCGCACAGGAACACAGCTGAGAGGCGACCAATAAGGCGCCTTGTTCGCCGTGCAGGAATTGAGAGAGACTCCAGGCGTTCATGTGAAGCCAGAACTCGTCTTTGGTCTTCTCATCCATATCGAGATAGGGCCCATACTCATGCAGATTCATCATCTCAGGCATGACCTTCTCGTCGGGCCACGGTCGGTCCCAATTGATATCCATCTCAGGATCCCAGTTCAACTGTTTACCTAGGTCATACAACTTCTTAATGCGATCGTCCTGGACCTGATAGTCCCAATTGTATGATCCAGTCAGAGGGGTTTGAAAAATCTCGGCTACATGATCAACCTGTTCACTGGTTAACACGTCTTCGAGGTCAGGGTTTTCCCTCGGATAGTCTGCACCAGCAAAAGACTGGATCTTCCTCGGCGCATCGCCTTCCCACTGTATCTTCATTCTTATCACTCCGTTCTCTTACTTTATATGCAGACTATGGGAGATACAGTCATCGGCAACAAGGTAAAGTGTTGTCAATTTCAGGTCATTTATGGCCAAATAGACCGATGCCCAAAGCCACAACACCTGCGCGCTATGTATTGATTCTCATCGATATGCTGGAAAGCCAGGGCTGCAGTCGCGACGCGTTGCTTGCGGGCACAAGTCTGGCGGACTCCGGTCTTGCCAACATAGGTGCTCGAGTGAGAGACAGGGATTTTGCAGCGCTCACGGACAATGCTTTAAAACTGACTGGCGACCCTGCTCTCGGGCTCGAACTGGGCCTGCACCTCAACCTTAGCGCCCACGCAGTGCTGGGGCAGGCATTCATGACCTGCAGAGATCTGGGTCAGGTAATCGATCTATTTCTCAAGTACTACCATCTGCTTGCGCCCGCCATGCACCTGGAATACGAGGTGGTAGAAGGCGCCTGCGTGCTAACAATCGTCAGCAGCGTGTCCGATTTACCCATGGAGTTTACGTTTGAATTACTTGGTGCTGGCATGTTGAATACCTTGCGAGGCCTTTTAAACACACAGGACTTAACGCTTAGACTCGAAGCACCCTATCCCGCGCCAGCTCATGTCGACCGATACCACGAGGTATTCGGGCCGAATGTACGATTTAATTGTGTCGCAGCTCGCATCTCTTTCGACGAGGCCTTGTTGCACACCTCGCTACCACTATCGAACAACGCTCTGCGTCAACTGTATGAAGATGAATGTGCTCGTCTACTTGCGGATATGCAGGAAGAGACTTCGATAGCAGAGCAAACTCTACAACTCATGCGCAAGCTAGAAGGCCAGTATCCACAAATGCCTCAGATGGCAGCCATGCTGAACTTGAGCCCGCGAACCTTCCGTAGGAGGCTCGAAGAGGAGCAACACTCCTACCAACACCTTCTGGATCAGGTTCGAGCGGAACACGCCACACGGTACCTGCAAAATACACGATTGCCCATCTCCAATATCGCCTATCTGATCGGCTTTAACGATGCGTCCAATTTCCGCCGCGCCTATCAGCGTTGGACCGGAAAATCCCCAGCCGACGTACGCAATGAAGCGTAGGGCGCTGACGGTTTTTGCGGGCAAAGAGGCCGCTAAGAGAATCCAAGAACTGGGATGGTCCGCCGAGCTGTTCAGTCTTGTGGTGGGTGCATCCGGTGGTCCCAAATGGTTTGTGCTCGCCCATCTTGATCGACTGCTGTTTGGCGATTTTCTGCAGCGAACAGACAGATCTTTAACAGCGGTCGGATCTTCAATAGGAGCGTGGCGCAATGCCTGTCTGGCGATGCCGGATCCCATCGCGGCAATCGATGCATTGCAATCTGGCTATCTGTACCAGCGATTCAGTAGAAAACCCTCAACGATCGAGGTTAGCGAATCCAGTCACCAAATTTTGCGTGGCATACTAGGCGAGAACGGCGCTCACGCTATAGCCAGCAATCAGCGCATTAATACTCATATCATCACCGCGCGAGGTCGAGGTCCCGCGGCCTCCTCCCACAAACCGCTGTTGGCTACCGGCATGGGAGCCGCAGCGCTCGGTAATATGCTCAGTAGAAGTTTATTGAAACATCTTTTTCAGAGGGTGGTATTTCAATCCTCTAGTGAACCTAATTCACAACTGTCCTTTGATGATTTCAGCACCCACTTTAGTAGCCTAGAGGTAAGCAATGTCGGTGCGGTGCTACACGCCAGCGGTGCCATACCCTTCGTGTTGACGGGAGAACGTAATATCGCAGGTGCACCCGTGGGGCAGTATTGGGACGGTGGCATCATCGACTATCATTTCGATCTGAGCCAGTATCGGGGGCAAGGGTTGATTCTCTACCCGCACTTCAGCACCAGCGTAATACCGGGATGGTTTGACAAGGCTTTACCCTGGCGCAGAGCACAGCTTACGCAGATCGAAAAATTGGTGTTGCTTTGTCCAAGCGATGAATTCGTCACGCAACTACCGCACGGTAAAATCCCAGATCGAGGCGATTTCGGCCGGATGCGCTATGAAGAAAGAGTGCGCTACTGGGAGACATGTGTGGCCAAAAGTGAGGCTCTGGCAGCAGATCTGGCGGACTTGCTTGAGGGCAAGGATCCGCTAGCCGGCGTCACAGTATTGAACTGATAAATCGAGCAACCGCTCGGTCGAAGATCAACTCACATAACTATCGAGATAACGCTGAACTTCTTTGCGCAGCACTGGTTCGAATACGGAGGCAACCAGGCCCAGCTTCACATTCACATCTACAACGCCGTCGGCGAAGGACATCAGTCCGTCCACACCCGCGCCCTTAATACGCACGGTATCGCCTTCCCAGCGACTGCGCACACCATGTGTTCGCTCCAAATCGGTGGCGAGACCTTCAGCCGCTTCCCTGACTTCCTCTTTCGGCATGGTGTAGGGTTTGCTTATTCGAAATCCTGCCATTGCGTTCACCTGTTTGTTATTTTCCAACAGTATAGAACACCGGCCGCTTGTTGCTGATCGTTGGCGATACCACTGTTTGGCATTTGACTTCCCCGTGCAGGCACCTGCACGGGATCAGACCCCGTGCTTTGGTATATGTGCGGGAGCGATCCGCGCGGCCACCATCTTCAGGCAAGGGTGTGAGGTTCAGGCATCGACCTTGGAACTCTGACACTCCATCAAAACAGCGCCGTGTTCTCCACCGACACCACTCTCGCGGCAAGCGTTTCTGTGTCAGCACGGAATATGCCGCCATCGCGGCTGCAGTTATACCGTCAGTCGCGGACTAATTCGCTTACAATAGCGCCATGAGCGAGAAATTTGACGATAAACAGTGCGATGGTGCGCATCGCTTCCTGTTCGAGCAGGCAGACGTGCGCGGGGAAAGGGTTCGCTTAGAAGCCGCTTTCGGTGACATTCTCTCCATCCACGAGTACGCACCCGGTGTGAGGCGCTTGCTGGGCGAACTGCTGGCCGCCGCAGTGTTGCTGCGAAGCACCCTGAAGTTTGATGGCAAGCTGATATTACAAGCACGATCTCGTGGTCAGATTCCGCTGCTGATGGCCGAATGCACCAGCGATGGCGAGGTCAGAGGCATTGCCCGCGGGGCGGATCAGGCGACTGCAACGGTATTCGAACAATTGCTCGGCGATGGTAGCCTGACCATTACCGTGGATCCAATTCAGGGCCAGCGATATCAGGGCATCGTGCCCCTACAGGGAGATTCTCTAGCGCATTGTATCGATGCCTATTTCCAGCAGTCCGAGCAGTTGGGAACGCGCCTCTGGTTGGTGGCTAACGATCAGCTCGCAAGTGGCCTGCTGCTCCAGCAGCTACCGCCGGACATCATCGCGGATTGCGAACGCAGAGAGCAATTCTGGGAACATGCATGCACACTCGCTGAAACGATCACCCCGAAGGAGCTATTAAGCCTGAGCACACGAGACTTGTTATACAGACTCTATCACCAGGACGCCGTCAGGCTGTTTGAACCCAGCGCTATTCGCTTTCACTGCAGTTGCTCTCGAGAACGCACCTTGCGAGCGCTTGCCGCCATCGAGCCCGCTGAGCTGGAATCCATTCTTGCAGAACAGGGCGCCATTACGATGGATTGCGAGTTTTGTAACCAGCAATACACTCATCGCCGCGAAGATCTGCAAGCTTTACTGGGAAGCGGAGAAGCACTGCCGATCCTGCATTAATCGTGAGAACCCAGCCCCGGTGAATCAAGAATCAAATCCGGTGCGGCGACATTAAATCTCTTCAGCGGTGTCTACTGCAGTCCGCTTGCGAGTTAGCCAAAACGCGGAAAACTGTTCCCCAAACAGGTAGAGACAGGGCACCAGCAACAGTGTAATCCCCGTCGCGAACAATACCCCAAAAGCAAGCGAGGTGACCATGGGAATCAGAAACTGGGCCTGTACGCTGGTTTCAGACATGATCGGAAGCAGCCCAACAAAGGTGGTCAGTGAAGTGAGAATGATAGGTCGAAAGCGGTCTTCACCCGCCTGCAATAGCGACCCCATCAGCGAGTGACCCGCAGCGCGTAGCTGATTGATTCGATCGATCAGGACCAGGTTGTCGTTCACCACCACGCCCGCGCAGGCGAGCACTCCCATCAGCGAGAACATACTCACTTCCAGGCCCATGATCATGTGACCAAAAATTGCGCCCATAAACCCAAATGGCACTGCCGTCAGCACCAGTAAAGGCTGGAAATAGGACCGAAACGGGACAGCCATTAAGGCGTAGATGATGAGCATTGCCATTCCCATACTGCGCAGCATGGCTTTCAAAAACTCCTCCTCTTCCTCAAGTTCACCATCAAGCTTGATATTCAGGTCGGGGTAGCGCATTTGCCAGTCGGTTAGGCGCTTACTAAAAAGATCTTCAACAATGCTTCGAGGTTCAGCGTCGGTCCCCGACAGTTCAGCGGTTACAGACATAACTCGCCTGCGGTCCAATCGGTCGATAGTGAGATAACCCTCGGCAAAGCTCAATTCAGCAACAGTATCAAAAGGCACTTCCGCGCCCGCAGGTGTGCGCACTCGCATCTCATTTAAATTATCGATTGAAATTCTTTCTTCTTCTGGGTAGCGCACCATTACCCTGACATCTTCTCGCGCTCTTGGGATACGCTGGGCTTCTGCGCCGTAAAATGCCTGTCGCACCTGCAGGGCCAAATCAGCCAGCGTCACGGATAGGTTTTCGGCCGCTGGTTTGACGTCCAAAACAATTTCCTCGTTTGGCATATCGAAACTGTCGTTGATATTAAAGACACCAGGGTAACTTGACAGTGCAGCGCTTAACTCATCGGCCACGGCTCGCAAGGTTGCGACGGAACTCGCCGTAAGCAGAAGTGAAATGGGTTTGCCGCGTTCGTTGATCGTGTAATCGAGGTCAAATTGCTCCACATCGCCTAAATCGCCCACCATTTCGCGCCAACGCTCGCCCAGCAACCCCACATCTACCGTGTCGGATAGCGTTTCGACTATAACCCTGGCCTCGTTGCCACGAGCCCTGGCATCAATATGGCCAATGAGTGGGCCGGCTGTGTCATCTACCGAATCGTTATACTCACGTTTGAGTGCCACAGCCGCACTCTCGATCTGATCAAGTACGCGAAGGGTCTCCTCGTAAGAGCCACCCTCGCGCAGACTCACTTCTATTTCAACGTAGTCATCGGCGATCACAGGTAAAAAGGCTGTTCTGACCCAACCACCTTCGAAGATAGATACGCTTAACAGCAAAGCGACAAAGAATACTGCGATCACCAGGAAATTCGCTTTCAGACAGCGCTCCAGAAAGCGTCGGTAGCGATGATGCGCGAAATGCGTCATGCCATTGGCAAAACGCATTCGTTTGCGCTCTAGCGATTCCACCCAGGTGTAGCGACTGGGGGTAACAGGCCGCATGTGTGCTAGGTGTGACGGCAGAATCCACAGACACTCCACCAGCGAAAACGTTAATGCCAGAATGACAACAACGGGTATGGAAAACGCAGCGCGTGCCATATCGCCGGGCAAGAAAAACATGGCACTGAAAAAGATCATGGTGCTGATGACCGCGAACATGACCGGCTTGAGCACAAGACGAGCGCCATCAATAGCACCTTTCGCACCCGCTTCACCCAGCGACTGCTTGGAATGAATGGCCTCTCCCACAATAATCGCATCGTCGACAATAATGCCCAGCACCAGCAGGAAGGCAAAAAGTGAAATCATATTCAGGCTGAAGCCCGTGAACTGCAGTGCAAAGAATGTCCCCATAAATGCAACTGCGATACCCACACAAACCCACATCGCCAACAGCGGTCGCAAAAATAGAACTAGCACCAGAAACACGAGTAGCAAACCACCTAGGCCATTTTTCACTAGCGTTTCCACCCGCCCCTTAAACGGTACCGACGTGTCTTGCCAGAGCACGACTTCTACTCCGGGGGGCAGTCTCGGTTTGATGTTCTCAACCCACTCGGTCACTACGGCGCTGGTAGCCAGCGTGTCTGGGTTTGAGGTGACATAGACGTTGAGGTCATGCGAGGGGCGGTCATCAAAGCGCGTGCGAATATCCATATCCTCGAAGCCGTCGACGATAGTTGCGACCTCTCCCAAGGTGACCTGCGTGCCGTCTGCAGCACTGAGCAGCGGTATCTGTTCAAAATCCAGGCCTTCATAGGCTTGGCCTCGAGTTTGTACCTGTATGTCGCCTTCTGCCGTTTTAATGTTGCCAGCAGGCAGGTTTAACGAAGAACTACGGATTGCTGCCACCACCTCATCGAAGGTCAAGCCGTAACGACGTAGATCAAATTCGGACACCTCAACTGACAGTTCATAGGGGCGCGGAACTTCGAGCTCAACAACGGAAACATGCGGTTGCGCTGACAAATCATCGCGCAGCGTCTCACCCAGTTCCTTCAATTCGCGTTCACCGATGTCGCCGAAGATCGTCACGACGGCCATGAGGTGTCGGAACGCGACTTCAGAGACAATGGGGCGCTCAACGTCACCGGGAAAGGTATTGATCGCGTCGACACGGTTCTTGACCTCAGCGGTCAGCCGCTGCGTATCGTAGCCGGGCTCGGCCTCGATCAATACCGTGCCCACCCCCTGCTGTGCAGTCGACCGAATTTCCTTGATGCCAGCCAGATCGTGTACCGCTTCCTCC
This sequence comes from Pseudomonadota bacterium, assembly GCA_039178015.1. Taxonomy (GTDB): domain Bacteria; phylum Pseudomonadota; class Gammaproteobacteria; order Pseudomonadales; family Halieaceae; genus JARRPM01. The sequence continues at coordinate 33,991 of JBCDFM010000003.1, forward strand.
ACCCGTACGCAAATCTGCTCTTCTACCTCGCTGGGCCCGGCCCCAGGGTAAGGTACTGAAACACTGACCAAGTTGATTTCAAATTCGGGGAAAAACTGTTTGTTCAGAGCAGGGATGGCAAGCCAACCACCCACAACCAGCAGCATCATTAACAGGTTTGCCGCTATCGGATTATGAACAAACCAGTGTATGGGACCGCCCGTCACTGGCTACCGCCTATGGCAATAAGTGAGCACCTTTTTCCCGCGACGAGAGGCGTCACGGCTGTGTCGTTCCCGCAAACTCACCCAGATCGTTAACATGAACTAACGTGCCAACTAAAGTGGGCTGAGGCTCCCGCACAATGACACGTTCTCCCGCTTGCAGGCCTTGAACCCATATCTCGTGCGTGGTGCTGCTCAATAAATTCACGGCACGCGACTGCGCAAGCTGCTCTGAGTCCACAACCATGACGCTGCCATCCGTACGTAACGCGGAACGTGGCAGGCGCGTAATATTGGGGAATTCCTTACCATTGATCGTTGCATTCACAAACAGGCCCGGTGCAAGTGGCGGTCTGTTACTCCCCGCTTCTCGCGAGAAAGGATCGGCCACTTCTACAACGGCATAAACAACCCTGCTATTGACGTCGATATTCGCATCGGTGCGCACCAACTGACCGCGCCACTGCCACAGCTTGCCTGCAAAGCGCGTATGCAATACAACAGCGGCCGCTCCGGAACGCGCATCTGGTTCATCTGCGTAGTGCAGCGGCAAATCCAGTAGCGCAATCTGGCGATCGGTTAAGGGCAGTCGAATTTCGACCGCATCGGTAGAATAGAGGCCTGCTATTGGGGTACCGGGTGTCACAAACTGCCCCACATCCACCGACTTTTCCGTAATTCTACCGTTGAAAGGTGCCTTTAAAGAGGTGCGATTCAAATCCAAGCGCGCCGCTGCAAGATCAGCCTCAGCAGCGCTGAGTGCGGCCTTAGCAGCCGCAAGCTGGGGTTTGCGTAGGAATAGAGCGTTGCCCTGCTCGGTACCCAGATCGCGCCACTCCCGTTGCGCCTGCAGCGCCCGACCCTCTTCTTCGGCAAGCTGTTGTTGCGCGGCAGCAACCTGTGATTCGGCACGGGCAATCGCCAGCCGATAGTCCACACCCTCCAGCTTCACTAGCTCATCATCGGTGGCGAAAAACTCACCGACCGCGAACCTGGGATCAACGGATTCAACGCGGCCGCCAACTTGCGCGATCAGACTAATTTGGCGTCGGGGACTCACGGTACCCTGTGTTTGTACGTCCAAACCCCGAGTTACGGGCGCCGCGACGACGATATCGACCACCGGCGGCGGCGCGTCAGCAAGCTCTCGAGGTGTGGGGCCCGGCTTTCCGATCAAAAGTGCATAAGCAGCACCAATACCTACCACCGCGACTAAAAGGGCCCAAATACGGCTGCGATTCGATTCCATCGCCATCAACTACATCCCAAAACGCTTATTCTACTTCAGATCGACCAGTTTGATCTCATGATACGCAGCACGCGCCCCGCGCGACCACTGCCTGCAGATCCAGTTCCCTCAGACCTGCCGCCAGCCACCGGCAGTATTAGACCGTTTTCTAGTATGTTTATTCTAATTTATTTCCATAATCTACACGGCAACTGGAGGACATTCCCAGTAACCGTGACTTAAAAGGAGCGAAATCATGGCTGAACAAGCAAAAGTGAAAACTGCACCAAAGCGTAAGACAACTGCCAAGCGCAAAACTACGGCTACCAAGCGCAAGCCGGTAGCAAGCAAGGCGACTCCGACTAAGGCTACCCCTGAGTTTGCCAACAAAGCTCAGGAAGCGGGCCGCAAGGCTTTCCTGGCCGGCCTGGGTTTTTACGGTAAAGCCTTCGACCAGGCGCAAGAGCAATTCAACAACATGCAGGATCAAATGGAAGAGCGTCGTAAGAAGGCAGACAAGCTCTACAACGAGTTGGTCAAGCGCGGCCAAAAAGTAGAGAAAGATGCCAAAGTAGCGCTCAAGGATATTGAACTGCCGAAGATCGAGCTTGAAGGCCTGACTGATCGCGCCAAGCTCGAAGCGCAGCTCGAAAAGGTCAAGGCACGCTTTGAAGAGCTGAAGGAAACTGTCGGCTTTAAAACAGCCGCCTAACAGGATCCCATCCAGGACCACTTTCCTCACCTATGAGGAACTACCGGGGCCACATTGTGGCCCCTTTTTTTTACCCGCTATTCTGGTTTAATGACCGACCCGCCACAAGAACATCCAGAGAGGCCATCCCTATGGGCGACGAGAAAGATAAAGTGTCTGATAAGGCAAGCGAAATCGCAAAAAATATCTGGCTCGCAGGTGTTGGAGCATATGGCAAAGCGGTAGACGAGGCACAGGGAAGACTGGAGAGAGCCATGGAACCACCTAAGCTGTTCCGCGACCTGGTGAAGGCCGGAAGCGCATTGGAAGAAGATGCACGCAATGCCCTGGAGGCCGGAAATGCGGCTAAAAGCTCCGTAGAACAGCGCATCAATCGCGTCAGAGAGAATTTTCATATGCAGCGCCCGGCCAGAATCGAGGATATCGCCGCGCTGCAAAAAAAGGTGGATGTCCTTAGCCGTAAAGTGGATAAACTCGCTCGTGCGCTAGCAGATCAAACCCGGCCAAACAAAAAAGCACCTGTAAAGAAAGCCGCCTCTAAGAAAGCGGCCGCAAAAAAGGCTACTGCAAGGAAAGCACCCGTGAAAAAAGCCGCGCGCAAAAAAACTCCAAAAAAGAAAAAAAGCTGACGTTTATACTGGCACCAAAGGCTCGGCTATCTGATCAATGAAAACGCGAGACCGAATCCTCGAGGTTAGTCTGCATCTGTTCAATATCGAGGGGGAGGCCCACACTACCACCATCGATATTGCCAACGAAATGGGCATAAGCCCCGGTAATCTATACTACCATTTTAAAGGAAAGGACCAGATTATCGATGAGCTCTTCCAGCAGTATGAGCTCGCCCTGGGCAGCACGCTCTCCGCGCCCATAGAGCGGCCGCTTGATGCCGACAAAGGACAGGTGGAAAACAACTGGTTCTATCTGTATGTCGTTCTGGAAGAGATGTATCAATATCGCTTTTTGTATTGCAACCTTGACGATATCTTGCAGCGCTACCCCGATATCCAAAAGGGGTTCAAACGCCTGATACAGCTAAAGCGCGCCGCACTATTCGCCATTTGCCAAAACCTCCTGCAGCAGGCCATTATCGATGCCCGCGACCAGCAGCTGCTGGGACTGGTGGATAACATGACACTTACTCTCACATTCTGGTTCAACTACGAACAGCTACTCCATGAGGGTAGACCACCGGAAGTCACTATCCATCAAGGTGTCTTGCAGCTACTAACGATGGTTGCGCCTTATCTGGGCGACGAGGAGCTCTCCTTCTACCGAGATTGCGAAGCGATTTACACCAGGCTGTTGAACGAATACGAATAAGGGTCTGCTTTCTCTGCAGATCCACCAGCAGTTGGCCGGTCACTAAAAGCTCGTTTATGCGCGCCAGTGCATTGCGCTATTCTCATCTGCTTAACGATGCAAGCTGATGGGCATCTGCTATGATTGCCGCTCCTTAATCTGGCAAACACCGTTTATAACACTCGCGGAGCGAACTATGAGCATCAAAATTGGCGACAAGATTCCTAGCAGCACACTACAGACCATGGGCGAGGAAGGCCCAAAGGATATCTCGACGGACGCTATTTTCTCAGGCAAGAAAGTCCTGCTTTTTGCGGTGCCAGGCGCGTTTACCCCGGGCTGCAGCCTAACGCACCTTCCTGGCTACGTGGTAAATGCAGACAAAATCAAAGCGAAAGGAGTGGATACAATCGCTTGCATGTCTGTGAACGATGCGTTCGTTATGGGTGCATGGGGTGAAGCTCAAAACGCCGAAGCAATACTTATGCTGGGCGATGGCAATGCCGATTTCACCAGTGCCCTCGGACTAGAGCTGGACGGCAGAGGCTTCGGTATGGGGACACGAAGTCAGCGTTTTGCAATGCTGGTAGAGGATGGCACAGTAACTCAGCTGAACGTCGAACCAGGCGCGGGCGTGGATGTTAGCTCCGCCGAGACGATGATGGAGCTGCTGTAACAAGGCACAAAAATAGCGGATCCAGTAAGCTCACTGTTGCCCTAAGCCTGGCCGCCCGATCGTTTCGGACGCCATTGTCCCACCGCTATGAGCATACCCTGACCGTATATCGTAGGCGCTGCTTTCACTGCTGAGCCAGGGCCTACCACGGCTTTTTGGTCTACGTTACCAACAGATAACAGGCCGCACTGATCACAGCGACCGCCAGCAGGTTCAGAAAAAGCCCTTCACGAACCATTCGGGCCACTGTCACCATGCCGCTGGCAAACACAACCGAGTTGGGTGCAGTTGCTACCGGCAACATGAAAGCGCAGCTAGCCGCCATCGCAGCAGGCACCATAAGGACTTCGGGGGGCATGTTTGCTGCGAGCGCTGCTGCCGCCAATATTGGCATCAACAGCGTTGTGCTGGCGGTATTTGACGTGGTCTCGGTCATGAAACTTACGGACAGACTCACCAGAAATATCAGGCCTAAGGTGTGAATGCGAGTCAGGTCTGCCAGCCATACCCCCATCAACTCGCTGAGCCCAGAGCTCACGAAGCCTTTTGCCAGACATATTCCGCCGGAAAACAGTAGCAAGACACCCCAGGGAATGCTGACAGCCCGCTCCCAGGTGAGCAGGCGTTGGCCTCTGCCATCCGGCACGAGAAATAGAACCACCACAGCCAGTAAGGCGACTGACGCATCATTTGCCTGCGGCAAACCCAGCCACTCCGACCAGCCACCATAGGGTTCCTGCCGGGTAATCCAGGCAAGCGCCGTCAGGGCGAATACGATCATCACCCGCCGCTCCTCGGTACGCCAGTGGCCCACATCTGGCAGTGTCACGGATATTGCGCCCTTAACATTGCGCGTCAGTGCTAGCGCCATCAACGGCACCAGGATTATGACCACTGGCAGCGCCCAGCCCATCCACTGAGTGAATCCTATATCCTGTCCTGTTGTTTCCTCATATACCTGCATAAATATCAGGTTAGGCGGCGTGCCTATTGGTGTACCCAAACCACCAACACTTGCGGCATAGGCAATTCCCAAGAGCAGGGGCACAGCCAGTCTGTCTTTGTGTTCGGATGCATTCAGTACGGCTAGGGCAACGGGCAGCAGCATCAGTGTGGTTGCCGTGTTGGATATCCACATACTGAGCACCGCGGAGGCAGCCATAAAGCCCAACACCAACCGCCGCCCACTGCCCGTCCCGAAGAGATTTACCATAGCCAGCGCAATGCGGCGGTGCGCGCCCGAGTGTTCCATAGATTTCGACAGCAGAAATCCACCCAGAAGTAACAGAATAATAGGCGAGCCGTAGGCCTGGGCCACTTCTACTGGAGTGAGCACACCTAACAGAGGAAGCAATGCAATGGGCACTAGCGAGGTAACGGGAATAGGAATCGGTTCAAACACCCACCAGATCACGCACAGCATTGCTACAAATGCGACGACGGCAGCGTCGTCGCCATATCCAGCGCTGTATAGTGCGACAGCGGTCAGCGAGGCGGCTAATGGCCCAACCCACAGCGCTATATCTCGCGCGCTTTGCATGATTAATTAAGTCCCGGACAAAAAAGCCGAAAAGAGAACGGCAGGGTTTATGTTATGGGTGCCATCCTGTCTCAGTGCGAACCCACTGTAAACCCTGGCAACACACAATCAGGTCTGGAGTCCTACAATCAGACCGTCTACACTCGTCGGTGTCATGAAGGAACCTTCCCCTCTTCTCATCGATAGATTTGGCCGACGCGTGGACTATGTGCGCCTGTCGGTTACAGACCGCTGTGACTTTCGCTGCGTATATTGTATGGCGGAGGATATGACCTTCGTCCCGAAGGCGCAGGTGCTCACATTGGAGGAACACTTCCAAGTGGCAAAGGCCTTCAGCGAATTGGGTGTGGCCAAGATTCGCCTGACCGGTGGTGAACCGTTGATCCGCAACGATGTTATGACGCTCATTAATCGTTTAGGTCAGCTATCTGCACTTAACGAATTGGTGATAACGACAAATGGGTCTCAGCTGGAGCGACTCGCGGGTGAGCTCAAGGCGGCAGGTGTTAGGCGGATCAACATCAGCCTGGACAGCCTGCAGCATCGGCGTTTTCGACAGCTTACCCGACACGGCAATCTCGACAAGGTGCTAATGGGCGTCGAATCTGCGATCCGCGCTGGCTTTGAGAGAATTAAAATCAATGCGGTCATATTGAAGGGCCGCAATGAAGACGAAGTGCTCGACCTGGTCCAGTACGTATGCGACCGCGGAATCGATATCGCATTTATCGAAGAGATGCCGCTTGGGCACATTGTGGAACACAACCGGCTTCTCAGCTTTATGAGCAGTGATCAGCTGCGTTCCATGATAGAACAGCGCTTTCAGCTCAGGTCCTTGGGCGAACCGGGTGAAAGCGCTGGACCCGCGCGTTACTACCAGATCTTAGGACGTGAAACGCGCGTGGGCTTTATTTCCCCTCACAGCAACAACTTCTGCCACTTATGCAATAGAGTCAGAGTGACCGCCGAAGGGCGCTTGCTTCTGTGCTTGGGCAATGAACACTCCGTGGATCTCAAAGCAGTACTGCGCTCTGACAACTACACACTGGAGCTTCTAAAGAAAACCATCATAAACGCAATGGATATCAAACCCGAGCGCCACTACTTCGATAACCGGGGCGAGCCCGAAATCGTGCGATTTATGAACATGACGGGTGGCTAGTAGGAGATAAAATGCAGCCCCTTCATAAGGGACGAAACGTCGCGCCAAACGAGGATCTTCGGTGCAAATAGAAGACTTTCCGCAGCTTAGCTCGGTAGAAAAAATCGAAAAGGGTTTCGAATCCTACGGCTATATTTGTAGCCAAAAAATCGCAACGGCTGTATTTCTTGCATTTCAGCTGCGTAAACCGATTTTGGTCGAGGGCCCGCCCGGAGTTGGTAAGACGGAGCTGGCAAAAACAACTGCACAGCTTCTGCAGGTGCCTCTTATTCGTCTGCAATGCTATGAGGGTCTTGACGAAGCAAAGGCGCTGTACGAGTGGAAGTACGGTAAACAACTGTTATATACCCAAGTGTTGAAGGAAAAACTCGGCGATCTTCTCAAAGGCGCAAAGGGCTTGGCGGAATCGGTACAGCGACTACACCAGTTCGGCGATATCTTTTACTCAGAGGATTTCCTGGAACCTCGGCCTCTACTTAAGGCTATGCAGCAAGAGCGCGGTGCTATTCTGCTGATTGATGAGATCGATAAGTCGGATTATGAATTCGAGTCTCTGCTACTTGAAATCCTCTCAGACTACCAGATATCCATACCCGAAATCGGCACGGTTAAGGCGCGCACATCACCGATGGTGTTTTTGACCAGCAACAATACCCGAGACATCTCCGATGCGCTAAAAAGACGCTGTTTACACCTTTATATTCCATTTCCAACCGTTGAGCTCGAGGAAAGAATCGTGCTCAGTAGAGTGCCGGATGTTGAGTCACAGCTCAGGCATCAGCTTGTTGAGTTCGTACACTCGCTACGCCAACTGGATTTAAAAAAGTCGCCTGCCATCTCAGAGACTATCGACTGGGCACGCAGCCTAATTCTCCTGCATGCAGAGCAGCTCGACGAAGACCTGGTAAGAAGTTCACTCAATGTACTGCTGAAATTTGAAGATGACATCGAGGCGGCGGAGACCGAGCTACGAAACCTGCTCCCGGCAAAACCCCAGGATTGAAAAGACGCACCCAATCAACCGCCAGCATACTGCAGCTGACGACGTTATCTGCTTAGCACTACGATACAACTCGTCCACAGACACGTTCCCGCGGACAGTCTCTTTGCGCTGCGGTTTCCGGAGATGTGGTATACAGTGCATGAACTGATTTCATTGGGAGACCACCCCTTGCAGTCAAATCTGGTCAGCTTTATTCAGGTTTTACGCACACATGACGTACGCGTTTCACCCGCTGAAACCCTGGATGCTATGAATGTGGCGACAACCTTAGGTTATGCGGATCGCGCCCTGCTGCGCGATGGTCTGGCAATGACGCTAGCAAAAACGCCGGAGGAAGAAGCCATCTTTCTCTCATGCTTTGATCGGTACTTTTACCAGCCACTATCGGATGCCTCCTCATTGGAGACCGAGCAGACCGAAACCGAGTTGGACGCGACAGCACCGGGCCAGAGTAGCAGCGACCGCAACGACCCGGATAGCCAAGCAGTTCAGGCCTCACCGCTCGCGTTGGCGGCAGAACAAGATGCCTCTTTGCAGGAGCTGATGAATTCGACTCTGATGCAGAGCCTGGCAAACAACGACACTACCGATCTGTCGCTTGGTATAGCGAGCGCGGCCGAGCAGGTTGGTCTGCGACAGATTACGCTTTTTACTCAGAAGGGCCAGTTTACCAGAAAGATCCTTGACGCCATGGGAGAGGAACACTTGCGCAACGCAGTTATCGAGCTGGAAAAACAGGAGAGTCCAGCACTACTAGAACTGCAGCGCTATCGGGATGTGCTGCGCGAGCAGGTGCGCGATTACGTTGAGAGACAGTACCTTCTGCATGCCGAGGGCAAGACCCGTCAGTTCATGGATGAAGTCTTGAGCAAAACGAGGCTGAATAATATCGAGCACACCTATTTGCATAAGGTGTACGAGCTGGTACGAAAGATGGCAAAAAAACTAGCCAGTCGGCACTCAAGGAAACGCAGGCAATTGAAACGCGGTCAGCTGAATATGGCAAAAACGATTCGCCGAGGGGTGGCCAATGACGGCGTGCTGTTCAATACCTACTGGCGCCAGACTCGGAAGGAGAAGCCACAGATACTCGCAGTTTGTGACGTCAGCGGTTCAGTAGCCGCCTACGCAAAATTTCTTCTAATGTTTCTTTACAGTCTACAGGACGTATTACCAAAAGTGCGTAGCTTCGCCTTCTCTAGCCACCTTGGTGAAGTCAGCCAATTTTTCGAACAGCAGCCGGTTGAAGAAGCCATCGAACGGGTTAACCAGCGATATGGCGGAGCAACTGACTACGGCTGCAGTCTGAGGGATTTTGCTGCATTGGCCATGGATGATATTAATAGCAACACTACGGTCATTATTCTAGGAGACGCCCGTAATAACCACGGGGATCCGCAGCTTGAAATTATGCAAAGTATCTATCAGCGCAGCCGACAGGTTATCTGGCTGAACCCAGAATCCCGGCGAGTCTGGGGCAGCGGCGATTCAGAAATGCTGCGCTATCAAAGCGCCTGTCATTTCAGCGCTGAATGCAATAATCTTAAACAGCTTGAACGGATCGTCGACCAACTGCTTAAGAGCGCTCGCTGAGCGCAATGATCTACACCTGCAAGGACTGTAGTTATAGCGGTAAGCAGAGCAGTCGGGACGGCTCTTGCCTGGCCTGCGGATCGCACAACCTTGAACGAAAGAACGCTAACCAAGCCTCGGCAAAGTCCAGCAAAATACGAGTGTGCCTGCTAGTTACCCTCTGGGTTTACCTGATAGGCCTGATTATTTGGAAGTTGGATTTCTAAAAGACTGCGCGTACAAGGCCTTCATAACGATGCGCCCGCGGAGCTAAGGCTAAAGACGAATGACCATGTCAGACGAACAGCGCAAACACATCAGGTTAAACGTCGAGAGCACCGTTTTCATAGAAATGGTTTCTCCCGGCATTGGTGGTGCAACGTCTGATAAGGCTGCAGTGTGTAAATCCCTAGATATTTCCCGGGGCGGTCTGCGGGTCGGGCTGAACCAATCACTATCGGAAGGAGCGATAATGCAGATTGGTGTCGACGTACCCGGTGCAGATGGCACACTCTACCTCACAGGAGAGGTAAGATGGTGCCTGCAAAGCCCTCAGGATGAACACGCATGGACCGCAGGTTTTGAGCTTATCCCTACCAAGGAATCAGACATCGAAAGATGGACCGAGATGCTCGCCGATCTTGAGAGCTAAGCTGTTAAAGCTCTGAGAGGCCTATACAAAGCTGCCCGCGTTTTCATCATCGAGGTTCGTCAGGCTCAGGCCGTCGGAAGGCGGCGCGCCAGCTGCGCCCGCACTCTCCTTGGCAAACTTAATTTTCAAGCGCACATTATTGGCAGAATCCGAGTTTCTAACGGCTTCCTCTTCCGAGATCAACCCCTGCTGGTAGAGCTCGAATAGAGCGGTATCAAAAGTCTTCATGCCAAGGTTTTCCGACTTAGCCATGACCTCTTTTACGCTGTCAATCTCACCCCGCAGGATGAGCTCTTGAATCAAGGGCGTGCCCAGCATGACCTCAATCGCAGCGCAGCGCTTGCCGTCGAGGGTAGGGATTAAACGCTGTGACACAAACGCCTTAATATTCAACGATAGATCCATGAGTAGCTGTTGCCGCCTGTCTTCAGGAAAAAAATTGATGATTCTATCCAGCGCCTGATTCGCGTTATTCGCATGCAGCGTCGAAATGCACAGGTGTCCCGTTTCGGCAAACGCGATAGCGTGCTCCATAGTCTCTCTGTCACGAATCTCACCAATGAGAATGACATCTGGCGCCTGACGCAGCGTGTTCTTCAGTGCATTGTGCCAGCTGCGAGTGTCCACACCCACTTCGCGCTGATTCACAATGGATTTCTTATGCGTATGCACATATTCCACAGGGTCTTCAATCGTAACAATATGGCCACTTGTATGAGTATTGCGATGGTCAATGAGCGCCGCGAGCGAAGTAGACTTGCCCGAGCCTGTGGCTCCAACGAACAAAACCAGCCCACGCTTGGCCATCATGACTTCTGTCAGTACTTGGGGTAGACCGAGTGACTCCCAGCTGGGAATGTTCGCCACGATATTTCGGGCAACGATAGCGACTTCGTTGCGCTGAACGAAAATATTAATCCTAAACCGGCCATAACCGGAAATAGACAGCGCCAGATTCATCTCTAGATCCTGCTCGAACTGGGCACGCTGGGTGGCATCCATGATTTCGTAGGCAATTTCTTTGATTTCACCTGGCTGCAATAGCTCATTAGCTATTGGCTTGAGTTGACCTTCAAACTTGGCGCAGGGTGGTGCGCCGGTGCTCAGATATAAGTCAGAGCCACGCTCACTGGATAAAATTTGCAGCCATTCGGTTATTCTCACGTAATTTCCCCTCGATGACGTAGTACAACAGCAGTCGTGCCCCTTGCTGTTTTTTTAGTTACTCGCGTCCGCCGCCTGGGCGGGTTTCGCACAGCGTACACACTAGCATTAATGTAGCACCTTACCAGTGCACAACGATACGCTCTCAAGCAAGCCTTATCGATAAATTGCCTAAACTTACCGTCACAAAACCGCACAGCTCCGACCTTTTTCTTACTTTTGTCGGAGTTCATTGATTAGTGATATCGCTTTGCTCATGGGGAAACTAGGTTCGCGCGCAGCTAATCACATACAGCCGCTCGCATCGCTGCAGAGGCTTCTGAGGCGCACTGTTCAATGGACACGGTCTACAGGATAAACCGGGCGATTCGAGTCAAAATGCCGTAGCTGTACTCCAGCAAACCGGGGCTATACACTCTAGTCGCTCGATTTGAGGTACGCAGCGGCAGACACAGCGCCCGCAAGCACAGCAAAACAAGGAGTCCCGATTGTCGTCCCATTTGCACAATGAACTGCAGCGCCTAGCAGACCCTGCGTCTCTGGCTCTGTTAGCGGATATTAACAGAGGGCTCGAAAAGGAGAGCCTGCGAATTACCTCGGATGGCAGACTCGCAGCCACTGCTCATCCCCGTGGCATGGGGTCTCCTCTCACGCACACCTCTATTACAACTGATTATTCCGAGGCATTGCTGGAATTCATCACACCTGTCAGCACCAGCGTGGCTGACACCCTTAAGGGGTTGGAGGATATTCACAGTTTTGCCTATGGGCAGATGGAAGATGAGATGCTCTGGTGCGCCAGCATGCCTTGTATAGTCAGTGGAGATGAGGGTATCCCCGTGGCGCACTATGGCAGTTCAAATGTCGCCAGGATGAAAACGGTCTATCGACTCGGGCTAGGGCATCGCTATGGCCGGCTGATGCAGGCGATCGCCGGTATTCACTACAATTTTTCAATGCCTGAGGCTTTCTGGCAGCAGGAGTGGAAACACGCTGGAAAGGCTGGAACTCTCACAGACTTTGTAAGCACACGCTATCTGGATCTGATTCGCAACTTTCGACGTCATTCCTGGCTGCTCATCTATTTATTCGGCGCTTCGCCCGCTGTTTGCTCAAGCTTTTTGCGGGGCAGAGATGATGCCGGCCTAATCCCGTTTGACGACGAAGGCAAGAGTATGCATCTACCCTACGCAACGTCACTGCGCATGGGTGATCTCGGCTATAGTAGCTCGGCCCAAAAAGGCCTCAATATTTGCTACAACTCTCTTGAGAATTATGTCGATACCTTGCGTAGCGCCATCCTACAACCTCATCCGGAATATCAGCACATTCCATCGGGACAGAATGGTGATTATCAGCAACTGAACGACAGTCTGCTGCAGATCGAAAACGAGTTTTACAGCCCTATCCGGCCTAAGCGAGTAACCCAGTCTGGCGAAACCCCGCTGAAAGCCTTAACGGAGCGCGGTATCGAGTACATCGAGGTACGCTGTATCGATGTTAGCCCCTTTAGCCCCGTCGGTATCGATGCCGATCAAGTGCGATTTCTAGACACCTTTCTGCTTTATTGTCTACTCGAACCCAGCCCATTATGTGACGACAGTGTTCAAGCCATGCAGTCCAAAAATCTGGACGCGGTCGTCAATGAAGGTCGTAAACCGGGGCTGACTCTCCAAGGCGCAGAGGGCAAGCGCCCCATGATGGCATATGCCCAGCAGCTGTTCGCTGACTTGATGCCGGTCGCTCGCGTTTTGGACAAGGCACACAGCTCAACTGACTACAGTGAAAGCATCGCTGACCAGCTTGCCAAGATTGAAAAACCCGAGCTGACACCCTCTGCGCGAGTACTGCGCGAGATGCAGGAGCAAAATCTGCCGTTTTTCCGTCTTGCCATGGGTTACAGCGAGCGCTGGGCGGCGCATTTTCGTGATAGAGGAATCACAGCAAACGCGCTTAAAGCTCTCCAAGAAGAGAGCCGGCAATCGATCGAGCGTCAACAACAGATTGAACAAACGGAATCGATCAGTTTTGAAGCGCATCTCGACAACTATTTCGCCCAGTATCGAGCGCTGTAGGCTCTTGACGCAAGGCCGCGGGTTTTGAACAGGGGTTGAGGTCGCGCTTGAATTTTTTGGCACACTTCCAGCTAGCATGGCCCGAAGAAGGACTTCTGTTGGGCGCACTGGAAGGCGATTATTACAAAGGTCCTATCAGCACTGGAGTATCGGCAGATATGGCTCGAGGCATCAGGCTGCACCGGGCGATCGACGCATTCACCGACAGCCACAAGACTGTCAACTCACTGCGCTCTGAACTGCCGATAGCATTGCGCCGCTATGCCGGTATTTTGATCGATCTGAGCTTCGATCACTACCTGAGCAAGCACTGGGGTCATTACTGCGATCTGCCCTTGACACAGTTCAATGCGAGTGTGTATCGCATACTCGAGCAGCGCCAGAACGAATTCAGCGAGGGTGCGCGCGCTATGTTGTCGAGACTGGTTGAGTACGACATTCTCGGTTGCTACGGTGAATGGGAATCAGTGCCCGCGAGTGCCGCCCGTGTCGGGCAGCGCTTTCGTAGGGGCAACCCTCTGCTCGATATCAACGCTCAGTTAGCGCCTTTGCGGCCATCCTTGGAAAGCGCTTTCGTTGAGTTTTACCCTCAATTGCGGCTGTTTGCTGAAGCTAAGCGAGACCGTCTCGACTGACATTTACGCACTAGACGGTTGCACCCGCTAGGAAAAAGACCTAATTTACCGCCCGACCTGTGGCACCGAGTTTTGAGGGAATCCAACATGCTGCAAACTTTATCGCCGCGTCTTGTGTTTTTCGGACTCGCGCTGCTGTCCCTGGTTTCTATGCTGTTTGCGCGCGTTTATCTGGAAGACATGCTGGGTCTACCGCCCTGCCCACTGTGTATGACTCAACGATTCTTCGTTGTTATCTGGGGCGGTGTTGCACTCATTGCGGCCCTACACAATCCCTTAGGTTGGGGACAAAAAGTGTATGCGGCCATCTGCGCGCTCGCGGCCCTGGGTGGAGGTGCCATTGCCGTACGGCATGTGTGGCTACAGCATCTTCCGGAAGATCAGGTGCCGGCCTGCGGGCCTAGCCTTGAATACATGCTTGAGACCCTTCCTCTGGGTGAAACTATCAGCCTGGTGTTGATGGGTGATGGCAATTGCGCAGAAACTCAGTGGACTTTCTTGGGTATGAGCATCCCTGAACAAACACTGATTATGGCTTCAATTGTTACCTTGGTATGTCTTTGGCAGCTTTTTCGGAGAATGCCCTATAAACAAACGGTCTGATCCATACATCACTTTATGCTGTAGGTATAGGCAGGCGCTCTTGCAGTGCCTTCAAGGACATATTCAAGGAAGTGTCAAATAGTGCAAAAAGCAGACAACCCAAATCAACAATTCGCCGCCGTCGAAGATCTGCTGACGCGCTGGCTGCGCGAACGGCGTAAATTGCTCAGTCAATACACTCAAATAGCGGTGGCCGTTGATACGCCCCTCGCGCCATCGACACTGATGAATTACCAGAAAGCGCTTTGTGGCTTACTCGTCGATTACGTTTCCGCAGGACATTTTGAGGTATTCAATCAGCTCCTGAACGAAGCGGAAACGTTTGCCGATGGCAGCGGCGAGATCGCAAAAGCAGTCATCCCCGCTATCGGAGATACCACCGAAGTCATCCTCGCCTATGAAGAAAAGTATGGACGAGGCGACGACTATCCCGAGACAATCCAACGAGACCTCTCATCACTAGGAGAGGTGCTGGAGTCACGCTTTGTGCTCGAAGATAAACTTATTGCAGGATTGCACTATATTCATCGACACCTGGTAACGACCCAGGTGTCAAAGTAGCGCGTGAAAGAGCCCGCCTTACTCAGCAGGCTCTGCAGCTTCAGTTTGACTCGGAATAGACACCAACTCCACATCAAAAAGTAGTGCGGCGTTAGGTCCGATCACTCCACCCGCACCACCGGCGCCATAGCCCAGCTCTGGCGGTATGGCCAGTTTGTAAGTAGACCCCACGGGCATCAGCTGCAGCGCTTCTGTCCAACCGGGAATGACCTGACTGACGCCAAATGTGACCGTCTCACCGCGATTGTATGAGGAGTCAAACTCGGTACCGTCAAGCAGCGTTCCTCTATAGTGCACTTCTACGGTATCGTCCGGGCCCGGGATCGGGCCATCGCCTGCCTCGACCACTTCATACTGCAAGCCGCTATCAGTAACGGTTACACCTTCGCGCGCGGCATTTTCAGCCAGGAAGGCGGTCGCCGCTTCCTGGTTAGTCACGGCAACCGCGGCCTGTGCCGCTTGTTGTTCAGCCATAGCTTCCTCCTGGTAGGCCTGCATTTCACTCTGAATCTGCTCCTGGCTCAGTTTTGGCTCGGCACCCGTAAGCGAATCCCGGAGCCCTTCTGTAAAAGCATCCACGTCCATGGGCACGTTATCTGCAGCCATGCGCTGACCCAGGGTGTACGCGATACCGTAGCTCAGACGCTGTTCCCGTGTCTCCAGCTGAACGGTCGCAGGTTCTGCACTTTCGGTTGCTACTGCCGGTGCTGGGGCAGATTGTTGATTACAGGCTTGCAAGGCGAGGGCGCCAACCATAGCAAGCGGCAATGCATACGTCTTCATAATTACCTTCCAATAGTATGAGTAGGGGAAATTCGCGATTATACGGCTTGGAATGAGCTCCACTCCCCGAGAAATGGACACTCAACACCGTTACGGCAGTGTTTCAGAGCACCCTAGGACAACACGCAGGGTGCTTAAGTTTCGCGATGGCGGCGTATATTACTACTGCACTCTGACTGGCGCCACCCCGGTACCAGATAACAAATACTAAGTGGTCGAGAGTACCCTCCGGGGTTAAAATCCGCCGCCTTATGATCATTTTGCGTAAACTTGGTCTGCGCCGTGGCAGCAAACTGCTATTGCAGGGTGCAGAGGTAACGATTCAGCCGGGTCAAAGACTGGCACTGATCGGTGCCAATGGCAGCGGCAAAAGTAGTCTACTCTCTCTGCTTATGGGCGAGCTGAGCGCCGATACCGGCGAGATCGAAGGTCTCGCAACGCTGCGTCTTGCCCATATGGCACAGGAAGTACACGCTTCCTCTCTACCGGCGCTGGAATTCGTCTGGCGCGGCGATCGCGAACTGGCCGGGCTGCGAGATACACTTCAGAATCTGGAGGCTCTAGGCGAATTTGAAGAGGCCGCAGCGATTCATGGCAAATTGGCCGACCTGGACGGCTACAGTGCTGAACGCCGCTCCCAGCGACTGTTATTAGGTTTAGGATTTTCCGAGCCTGATACGCACCGAGCGGTCGACAGCTTTTCTGGAGGTTGGCGCATAAGACTGAACCTAGCAAGAGCGCTGATGACGCCCTCAGATGTGCTGCTGCTAGATGAGCCGACCAATCATCTAGACTTGGATGCCACACTTTGGCTGCAACAGTGGCTACTGCAGTACCCAGGAACGTTGTTGATGATTTCCCACGATCGGGATTTTATCGACGCCACCTGTGAACGGGTACTCCATCTCGAGCACCAACAGCTTTACAGCTATAAGGGCAATTATTCCGAGTTCGAGCGCCTACGCGCCCTCAGGCTACGCGATCAACAGGCTAGCTATGAAAAGCAGCAGCGCCGCATTGCCGAAATCGATAGCTTTGTAAGGCGCTTCCGCTACAAGGCGAGCAAGGCGCGTCAGGCACAGAGCCGATTGAAGGAACTGGAGCGCATGCAAGATCTTGTACCCGCCCATGTTGACTCGCCCTTCGACTTCACTTTCTCCAGTCCCGAGCGTAGCTCAGACCCCTTGATACGACTGGATAATGCCGACATCGGATATCGCAACACTGCCGTGTTGCGGCAAGTCGAAGTTCAGCTTCGACCCGGAAGCCGCGTGGGACTGCTGGGCAGAAACGGTGCAGGTAAATCGACCTTATTAAAAAGCCTTGTTGGAGATCTCGAACTCATATCAGGCGATCGTGTCTGCGGTGAACACAGTCACGTCGGTTACTTCAATCAGCAACAGCTAGAGGCTTTGGACTTGAAGGCTAGCGCATTCCTGCATATCCAGCGCTTAAATCACGAGGCACGCGAGCAAGACATTTTAAATTTTCTGGGTGGCTTCAATTTTCGTGGTGACAACGCAAAATGTCCGATAGCACCATTTTCTGGCGGCGAAAAAGCTCGACTGGCGCTAGCGATGCTGGTGTGGCAGAGGCCTAACTTGCTGGTTCTGGATGAACCTACTAACCATCTTGATCTCGATATGCGACACGCGCTAGAAATCGCTTTGCAGACTTACGAGGGTGCTCTCATCATCGTTAGCCACGATCGCCATCTGCTGCGCAACACCGTCGATGAACTGTTGCTGGTTCACAACGGCAGGGTCGATATCTACGACAAGGATCTCAATGCCTATGAACGCTGGGTACTCTCTAATTTCAAACAGGCGGAGCAAGCCAAAACGAACAATATCCCCGACGAGTCACGCAAGGAGAAACGACAGCGCTCAGCTGCACAGAGGGATCGGATCAGACCGCTTCAGCAAAAGCTTCTTGAGCTGGAAAAGGCAATATCTGAGACTGAGACCGCACGCACTGTTCTGCAGCAACGGCTCTCGAATTCAGAGGTGTATTTACAAGAACACAAAAGCGAGCTTTCCCAACTCATGCGCCAAGAGGGAGAACTCAACCAGCGTATTAGTCTTTTGGAAGAACAGTGGTTGGAACAACAGACAGCGCTCGATGCCATCAGCGCAGAAGCGACAAACGATGATCTAGATGTCTCAGTCTAGTAGTTGATTCGCCAGTCTGAGCTTTTCTCTTCTCGTTAGTTTCTTGATCTCGGCCTCGCGTTGCTGAGCGCTGCTTCTATCGGCTGCAGCGGCGTGCCATCGTAGTTTCACAGGGCGGCGACCGCGAGTATAGCGTGGGCCACCTGCCAGATCACCGTTATGCTGCAATATCCGCCGTTCCAGATCGCGCGCCACACCCGTATAGAGGCTGCCATCGGCGCACTCCAGGATGTAAACCTGCCAATTTTCGGTCATCGACAACCAGCAGTTAAGTGCGCCAGCCCGACTTAGGTCCGCGCCCAGCTATGATAGCGCTCAACCCAAGACAATAAACGCTCGGGCTTGCGCGCCTTGCGCCACTCACTGGCTAGAAATTTATTACTCTCTCCCAGCGTTGGGTACACATGAATCGTGGCTAGAATTTTGTTCAAGCCAATGCCATGCTTCATAGCCAATACAAACTCGGCAAGTAGTTCGGCCGCATGATAACCCACTATGGTCGCCCCCAAAATGCGATCTTTGCCAGGCGCCGTCAGCACTTTCACAAAACCATGTGCCTCGCCGTCAGCAATCGCGCGATCAAGATCGTCAATGCCATAGCGGGTGACCTCGTAAGCGATACCCTGCTCTTTCGCTTCCAGTTCATTTAAGCCGACGCGCGCTACTTCCGGATCAGTGAAAGTCGCCCAGGGCACAATGGAGTAGTCGACTTTAAACTTGCGGAAGCGCCCGAACAAAGCGTTGACGGTCGCAAACCAGGCTTGATGGCTAGCCATGTGTGTAAACTGATAAGGACCGGCAATATCACCACAGGCCAATATGGTGGGAACAGAGGTGCGCAGGTACTCATCAACCTCAATGGTACCCTTCGGAGAAACCCCAATACCCAGTTCTTCCAAACCCAGATTTTCTATATTGGGCTGACGCCCAACCGCCAACAGGACGCGATCGAAAGTCAGTTTTGTTTCGCCTTCTGGCGTCGCGAACACAGCGTGCTGGCCCTCACTATCGCGACCAAAGGACTGCGCCTCGTAGTGGGTGTGGACAGTCATGCCTTGCGCCACCATCTCGTCCTGCACCAAGGCAGACACCTCCGTATCTTCTCGAGGCTGGATGCGATCTGCATGGGTGACCAGACTGACCTCACTACCCAAACGCGCCATGGCCTGAGCGAGTTCGCAACCGATCGGGCCAGCTCCTAGCACTAGCAGCCTTTTAGGTAAATCGCGAATTTCCCAAACCGTATCAGACGTTAGATAGTCGAGCGCTTGCAGACCAGGAATGTCAGGTACTCGAGGACGAGCTCCACTGGCAATTACAATATTGCGGGTGGTAATTCTCTTGCCATCCACATCCACTTCCCAGGGTGAAACTATACGCGCATTACCCTGTACACAATCCACGCCCAGCGAGGTGAAGCGCTCAACGGAATCGTGGGGTTCGATGGTTTTTATCACGGACTGCACGCGCTCCATGACGGCTGGAAAATTGACCTGCACATCCATGGGTGCTAACCCAAAGTCTTCCGCTCGACGGGCGTACTGAGCGACTCGCGCGGAACGGATAATGGCTTTGCTGGGAACACAGCCGGTATTGAGGCAATCCCCACCCATTTTGTGTCGCTCAACCAGGGTCACTTTGGCCTTGACAGTCGCCGCAATGAGGGCCGCAACCAGCCCAGCCGAGCCCGCACCAATAACGACCATATTGGTATCGAAACTTTCCGGTTCTTGATAGCTGGAGAGCACCCTGCGCGACTGCAGGTAACCCAATACCCACTTCGCCACCAGCGGAAAGATGCCCAACAGCACAAAAGACACGAACAAACCGGGCGACAGAATATCGCCTGCTGATTCCACACTTCCCAGCTGGGTACCCGCGTTAACGTAAACTGCAGTAGCAGGCAACATACCCAGCTGTGATACCCAGTAAAAACGCGAGGCCTTGATGGGAAGCAAACCCATCAATAGGTTAATAACAAAGAAAGGGAATAAAGGAACCAGGCGCAGGGAGAACAGATAAAACGCACCGTCTTTCTCAAAGCCCGCGTTAAACGCGCTCAGCTGTCGGCCAAACTTATCCTGCACCCAGTCGCGCAACAGCAGTCGAGATACTAAAAACGCGAGCGTAGCCCCTACGCTGCTGGCAAATGAGACCAGAAAGAGTCCATACCAGAAGCCAAACAGCGCGCCCCCTGCGAGAGTCATGATTGCCGCGCCGGGCAGCGACAGGCCAGCCATTGCGACGTAGAGCACGAAATATAAAAAACCGGCCAACAGCGGGTTCTCGTTATACCAGGCTCTCAGATCGCCAATGCTATCCTTTAGTACATCAAGTTCCAGATAGGTAATCAGGTCATATTGAATGAAGGCAAAGATCGCGATCGCAAAAATGGCAATAACAACTATCTTTTTGGAGGACACTTTCGAATTCCCTTTTCTTTTGTGATTGTTTATTTGTTAATCTCGACGAGACTACTCCCAAAGCCCTACACTGACCACTATTACCTTTTACAGGATACAACCCTGGTATATTGCGTCTCGTCAGACACTCCTGTGACACCTTGTCTCGTCATATGTTCGCCCCAACAGCGAAATGGGTTATATCGAGTAGCAATATAAGCATTACCAAATACTCTACCGGCGCAGTTGCCCGTTGAAGTTCCAGTGGTATGATTCTGTGCTGGATCGTGAACATGATGTTCAGCGATGAATCGGAGATAGAGATGAGCGAACAAATCGTACACGTAAGCGACGACACTTTTGACGCTGAGGTGCTTAATTCCGACATTCCGGTACTGGTGGATTTCTGGGCCGAGTGGTGTGGGCCCTGCAAGATGATCGCACCTGTACTTGAAGAAGTGGCATCGGAATATGATGGCAAGCTGAAAGTGTGCAAGGTCGACGTGGACGCCAATCCCGACATTCCACCGAAATTCGGTATTCGCGGCATCCCGACACTGATCATGTTCAAAGGCGGCAATGCAGAGGCCACAAAAGTGGGTGCTCTTTCGAAGACGCAACTCGAGGCGTTTATTCAGGAAGTTGTCTGACCGCAGCCAGGAAATTCAAATCCTGGCCAAAACCACCCAGGAATAGTTAACTAAACGCCAAAAAAGCGGTAGACGACACCTGCCGAGCGTGCTACCTTCTAACTCGAAGCACATCCCCGTGCCTCAATAATAAGCCATCACCCAACTAACACAGCACCGTGCACTGGCGCCGCCAGTTCGTATTCAACCGTATAAAACCGTCCGACCTCTTCTACAACTAAACCGCATTTCTGCTCTATGAATCTTACCGACCTGAAAACAAAATCTACCCAGAACCTCATTGATATCGCGAAGGAGATGGGGCTCGACAACATGGCGCGCTCCCGCAAACAGGATATTATTTTTGCGATTCTCAAGCGCCACGCCAAGAGCGGAGAAGACATATCCGGTGATGGTGTCTTGGAAATTCTACAGGACGGTTTTGGCTTCCTGCGCTCCGCCGACAGTTCCTATCTTGCTGGACCTGACGACATTTACGTCTCTCCCAGTCAGATACGACGCTTCAACCTGCGCACCGGCGACTCAATTTCAGGCAAAATTCGTCCACCCAAGGACAGCGAACGCTATTTCGCGCTGCTCAAAGTGGGCGAAATTAACTTCAACAAACCTGAGAACTCCAAGCACAAGATACTGTTCGAGAACCTCACCCCGCTGTTCCCTGATCAGCGTCTGACACTGGAAACGGGCAATGGCAGCACAGAGGATCTCACCGGACGCATCATAGATCTGGTCGCACCCCTGGGTAAGGGTGTCCGGGGCCTGCTCGTCGCGCCACCGAAAGCCGGTAAGACCATTATGATGCAGAACATTGCTCAGGCAGTTATCACGAACAATCCGGAATGCTACATCATCGTTTTGTTGATTGATGAGCGTCCGGAAGAGGTAACCGAAATGCAGCGCTCCGTTGGGGTTCGGGGCGCTGAGGTTGTCGCGTCGACTTTTGACGAACCGCCCTCCCGGCATGTTCAGGTCGCGGATATGGTTATAGAAAAAGCAAAGCGCCTGGTGGAGCACAAAAGAGATGTCATCATCCTGCTGGACTCAATTACGCGTTTAGCGAGAGCCTTCAACACCGTTATCCCGAGCTCTGGCAAAGTCCTTACCGGTGGCGTAGACGCCCACGCTCTTGAACGGCCCAAGCGTTTCTTTGGCGCCGCACGA
Source organism: Pseudomonadota bacterium (assembly GCA_039178015.1). Taxonomy (GTDB): domain Bacteria; phylum Pseudomonadota; class Gammaproteobacteria; order Pseudomonadales; family Halieaceae; genus JARRPM01. The sequence continues at coordinate 56,246 of JBCDFM010000003.1, forward strand.
AATATTGAGGAAGGTGGAAGTCTCTCAATTATCGCTACTGCACTGGTCGATACGGGCTCCAAAATGGATGAGGTGATTTACGAGGAGTTCAAAGGAACAGGCAACATGGAGCTACACCTGGATCGTAAGGTAGCCGAAAAGCGCGTATACCCCGCAATCAATATCCGGCGCTCTGGCACTCGACGTGAGGAGCTGCTCACCGCAGAAGATGAACTGCAGCGCATGTGGATCCTGCGTAAACTGCTCCACGGCATGGAAGATCTTGCCGCTATCGAATTTTTGTCCGACAAGCTGAAAGACACAAAAACGAACGACGAATTCTTCAAATCCATGAAGCGCAAGTAACGGTCTTCTCTAAGGGATGCACGCGATTGCATGCCCAGACCTCGGCGTGTACTGTCGCTAGCAAAACAGTTTGAATAACGGACGCGCAACTGCGGTGAAATATGCGGACTTAAGGGAGTTTATCGCTGTACTTGAACAGCGCGGTGAACTCGTACGAATCCAAACCGAGATCGACCCGGTGTTGGAGATGACCGAGATTGCCGATCGTACGCTGCGCCAACAGGGGCCCGCCCTTCTTTTCGAAAACCCAAAAGGCTTCTCTACACCGGTTCTGGTCAATCTCTTTGGTACAGAGCAGCGCGTAGCTCTAGGCATGGGCGAAGAAAAAATTTCCGCGCTGCGCGAGCTAGGCGAACTCTTGGCCTTTTTACGACAACCTGACCCTCCAAAAAATCTGCGCGATGCAATTGATAAAGCGCCAGTACTCAAACAGGTGCTGAATATGGGGCCAAAGATGGTGCGCAACCCGGCTTGTCAGTATCACGTCGTCGAAGGCGACGATGTTGATCTGTACAAACTGCCCATTCAGACCTGTTGGCCGGGGGATGCAGGGCCGCTGGTGACCTGGCCACTGGTCATTACTCGAGGCCCTGCAAAGGAGCGCCTCAATCTAGGTATCTATCGGATGCAGCTTATCGGTCGCAACAAACTCATAATGCGGTGGCTGTCTCACCGAGGCGGCGCTTTAGACTTTCGCGATTGGCAGCTCCAATTTCCGGGTAAACCCTATCCAATTGCACTCGCCCTGGGAGCAGACCCAGCTACTACGCTCGGCGCGGTGACTCCGGTACCGGACGGCATTTCAGAATACGCATTCGCAGGCTTGTTGCGGGGCGGAAAAACGCAGCTCGGGGAATGCTACACGTCACTCTGCCGAGAGCACGGTCTGACTATTCCAGCCACTGCCGAATTCATTCTGGAAGGCTACCTCGAACCGGGGGAGATGGCTGAAGAAGGACCCTTTGGAGACCATACCGGCTACTACAATGAGGTCGAATCGTTCCCAGTGTTTACCGTTTCCGCGATAACGCACCGCGAATCACCTATTTACCACAGCACTTACACTGGCCGCCCCCCCGATGAACCGGCGGTGCTCGGCGTGGCGCTAAATGAAGTGTTTGTGCCCCTATTGATTAAACAGTTTCCAGAGATTGTAGATTTTTATCTACCACCCGAGGGATGCTCCTATCGGGTGGCCGTTGTGACCATGCGCAAGGAGTACCCAGGGCACGCCAAGCGAGTCATGTTGGGTGTGTGGTCCTTCCTACGACAGTTTATGTACACGAAGTTTATTATCGTCACCGATGATGATGTCAACGCTAGAGACTGGCAAGATGTCGTCTGGGCAATGACGACCCGTATGGACCCCAGGCGGGACAGCGTATTCGTCGACAATACACCCATCGATTATCTGGACTTTGCATCACCCGTAGCCGGCCTTGGCTCAAAAGTTGGCTTCGATGCCACAAACAAGTGGCCGGGAGAGACAACACGCGAATGGGGCAAGCCCATTGCCATGGATGCGTCGGTCAAAGCGCGTATCGATGAACTATGGGATCAGCTGGGCATTGATCGCTAGATTAGCTGCACTCTCATAGTAGATGTAGGTCTACCACGTCTTCTCCACTCTGGGCGAAATCTGAGCGTCAATAAAAATATGGTTACGCCTGAACTCGTCAGTCGGAACATCTGCCATTAAGTGAGCTACTTGCGTGCCAGCAACTGCGCCTGTGGCACCATTTTTTCGGGTTTGGGCAGAGCGGGAAGCTGACCTTCCTGCAACAAAAGACCCTCTCTGAAGTAAGCCGCCGCCACCGAATGGTCCCCAAGCGCGTCCAGCAAGCGGCCAAGTTCGGCACAATTCTCGGCAGTGCGATGAAGACGATAACCCTGCTCAAGGTAGTCCCTGGATTTACCCCAGAGCTTATCACGCGCCGCTAACCGACCCAGGCAAAGCAATAGCTCCGGGTCTTCGGGATGGTCGGCTAACCAGGACTCCGCATGCCCCAGCTGTCTTCCTGCATCATCGCTCTCTACATAACCGTAGAGACGGACAAGGGCTGTATCCCAGCGATTCCTCAGTTCTTTCAGAATAACTTTTTCCGCTTGAGCATTGCCGCCCAGCGATACCAACAGCCCAGCAAACGCCTGAATCATATTGCTATCAGAGCGTATCGATGCGGGAATTTTATGCCAGGTCTCATTGACCTCATCGAGACTATTGCCCGCTTCGCGGAGCATGCGACCATACAGGTCGCGCTCCAGCGCAAGTCGCTCGTCGTTAGATATCAGCTGATGCTTTTTTAACTTCGGCAGCAACTGCGCCAAGCCATGGGCATCCCCTGATTCGATATAGGCTTTTTTCAGTAGGGACATTGCTCGTGGGTAGCGGCCAGGGTTGCGCTTCGCTTCTTCAAGTGACCTGACTGCTTGTCGGTAGGATCCCGCCTCTAGCTGGATTTCAGCTCTAGTCAAAGCCACCGCGGTTTTCGCGTCTTTGCTGGCATCTGCAGCAGCAAGCAGCTGCGCCTCTACCTGTTCCTGATCACCCAGATTTGCGCTAGCCCGCGCGCTTAATAGGTAATTCACTAGAGGCGCTTCACTTTCGCTCGCACCGCGCATCAGCTCCTTACGCGATCGCTGCCAGTCACCCTCTATATAGTGGAGTAGACCTTGATTGGTCAGACGCATGGCTTTTTCATGTTGGCGGGAATGCATCCAGCCGCTAAACACCCTGTGGCTACCAAGCACCCGGCGCAGGAAGCCGATTAATAGATAAATCACCCAAATCAGCACGAACAGCAGTACAAGTCCTATCCAGAGGCTGGTCTCCAACGTGTAACTACCATAGGTGACAAGCACATAGCCTGGATCAGTCTCGATAATCGCGATGAGCCCGACGCCCATGAGCAGGGCGATTAACAGTAGTGCAAAGAGCTTGCGCATGGCTTACTGTGCGCCTCCTGATTGCAGGCGCTGCTGCATAACGTCATCGAGCGCTTTTACAGAATCAGAGATGTCAGGTAGCTCGACAGAGATATCTATTTTTTCCAGATTGCTAATTTCGGATGACATGGCGCGAGCCGCTGCACCGTCAGATTCAAAAAACTCGGCTACCCAGTGCTGAGACCGCTTGAGGCTCTCCTGATAGAGCTGTTGATTGTCCGACAGTAGTGCGACTTGTGCTTGTTCAAACAGCATGCGCAAGTTTTGTTTTACCAGCCCTTCCCATTGGGGATCCATTAGCGCCTGCATGGGTACGTCACGACGGCTGAAGCGTATGTAGTCGGATACTTTCGCGATAGCGGCCTGCCAGCCCTGCTTCAATCGAGAACGCCAGTCATCTCCCGTTCCTGTCGGCGCCTGTGTATCCACCTCGGGTAGTTGAAAGATCACTAGCTTTCCCGCTTGTTCACTGAGTGCTGACAAACGCAGATACATGCCTTCGACATCGACCTTGGGCACGGCTCGCAGCGCCGCCAGATCTGACGCAATCGCAGCGCGCACATCATGTAAGGTGACATCGTCCATTTGCGAAAGAATCCCATCGGCACTGGTTAGTAGCGTTAGCGCTGCGGCGATGTCTTTTCCCATAACAAGGCGCTGGTTAGCCAGTCGCAACAGGTATTGCACCTCGGCCAACAACCAGGCTTCGCGATCGTTGCTGTTGTACTGAGCCAGTTCATACTGTTGCTCTGCCACCTTAGTTTGCAATGCCTGAATAGACTGGGCGACCTGTTTTGATTGCTGTTCAGCATCCGTGCTGACGGTTTGAATTTTTGTCAGCGCAGTGCTTAGCTTGTTCTGCATCTCGCTGTCTAACTTCGCGAGATCGGCAGCGCTTACTTCCTGCTTCTCGGCTCTGTCCAACGACTTCAGCTGGTTCTCAATATCGGTGTAGCGGGCTTGAATCTCGCGAAAACTCCACGCAGCAGCACCGGCCAGCGCCAGCACCAGTAGCAGCGCGATCCAGCCCGGTGCAGAGGATCCGCCTTTGGCAGATGCTGCCGGTTGTCGATCAGTGGGATCCGCCTGTCGACTACTGGTGTCAATAGGGTCTGGCACCGCCGCTTGTTGCTGTCTATTCGATTGGCCCGATTTCGTCTGCGGGGTATCAGCCACAGAACGATCGCGCTTGACTGTGCCCTGCGCAGATGCAGAATCTGCAGGGGTGTCAACTCCGGGAGCATCCACTCCGGGAGCATCCACTCCGGGAGCATCCACTCCGGGAGCATCCACTGCGGGAGCATCTAACCCAGATGCGCTCGCTTCAGGCCCATCTGCTTTTTTAGCGCGCTTCTTCTGAGCAGAATCCGACTCTCTTTTGTTTTTATCCTGCTGATCACTCACTTGTTATTCTCCAGCGCTGGAATAGTATTCTGACAGCGCGTGCAGCATTGCCTCATCTGAGGCGTTTTCGGCCACGATGACACGCGTGAACCCCGACCGCCTCGCGATATCCGCTACTCGCGCAGAAGGCACCAGCATGGCCACAGCGCTAAACTTAGAGGTTTCTGCCGGGCTAAGCAATGACAGCATATTGCGAAGCCCTTCACCACTGGTGATCATCACCAAATCAGTGTCCCATGCATTCAGTCTCTGTGCCAGATAGCCGGTCGCTGCGACCGCCATTTCGCGACGGTAGCAGGCTAGCTCATGCACCATAGCGCCACGTGCGGTAAGAACATGTGCAAGCGTTTGTCGTCCCCCCACGCCCTTGACGATAAGAACCCGATGTCCGTTCACTTCAGACAATTGAGGGAGTGCCAGCAGGCCCTCACTGCTCATGTCTGAAACCGGAATCTCAGGCTTAAGCCCGTAGGCTTCCAAATCCTTGGCTGTACTGTTTCCTACTGCATACCAATGCATATCAGTGGGAAGCTGCGGCCAGTAAGCTTCAATCCAGCCCATACCGAGGCGTACCGCATTACTGCTGATAAAAATAACATGCTGATAGCGCTCAAGGTCTTGGATGCTTGCCATGGCGTCCGGTGATAACTCTGCCAGGGCCTGAATCCGCATCAACGCAAAATGATGCACACTATGCCCCATCGCCGCTACCGCCGAGGAAAGCGACTCTTCCTGACCCGCTGGCCGCGTAACCAGCACACTAGCCATAGACTTCTGCTAGGATGGCGGCAGCACCCTGCTCCAGAAGTTGCTCAGCTACCCGCCGGCCCAAATCTTCACACTGGTCAAGCTCTGCCGTACCTTCTGCACGTAACACTTGCGAACCGTCCGGTTTGCCAACTAATCCTCGCAGATGCAAACGCGTGTCGCCTTCTACCAACTCGGCAAAGCAAGCAATAGGCACCTGACAGCCGCCCTGAAGCTGTTTATTCATTGCGCGCTCAGCACTTACTCTAACAGCTGTGGGTGGGTGATGCAGCGCTTGCAACACCTCCATGACATCGTTGTCACCATCACGCAGCTCGATTCCAACCGCGCCTTGTCCGCCCGCCGGTAACGAATGCTCAATGGGTATAGATTGCGCAATTCGCTCGCCCATGCCCAGTCTTATAAGGCCAGCACTTGCCAGAATGATTGCATCGTACGCACCCTCGTCCAGCTTACGCAGGCGGGTGTTTACGTTTCCTCTGAGAAACCTCACCTCCAGATCTGTCCGACGCTCACGCAGCTGACATTCGCGCCGCAGACTCGAAGTCCCTATCACGCTGCCTGCTGGTATCTCATCCAATGATGAAAAGTGATTGCTGACAAAGGCATCAGACGGGTCTTCCCGCTCGCAGATGACGCCAAGGCACAGACCGGGGGGAAACTCCATGGGCACGTCTTTCATGGAATGCACGGCGATATCCGCCTGTTTCGTCAGAAGCGCTGTCTCTAGTTCCTTCACAAACAGGCCCTTCCCGCCCACTTTGGAGAGCGGGGTTTCCAGCAGCTGGTCACCTCGCGAGGTCATGCCCAGCAGTTCTACTTCTAGAGCTGGATGCGCTTCTCGCAATGCGTTGGCGACATACTCCGCCTGCCACAGGGCTAGAGGACTCTCTCTTGTAGCTATCGTTATTTTTTGGGGCATTTATGCGCCTGGTCGAATACTGTGCCCAGCATGATACCAGCCACTTTCTAGAGTCGCGATAGAGGGCTACCGGAATGGTTCAAGGCGAAACTAGCCGCGCTTTGACGTCTGATAGATGACGTCTACTGACTGTAGGCTTGAGGCTTATACCATCGAGTAGAACGCACCAGGGACCGTCGTCATCGCGCTGCAGCCGGATAACGTAGTCTACCGCGACCAACGCATTGCGATGTATGCGAAGAAAACGATCTCCAAACTCACGCTCCAGTTCCTTTAGAGAGTCGGGTATCAAAAGCTCAGCAGACGTACTGTATGCAGTTACGTATTTTTGCTCCGCAAGCAGGCATCGCACCTGGTTTATCGGCATCGATTCCACTCCTCGATGAGTTTGGCTTGCAAGATGGGTACGCTGCTGAGCACCGCGCTCATCCGGCTCCTTTGCGAGCTCTGCCAAGGCTGATAGCTGGGCACGGTTAACCCTGCGAGCCAAGCCAATCGCTTTGGTTAGCTCTTCACCTCTAACCGGCTTGAGCAAATAAGCAGCAGCCTGATGTTGCAGTGCCTCTAGCGCATACTCATCGTAGGCCGTGCAGTAAATGACGGCCGGTGGTTGGTCTTCAGAGTCCAATCGACCGGCCAATTCAATTCCACTCATGCCCGGCATGCGTACGTCAAGAAGCAGTAAATCGGGATTGTGCTTGCGCACTATTTCCAGGGCTTCCTCACCAGTGCCCGCCTCCCATGCAGATGCCTCTGGATGCGACTGAGACAATAGTCGCAGCAAGCGCTCCCTGGCCAGTGCCTCGTCATCGACTACAAGTATTTTCACCCGCCAACCCTCACAGCAAACCGGTGTAAGTAAAGACCTTGGCCTGTTTGACGTATTCGATAGCCAATTCGCTTCATTACCGTCATTCGTTTTTGCGTCACGAACAAACTAATCCCACAGTGGATAACTCAACTCCACGCGATACAGGCCATCTGCATTCACAATCTGCAGCGTCCCCTGATTCCCGTAAAGCACTTGCAGACGCTGGCGGATGTTCTCCATTGCGATTTTGTGCCCATCTGTACGCGCAGGTCTCTCCGGCGCCGGGTTTTCAACCCTGACAACAAGGGTATTTCCCACTGTATCTAGGTGCACAAAGATTGTTCCACCTTCCTCCATCTGCGCCACACCATGATAAACCGCATTTTCAACCAGTGGCTGCAGCAGCAGGCTTGGCATAGGTTTTTCCGCTAGCGTCGAGTCCATCTCCCAAACAACCTGGAGCTTATTTCCAAGGCGCATCTTCTCAATCGCCAGATAAAGATCACATAACCTTTTTTCGTCTGCAACGGAGGTAGGCCGGGTATTCTCATTCAGGCTGACACGCAGCAACTCCGACAAATCTTCCACCGCCCGCTCGGCAGCATCGGGTCGCGACGCAATCAGACTGGCAATACTATTTAAGGTATTAAAAAGAAAATGGGGACGTATCTTTGACCTGAGCGAGTCCAGACGAGATCGAAGCTCGAGCTGTTTTTGCACCAGCAACTGATGTTGCAAATAGAAGTAGCGCATCGCAATACCCGTAAGGACGGCTGCTATAAGTAGGTTTCTTGTCATCCACCAAAGCTCACTGCCGCTTGAGCCGACCATCGGCAAGAGATGCCACGCAAACAAGCTACTGAGCCCAGTGACAACAAGAACAACCAGCAGACAAAAAATGCTGACTACAGCCAGGCCGAAGCTATTGATAAATCGTCTCAAAGTGCACAGCACGGCTGCGCTGAGTAGGACAACCCACTGAACAAACAGCGAGTAAACGGCCAGCGTATTCCCCTCGGTCTCCCCGACTCCTGCCACTGCTACCGATCACCCTCCCGATATCCGACCTCCACCATCCGAAATCGCAACGCTCCGGCCCACCATTTGCCCTCTGGGG
>JBCDFM010000004.1:0-60527 GCA_039178015.1 Pseudomonadota bacterium
CACCTGGTCAAGAACACGGGGCGCATAAACTCCCTCTAGCGGAGACTCTGGTTTATGACTGCAATGGCTATGAATTTACGGCACGGCTAGGTCCCGGCGAAATGGCGCTATGGTTACCTGATCGCTACGTGGTTCTGCCTCTGGCAAGAAGCGCGTCCGGAACCAAGTATGTTGAGGGTGATATAGAATTCTGGAGTAAGGGAAATGAAGCCATGCTCACAGATGGCGCCGAACAGCATTTTAATTGCGCGCTGAAACCAGAAAGAGTGCCCTGGGAAGATGCCCGTCGCAGGGGTGTTTCCTTTCGAGCTAGCGGCAACGAGCCAGGCTGGTATCTGGAGGTTCGGGAGGGTAAGCATCTCCTATTTGCAAGTGATTATGGTATGCAGCGAGTTGCGGCACCTGACCCGGGTGTTTCTGTAAGCGACAACTCGCGTCGCTACAGTGCAACCACTGAATCGAGTCAACTTGAGGTAGAGATCATCAACGAGGCCTGCGTCGATAGTATGTCGGGCGAAGAATTTTCCCACCAGGTGAGCGTTATGGTTAACGACGCAGTCTATCGCGGCTGTGGTCGTGAATTGGATTACCCCTGGCAGTAGATATAAGACTCCTTCCATATCTGGCTTCTTGCCGATACCGATCAATTTCCCAAGATAGTCTGCGTTTGACCGAGGTCAACGCTAAGGCGCACTCCCCGTCATACACTCGTTTCTAGGGGGTGTCTTTTCGAGGCATCGCGTGACGGAGTGGCGAGGAAGTGTAATGAAAGAAGCCGTATTGAGTACATTTCTTTTAGTATTTTTAATCACAGGGATGAACGCAGGCGCCTATGAAAAAGGGGACGTCGTGCTGCGCGCCGGCGCGGTCACGGTAGATCCCAACTCAAGTAGTAGTGACATCAATCTGCCCGGTGTGCCGACACTAGAGGCGAAAGTTGATGACGATACCCAGATTGGCATCATCCCCATGTACATGATGACTGAACATGTTGGCCTGGAACTGCTAGCGGCTACACCGTTCAAGCATGATATCTCACTCAAAGGCCAGGGAGTTGATTTACCGGCGGCCTCAACAAAGCATCTGCCTCCCACTCTCAGCGCTCAATACTATCCTCGCGCCGGGGAAAGTGGCTGGCAGCCCTACATTGGAGTGGGGGTCAACTACACCATTTTCTTTGATGAAAAAACGACCCGTCAGCTTGACGAGACTCTCAACGCCATTTTGGGTGCGAATGACGTTGATCTGGAACTAGACAATTCCTTTGGATTGTCTGGGCAAGTGGGCGTTGATATCCCCTTTACAGAACACTTTGGAATCAATTTATCTGTTTGGTACATCGACATAGATACTAATGCTACCGTTAAGACTGACGTTGGTGATGTGGACTTTAAGGTAGACATAGACCCTTGGGTCTATAACCTCGGCATAGCCTATCGATTTTAGTTGGTCTCTATCTTGCCAAAGCACGAGTGTGATGTCCGGCAGCTACTGGCGGCTCCTGTTTCCTTGGCCTGTCACTTCATGCAGTTAAATCGCTCGTACCGTGAGCTTCGAAGATACGCTGGGCTATAGTTCAGCTCTAAACAGCAGTTAGATTGCCGCCGGGTGACATCTAGATTTCGTGTCTCCATCAATGCTGATGGTGCGAATCCTGCGCCGATTCTATGCCGGGTACTACGGGAATGGCATGATGTGTATGGCCGCTGTGCAAAGTGGTTACAAACACGGTGTAAATGCCGGAGGCAATGAGACCCAGTCCTATGACGATCTTGAAACCTCGCTGTCTCAAAAATGCCTGTAGCTGTGCAGCGCCCGCGTGGGCAGCCAGCATTGCGGGCAGCGTGCCCAAACCAAAAAAAAGCATCATCAGCCCGGATGCGGTGGCCTGTTGTGCGGTGGCTGCCCAGGCGAGTGCACTGTAAATCAAACCACAGGGCATAAACCCCCAGGCTGCACCCACCGCTAAAGCCTGCCACCAGCGTCGAACCGGAAGCCAGCGCGCAGACAGCCGCTGCAGGGGCTGCCACAGGGCAGCGCCGGTTCTTTCCAAGAGCACGATACCGTGCCACCAATTCGCCACATACAGACCCATGGCAATGAGTAGGGCACCGGCCAAATAGCGCAAGCCCATCGTCCAGGCACTCATGTCGATGCTGCCCGCGGCGAACCCCAGCATCGCACCTAATACAGAATAGCTAAGGATACGTCCGATATGATATGACGCACTGACGACGTTTGACTGATGACTACTGAAGCCCAGGGCTGCAGCGATTCCACCACACATACCCAGGCAATGACCGGCACCCGCTAGCCCTAGTGTCAGGGCACTGAGGTAGCTAATTTCGGTCAAAATGACTCCCGCTGAGAATCCGACTCCTCTGACTGAGAAGAAAACTCGTCTTCTGCCAGTATCCGCCAGGCCTCCTTGTCCATATCGTCATACTGGCCGTTATTGATTGCCCAGAGAAGGAGCTTAATCGTGATCGCGCAAAATGCCATCGCGATAGGGACGAGTAGATACAGACTATCCATGGTCTACTTGCCCTGCGCCTGAGTTGTTTTCGCGATTCAAGCGTAACGAGTTTAGTACTACGAAAAGCGAACTCGCCGACATGCCAACGGCTGCCAGCCAGGGCGGCACGAAACCCATTGCGGCAAGCGGAATGGCACAGGCGTTGTAGGTAAGCGCCCAGCTAATATTTTGCCGCATCACCCGACGGCACTGCCGCGCTTTTTCATGAGCGACATGGATCAGGTTGAGATCATCTCCATACAGCACGAAATCGGCCTGAGCTCGTGCAAGATCGGCCGCGTCAGCGACGGCGAATGACACGTCGGCGAGACTAAGCACGGGTGCATCATTGAGCCCATCTCCAACCATCGTAACGACAGTTCCCGATTGTTGCAGAGCCTTCACGTGAGCCATTTTCTGCTCAGGACTCAAACCACAAGCGTAGTGATGTAGTCCGAGATTGTGCGCCAGCAATGCGCCGTTGCCTGAACTATCACCGGTAAGCAGTTCGACTGAAAATCCGTCGGCGATTGACTGCCGCACAGTGTCGGTCGCTTCCGGCCTGAGCTTATCGCATAAGCCGATCCAAGCCAGTGGTTGCCTGTCGCCGCACAAGGCGACCCAATACAGATCAGTCGATGGTGCAGGGGGCAAGTTTGGCGCTAAGACTCTACAGAAAGACTCGCTGCCCATGCGATAAGTCTTATTTCCCTGCTTCCCCTGTAAACCGGCACCCACATTGTAGTGAACCTGGTCAACCCCGTTGGCCATGGTGAGCGATTTGAATGCTTTGGAGATTGGGTGGCGCGAGTGCGCCTGTAGCGCGGCGGCGATAGCCAATACCTGGCGCTCAGGACAATTTCCCAAGGTGACAACGCGGTCAATCGCCAGCTCTGCCTTGGTTAACGTACCGGTTTTATCAAAGATAATATGCCGACTTTGAGATAGGGATTCGAGCGCGTCTTCAGTGCGTATGATAATGCCTCTTCGCCGCAAAGCGCCGGCGGCACTGGCGAGGGCCGCTGGTGTTGCCAAAGCGAGCGCACACGGGCAGCTGATCACGAGCACCGATAACGTTATCCAGAAAGCCTGCTCTGGTGCCAGTTGATGCCATATCAGCCATGTGATCATGCTGATCAGTAAAATAGCTGCGATGAACCAGGAAGCTACTCGATCCGCGAGACGAACAAGCGCGGGCTTGTGCGCCTGACCTCGATCTATTGACCGTTGTAATTCGGCCAGCCGACTGTCCCGGTAGGTGCACAGAACTCGCGCTTGCAGGCTGCTCTCTATATTGATGGTGCCGGCGAAAACTGTATCACCCTCTGCTACCGTTCTAGGCTGGTGTTCCCCATTAAAGGCATCTTCCCTAACGGCGCTACGGCCTTTGCTTACGAGGGCGTCGATGGGTACAGCGTCACCCGCTGCTATGAGTATCTGATCGCCAACCGCAACGTCGGTGCGGGGCAGGGTAGCCCAGTGGTTTCCTTTGCGGACCGATACGGCATCTGGCAGCGCATCCTGTGCCTGCAACCAGCCGGTGTCTTGATCTAGCCTTGCCTTGCGTTCAAGAAAGCGGCCAAGTAAGAGAAAAAAGGTGAACATGACGACAGAGTCGAAGTAAACCTGTCCACTGCCGGTCAGGGTTGCGAAAACGCTGGCCAACCAGGCCAGACCAATGGCTAGTGATACCGGTAGATCCATGACCAGCGTGCGCCTGAGCGCATGTCGCCAGGCATTGATGAAGAAAGGTCGCGATGCATAGAGGACAACGAAGCTGGCAACCAATAAGCTGGTCCAGCGTAGCAGACCCTGGTGATTGTGATCGATTCCTTGTAGATCACCAGCATGCAGCGCTATTGCGAACATACCGACCTGCATCATGCCTAGCCCCGCAACACCAAGACGCCTGAGTTCATCGCGATTTTCCCGAGCTAGCTGTTCGCGTTGTGCATGCTGTTGAAACGGCCGCACCTGGTATCCCAGAGCTCTCACCTCAGAGAAAATCTGCCTTACCTGAATGTGTTCGGGTTGGAAACATACGCTCAGCTTGCTTTGCTGTAAGTTCACGCAGGCGCTGATCACACCCGCGCAACGATTTAAGCTGTGTTCAATAAGCCAGGTGCAGGCGGCACAGGTGACGCCTCCTAACAAGAAATAGGCGACTTGCTCCCCGTTGGCGTTCGCCTCCGAAAAAGTCTTCAGTACTTCGGGGTCGTCATAGATTCGGTAGTCATCGGTGTTGCCTTGTTCCGACGTGGGTCTGTCATTGTAAGCGGTGCGCTGCTGGTAGAAATGAGCCAGATCGTTATCGCAGATCAGCTGGGCAACCGCGCGACAGCCCGGGCAGCACATAGCACGTTCTTGCCCGTCGATATGCAGACTAAGATGCGTACCTGCAGGCACAGATTCGCCGCAGTGATAGCAGTTTTCAAGTGCAGGCTGCGGGCCTGCTTCAATTCGGGAGACTGTCGCCGAAGTCATCGCTTTCAAGATTACCGTCCAGGCGCCAACCGCCGGTACCTTCATGATCCAAAGTCCAGTGCCACCTGGGTGCCACCGCTTTGGGTAATGGACTTTGGTAGACTCCCGGCGCAATTCTGGACAGCGTCAAGGTGAAATCCTTGTCGGCCTCTAACGGGTGCGATAAGAGCAGGTTTAGCGAGTTGCTACTGACTGGTCCAGTAACCCTCACCGTAACATGCCTCTGTGTCACACCCAGCCGGGCAGAGATGCCAAGGTCATTACTACGCTGTTTTTTTTCCAACTGGCGATTGATCGATAAGCCCGTCTTGTAATAGTCATCCACAACAAGGTCATCCGCTCCATAGTTGGCGATGATCAGGGTCGCCAGGCTCGCCACGACCACACTGCCAGGCAGGATGATAAGAAACCATGGCCAAAATTGCCTGTACCAGGGTTCCAGGTCTTCATTTTGTAAAACCGTCCGATTCATGATGCGCCATTCAAAGTGGTTTCAGTCATCGTGATTTCCATAGAGCAAACTCATCGCAGTGGTTTCATAAAGCGTGATTCCGCCTTTGCCGTAAGTGATGGTTCTGAGACAGCAGTCGCAATGAAATCAAGCTCAGTACTCATTTTAGCGAGTGCTGCAGGGTCCGCGACGACACGCAGCGTTATGGTAAGCACCTCACCACCTGCGACTTCGTATTGCGTCGCGCCAATGATTCTCGCACCTGCAATACCATCGATGCCGATTGTAAACTGATGCGACGCATCATCCTTGTTCGCCAAATGCAGCGTGTAGATATTTTCGATATCACCGTTCTCTGTCTCGATGTACAGCTCAATTCGATCTCTAAGCGCGGTAAGCTCAACAGGCACGCGCCCGAAAAAGTAAAGGCCAAACACCAGAATCATCACCAGCAGAACTCCGCAATAACCAAGCACGCGCGGTCGCAGCCAACGAGTTATGCCGCCACTGAGCGCGTGTTCACTGGTATATCGAATCAAGCCGCGTGGATACTGCATTTTGTCCATAACCGAATTGCAGGCATCCACACACAGGGCACAGCCTATGCATTCGTATTGCAGCCCTTCCCGGATATCAATCCCGGTTGGACATACCTGCACGCACAGCTCGCAGTCGATGCAGTCGCCCACCTGCAGTTCGCTGTGTGCTATATCGCGCTTGCGCGAGCCTCGCGGTTCACCGCGACCACTGTCGTAGGAGACGATCAAGGTATCCTGATCGAACATCACCGACTGAAAACGTGCGTAGGGACACATATAGATGCAGACTTGCTCGCGCATCCAACCCGCGTTGATATAGGTGGCAAGCGTAAAAAACACCGTCCAGGAACTGGCCCAGATGCCGGCGGAGAGAGTAAACAAGTCCGGGATGAGCTGCCTGATCGCTGTGAAGTAGCCAATAAAGGTAACACCCGTTAGCAGCGCAACAAACAGCCAGGCGCCATGTTTGAGGGTCTTGCGAAAAAACTTATTCGTAGACCAAGGCGCCTTGTCGAGTTTGATACGCTGATTACGGTTGCCTTCAAATTTCTGCTCCAGCCACATGAAAATGCTAGTCCAGACGGTCTGCGGGCAGGTATACCCGCACCAGATTCTGCCGAACAGGTTGGTCACGGTGAATAAGGCAAAGGCTGCGATGATGAGTAAGAAGGCCAGCATGGGAAAGTCCTGCGGCCAGAATGTCAGCCCCAGGATATAGAACTTACGTTCCGGCAGATCGAACAGTACAGCTTGCCTTCCGTCCCACTGAAGCCAGGGCAGCAGAAAGTAGCCAAGAAGCAGCGGCCATCCGCTGAATAATCGAACACGCTGAAATAACCCCTCGATCTTTCGCGTATAGATCTTTTCTCGATGCTGATATATATCGATCTCTCCCACCTCTGCGGGGGCGAGCTGATCCAGATCGATATGCTCGTTGGTGGACATCGTATACTTGTGGATTCCGTCGTTGACTGTACTTCAATCCGGCATCTTTCGCTTACGGAGACCTCACTGCGCGGCTTCCTCGTCTGATAAGCCATAGACGTAGGCTGACAAAATATGGATCTTGTCGTCGCTCAAGGTGTCTTGAAAGGCAGGCATCACGCCATTGCGCCCGGCTCGGATGGAATGCGCGATCTGTGCTTCGCTGCCTCCATAAAGCCAGATTCCATTCGCGAGGTTGGGCGATCCCAGAGCCTGGTTGCCTTCACCCTCGGTACCATGGCACGCAGCGCAGTAAGTCAGGTATACCTCTTTGCCAGCCGCGACCTGCGAGGGATCGGCGGTTTTGCCGTTCAAATGAAGCAGAAATTGTGTAACATCAGCGATGCCCTGGTCGTTGATGATGCCCGACCATGCAGGCATTGCTGCCACGCGTCCATTGATCAACGTGTATTTTATCGTGTCGGCATCACCACCGTAGATCCAGTCATTGTCAGTCAAATTTGGAAAGCCGTAGCGACCGCGCGCGTCATCGCCGTGGCACTGAGCACACTCGTTTGCAAATAAGCGCATACCCATTTTTCGCACGGCGGGATCTTGCGCAATCTCTGCCACGGGTAGTGCCAGATAGCGACTGCGCATATCTTGATATCGCGCGTCTGCCTCGGCTACCCGCTTGTCATACTGTTCCACCTGGGTCCAACCGATCAGCCCAGGGAAGTTGCCTAGACCGGGGTAGACGATGAGATAACCCACGCCCCAAACGATGGTGATCACGAACATGTAAAACCACCAGGCGGGCAGTGGGTTATCGTATTCCTCGATTCCGTCAGCCACGTGCCCCGTGGTTTTATCCGTCGTTTGGGAGCCACCTTTTCGATTGGCGAGCAAGATCCAGGTGATCAGCACAAGCGTGACGACAAAAAGCACGATGATCCAGTAGCTCCAAAAACTAGCCATTCTTTCTGTCCTCTTGCATGCTCTCCTTGTTTAGCTTCTCATCGGCGAAGGGCAGATTGGCGGCCTCCTCGAATGATTTTTTGCGTTTCTTGCTGTAAGCCCAAAAGCATACGCCGAGAAAAGCCAGCATCAGTAGAACAGTGCTAAACCCCCTCAGGTCGTTGATATCCATAAATCTAGCGTCTCGTCTGCAGTAATGTGCCCAGCTGTTGCAGGTAGGCAACCAGAGCATCGATTTCGCGTTTATCGCTGACTGCCGCCTCCGCACCCGCAATATCCGCATCTGTATAGGGGACTCCGACTTTGCGAAGTGCTGCCATTTTGCCGCCCGTGATCTTGGCATTGATTACATTGTCAAACAGCCAGGGGTAAGCAGGCATATTAGATTCGGGTACGACGTCGCGAGGGTTGTAGAGATGGGCTCGATGCCAATCATCGCTGTAACGTTTTCCGACTCTGGCAAGATCTGGACCGGTTCGCTTGGAGCCCCACAGAAACGGATGATCGTAAACAAACTCACCGGCTACGGAATAGTGGCCATAGCGCTCTGTTTCCGCCCGTAAAGGCCTGATCATCTGGGAGTGGCAGTTGTTGCAACCTTCGCGTATGTAGATATCGCGCCCCTCGAGCTCCAGTGCGGGCAGTGGTTTGAGTCCCGCGATCGGGGTGTTGGTTTCTTTGAGGAACAAGAGAGGTACCAGCTCTACGAGTGTGCCAAAGCTCAGGGCAACGATGATCAGAATAATCATCAGTCCCACATTGCTCTCAATAACTTCGTGTTTCATGCTGGTTACCTTACGCGGGAGACGCGACAGCCGGAGCCGCCTGTGGTTGAACGTCCTTGCGGCTGGTCATATACAGGTTGTATGCCATCAACAGCATGCCGGCGAAGAAGATGAAGCCGCCGACAAACCTGACAAGGTAGCCGGGATAACTGGCGGCGACCGACTCGATGAAGCTGTAGGTTAAGGTGCCATCCTGATTGTAGGCGCGCCACATCAAGCCCTGCATGATGCCGTTGACCCACATGGAAGCGATATAGAGGACAGTGCCAATAGTTGACATCCAAAAATGGGCGTTGATAAGGCTGGTGCTGTACATGCGATCTCGCCCAAACATGATCGGAATAAGATGGTAAACGGCACCAATGGAGATCATGGCGACCCAGCCCAATGCGCCTGAATGCACATGGCCGATAGTCCAGTCGGTGTAGTGCGACAGAGAGTTGACTGTCTTGATCGACATCATCGGGCCCTCGAAGGTCGACATACCGTAGAACGAGAGGCTCACCACCAGGAACCGGAGAATCGGGTCCGTGCGCAGCTTATGCCATGCTCCCGACAGAGTCATGATGCCGTTGATCATGCCGCCCCAGGAGGGCGCTAACAGAATAATTGACATCACCATGCCCAGGCTTTGGGCCCAGTCCGGGAGTGCTGTGTAGTGCAGATGGTGAGGACCGGCCCAAATATAAACAGCAACCAACGCCCAAAAATGAACAATGCTCAAACGATAGGAGTACACCGGACGTTCCGCCTGTTTGGGCACGAAATAATACATGATGCCGAGAAATCCAGCGGTGAGGAAAAATCCGACAGCATTGTGGCCGTACCACCACTGCACCATGGCATCTACTGTACCTGCGTAGATAGAGTAGGATTTGGCCGCGGTAACCGGAATGACCAGGCTGTTGATGATATGGAGCACCGCAACTGCCACGATAAACGCGCCGAAAAACCAGTTGGCGACGTAGATATGGTTTGTTCTGCGTTTCATGATGGTGCCGAAAAACACGATCGCGTACAGCACCCAAACAACGGTGATGAGAATGTCTATCGGCCATTCGAGCTCAGCGTATTCTTTGCCGCTGGTCATTCCCATGGGGAGCGTGATCGCCGCGCTCAAAATCACTATTTGCCAGCCCCAGAAGGTAATCGCCGCCAACCTGTCGGATATTAAACGAACCTGGCAAGTGCGCTGAACCACATAGTAGGAGGTGGCAAATAGCGCGCAGCCGCCAAAGGCGAAGATCACCGCGTTAGTATGAAGAGGACGCAGACGGCCAAACGATAGCCAAGGCTGATCGAAATTAAGCGCTGGCCACGCCAGCTGGCCCGCGATGAGCACACCCACCAGCATGCCGACAATACCCCAAACGACCGTCATGACGGTGAATTGACGCACAACCTTGTAGTTGTACGTTGGATGTTCCAGTGCAGAGTTAAGTTCGCTCATTCTCGACTTCCAAACGGTAGCTATCTTTCTTCAATGATTCAGCGCAGTGATTTAATTAATCCGTAAACGCTGGGGCAGCACCGAGATCCCAGAGGATGACGGAACCCACCATCATGCAAATCAGTATGACCAGGGCGACGCCCACGACCGCACTCGAAAACAAAAAGCCGCGCTCTTCCGGAATATTCATAACAATCGGAATGCCGAGGTAGAGCAGATACACAGACCAGCTAATGGCTCCAACACCGATAAGCAAATCAACCCATAGCAGCGGATGAAATCCGACCAGGCCAGCGATGAATAGCGGTGTCGCGGTCAAACCTGAAATAACGATGCCTTTGGTCATTGTCGACTCAGCACCATAGGTATCTGACATCCAATGGATGAAGTAGCCGATCACTCCGATGGCGGCGACCATCGCAAAATAGAACAGAATGCTGATGCGTCTCGCACTTTCCAATGTGAGTTTGATCGGATCATCATCACCGACCGTCCAGCCCACATGCGTAGTACCGTAATACCAGGCAACCGCCGGAAGAAGGGCAAAAATGCAAGGGTAAAGAAGCAGGATTCGAAGAGATGGATCAGGCAGGGAAGCGACGGTTTTCCACTGCGCGACCGGTTTTACCAACAGGCCAAAGGTATGTTGGATCATGTGGTGCTGCACTCCCTGCTATCGCCGTCATCATTAGTATCCGCACTATGATAGTGACTGAAATCGGCAGAACCTTGATTTATGTCAAGGTGTGGCAGATCGGCAGGTTTTGCTCAGGGCTGGGAATCAGTGCAGGAGGTTAGCGAGTCTCTGCAGACCCTTGGGGTCTAGAATTTCAATTTCTTTATTGTCTACGGAAAGGATAGACATTTTCTGCATACGACCGAAAACCCGACTAACCGTCTCCACGGTGAGGCCAAGATAGTTACCGATATCGACCCGCGACATGGGCAGTCTGAAGTGGGTAGCGCTGAGTTTTCGCTTGGCATTGCGAATAGAAATACTCAACATCAGGGACGCAACTCGTTCGTCTGCAGAGTTTTTGCTTAGCAGAGTGATTAGCTGCTGGTCCTCGGTAATCTCTCGACTCATTAACTGAAAGAAGTGGCGCTGCAGTGAAGGTAACTGAGCGCTGAGCTTTTCTAGCGACGAAAATGGAATTTCGCATACAGCAGATGTCTCCAGCGCTTTTGCTGTCGACGCATGGTGATTCGTTCCGATGCCGTCCATTCCGAGAATTTCTCCCGGAAAATAGAAACCAGTGACCTGTTCTCGGCCGTCATCAGTGGTGTTGTATGCTTTGATTGCGCCAGATCTTACGGCGTAAACCGAGGAAAAGGCGTCTTCCTGGCGATAGAGAAACTGCCCTTTTTGCAACGGCTTGCTACGTTGGATAATGCTATCGAGTTGCTCTACATCATCCGTCTCGAGCGTGAGAGGGAGACAAATGCTATTGAGTTGGCAGTTACCGCAATGAAGCTGGTAATCGTGAACGCAGCGCCCGGGCTCCGGCTTGTGGTCCGTGTCTGACAAACGAATGGTCATAGCTATGCTCCAAACTCAAGCCCTTACTGTTCCTAGTATAATTGAATTCTTTTTGTGCCTGAACCATAGCGCCAGCCTCAAAAGCGCGGTAGTGGGTTCCACTAGCCTTTATGCGAAGTTCGGGGGTGTATGGTAGGCGTCAAACGTCTTGCTAATGTTGGCGAGAAAAGGCTGCCCACGTTCGGTCACCGCTACCCGGTTGTCCTCAATTATGACCAGGCCATCTGACTCAAAATCAATGAGTTGTTGCATCTCCTTTTTGAACGTATTCGGGAAATCAATGCCGAATAATTGGTCGTAGTCGTCCAGGTCCAGGCTCATGTTGGACAAAAGCTGCGTGATAATATGGCCACGCCACTTGTCTTCCTCTGTTGCCCTGTGGCCGCGAAAACTTGGAATTTGCCTGGCCTCCAATTGGCCGTAGTAGTCCTTCAATTCAACTGGGTTCTGGAACTGATAGTCTCCCAACCGAGTGAGAGCCGCCAAACCGAAACCGAGTTCGTCCTGTGCCATAGGCCCCAAGTAGTGCTGCGGTCTGTGTGCCACGGCATGCTCGGGTTGCGCGACCGCACATTCCAGTGCGGGCAACGCGTAAAGGTCGATGCCAATTAACCGATAATCCGAGGCTTGCAGCGCTTGTGCTATCAGTAGTTGCAGCTTTAGGGTGGCCGCCGCTGTCGGTAAATGATCCCGGCGAATATTGTGCTGGTTGGTGAATCTGCTGGGCAGGTGATGGTAGGGATGATACGCCACTTGATCCGGTCGCAGCGAGATGACTTTCTCCAGGGTAGCTGCCACGCTGTCAGCGTCTTGCCTGGGTAGGCCATACATCATGTCGATTGTTAAGCGCTCAAACCCCTGATCACGAATATTTTCGACAACCTGCGCTATGGTGGTGAACGACTGTTTGCGATTTATGGCTTCTTGCACGCGTGGGTCAAAGTCCTGTACGCCCAGTCTGATCTGATTGAAGCCGACTCCTCTCAATAGCGCCAGAGTCGCGTTGCTCAAAGCTCTGGGGTCAAGCTCTATCGAGTGTTGCTGCAGCTGCGGGGATCGCAACCGGAAGTAACGAGAAACCGAATGCATTAATTCCGTAATCTCAGCCCTATCCAAATACGCAGGTGTGCCTCCGCCGATGTGAAGCGAGACGACAGAGCGGGATTCTCCGATCAAATTGGCCTTAAGTTCGACTTCAATGGCCAGCGCGTCCAGATAGCGCCGGATTACACCGCGCTCTCGCGTGATGATTCTGTCACAAGCACAGAAATGGCATGCATCGTTGCAAAACGGAATTTGAATATATACAGAGAGTGGTTTATCCCGATCATTTTGATCTGCCTGGGAACAGATGTAGTCGCTCCATTGAATGTTTTGATGGAATTGCGAGGCGGAGGGATAAGAACGTTGCAAAGGCCAATCCAGAGGATACTTGGCAACCAGCTGATCGATCAGCCGTTCTGTTAATGGTTCGTCATTTACGCCCGCAGCCTGGTCTAAGCTGGTCATCTTCTAGATATTTTTACGCAAAGTATGAGCGACAATAGCAAGGTCTTAGCGCCAGGGCCTTGACGTAAATCAAATCAACGACGGGCACCGGGTTTTGACAACAGGACGTAGGCAGGGGCCTTACTGCTGAAAACCGCGCAGAGCCTGGTAGCGCATGCGTGTTTGGAGAGTTATCGCCAAAGGGTTGGGAATCAGGTCCATGACTGCAAACCTGTTTTTAGGCGTAGGCAAGCCGGGCCGTGTCGTTACTTCTCTATGGAAGATAGATCTTCAGCCACCTCGACCAGTCTTTTTGGTCTTCCAACACCCCAACCCTGTAGAAAGTCGACACCTATCTCTCTCAGCTTGCCAACAATCGCGTCGTTTTCAACCGATTCTGCAATTGTTTCCTGACCGAGAAAGTGAGCGAGGTCGTTAATGCTGCGAGCGATCGCGTAGTCATTTCGATTCTTGTGGATGTTTGTTACGAAACTGCCGTCAATCTTCACATAGTCTACGGGTAGTTCCCGAAGGTAGTTATGGCTGGCCAGGCCGGTACCGAAGTCATCTATAGAGAATTTGCATCCAATGTTGCGAAATGCGCGGACGAAATCAGCCGCCTTGACCAGATTTGAAATGGTACCCGTCTCGGTAATTTCGAAACAAATCTTACTGGTTCCTACTCCGTATTCAGATATCTGTTCAAATAGATAATCCATGAAGCTGTCATCGGTCACGCTGGTTCCTGACAGATTAATAGATAGGCTGGGTACCACCTTTTGTGCGTCCATTAGCTTGCTGACCCAGCTGAAGGCCTCCTTTACGACCCAGCGATCAACGAGGCTCATAAAGCCGTAGCGCTCTGCCGATAGAATGAAGTCCTGGGGCGATGCCAGCGTGCCATCCTTGTTCTTCAGACCTAGCAGTAGTTCAAAGTGCATTTGGTCAACGACTTTGCCGTCGATACTGGTCTTTACAATTGGCTGTGCCTGGAGCACAAAGCGATCGGTCGCCACCGCCTGCTCCAGATCCCTCTTAACCTGTAGTTTGTCGTGGGTATAGTTACTGGCGGAAGATTGGTCCTCTTCGTATTGGACTACCCGGTTGCGGCCTTTTTCCTTGGCCAAGTGCATCGTTGTGCGAGCTGTGTTAAGGATCTGGCCCACGTCCGGACTATGTTCCCTGATGGGCACCACGCCGATTGAGACTGTGAAGCTGATTTTCTCGCCTTCTATATCGACACTAGAGGCCTCAATGTCGCGACGGATTTTCTCGGCCACCTGCATGGACTGTTCGATATTTCGGTCAAGCAAAAGGACGCCAAAGCTATCCGATTCGATCCTGGCTGAGGAGGCCTTTTTGCTGTGTAGCTGCGCCAAAAGCCGGGCGAACTCCAACAGGACCTGATCACCGTGCACGCGATCGTAAACCTCATTGACCAATCTGAACTGATCGATATTGAGATAAAGAACAGAGTGCTGTGAGCGTTTCTTTTGAGCGTGGCGCAGCGCCCGACCCATCTGATCCAAAAAGGTCACGCGATTGATCAGTTTTGTGAGGGAGTCGTGATTGCGCGTAAAGCTGAGAGTCTTTTGAACGTGTTCGAGCGTCTGATACAGACTCTGGTCCACCACCGAAAGCTGATCGGCCGGTGCAGGAGGTTGCATGCCGCGACTCAGATGCCGGGCTAGCTGAATATTGCTTATATCAGCAACTTTCTGGCCGCGCTCATTGACGAAGATGTAGCGATCACGCTCCTCACTGACCCAGGCGAGCTGCATCCTGGACTTCTGACCCTCTTTGTTGCGATAAGTCAGCCAGGTGCCCTTCTCCATCTGCTCGACACGCATGACCCATCGACGTAGCCGAGGAAGGTCTTCAATCTTGGCTCGTACCTGGGCCGGCTCGACCGGTTCAGTCGTCGCTGTGTTCGTATAGTCGCCAAATTCGACGTTACGCTCGCCCGCGATAATGTCGCGCAGTTCTCGCAGTATAGGTTGATGTGCCACGTTGGTGGGTAGACCCGCTGCGATTTGCTGTTCGATCATATCGATCATGGATTCTGCTTCGAGACCGCGCTGAGTGATCATCTCGTCATTTGCGTCGGAGTGATCTCGCTCGTCCAACCAAATTTTGAGTTGATCAAGCATACCGACCTGTTCTTCCCAGCTCTTGCTTTCGGCCCCCTCCTTGACGTGAGTAAGCACCATCAGGTCCCGCAGTCCGTTTTCGACCAGATCCACCAGTACTTTCGGGGCATGATCGGTCTTTATCTGGGTGTTCACGACACGGTCTACAGCTTGCTGTGCTTTGTGCAGCTTTTCTTGACCCTCCTGTATTCTTACAACGCGCTCTACGTTTCTTGATAGAGCCCTTTCCTGCTGATTGACGAGTTTTTCGATTTTCTCTAGCGCGCGATCAAATATGCTGCTGTCTTCCTCATACTGCGTGACGATCTCTTGCACTATCTCATTGATTCTTAGTTCCAGAGCCTTGTTTGGAAAGTTGGCGGGCGTCGATAGTTTGGCCAGCTTGTCGAGTGCAGCCCGCGCCGGGTGCGTCCGGTTTAGAAAGAAGTCAGAATCCATCAGAGCGAGCTTTGCCAGCGGAATATGCAGGTCGCCCAGTGCTGGTTTTAGATCCTGCGTGACTTCGAGCTGTGATTTGATGGTTCCAAACAGGTTGTCGACGAGATCCAGCTGGTTGAGGCTGTCTGCTGTCAGGCCTTCGGTATCTTTCAGAGCACCCAGAGTGTGTTTATTTTGCGCCAGATACTCGCGTAAGGAGGTACCTTGTTCTACTGCGTTGCGTATAGCGGCATCTTGTTGAATGGAGCCGAGTGCGTTAGCGATATCTCTCGCCGTCGCCAGATTCTGCTGCTCGGATCCCGTATCCAGATTCCCGCCTTCCCAAGTGCCGCCCTTAGAAAGCGCCTCGTATCTCTCGTCGCTCACTTCTGCCGCATCGCCGGCGGTGCGACGGAAATTCAGAGCATCGATAACCGATTTATAGATGTTATTGTAGTTTTCTCTCTGAACGCTGGCAGCGGGCGATGTCACATCGTTCTTGGTCGACCCCGAAATCGACCTTGCTATTTGTGCCAACGTAGGGCTGGTGTCTTCATCAGCGGTCTGTCGATTAGCATCATCCTGTTGTAACGAACTGGCTCGTTCCCGTGTGGATGGTGTAGACCTGATGACTGGACGTGCAGGTCTATTTGCATTTAGCAGGCTTCCTTGAGCAACTATTTCACTTTCGAGATCTGGCAGCACTTTATTGTTGATAAAGAGCTGATTCAGCTGCTGATAGTATTGGTCCAGCTGCTTGATAAAAGACTGAGTAAAGAATTCAAAGATCTTCAGAATGACGGGCGGTGGATAGCCTCGACTCGTCATCGTTTGCTGAAAAATCTTCGATAATGGTTTGATATGGACCGGTAAGGGCGATTCATTGGGATCGAGGTCGTGCAGTACCGCAAAGCGAATAACCAACGCTTCCAGCGGGACGCGATACAGATCCTGTCCGCGCATAATCATCCTGTCGACAGCTAACGAGCTCTCAAACTCAGCCGTATCGACTAAATCCAGAGCGCCGCTCTCGGCGCTGGTGGCATCTTCATTCCACTGTGCGAGCAGCTCGGGTTTTGCAAACAGCTCATCCAGTTGATTTTCGATGTTTTGCGTTAAAGAATCCTTCTGTCGGCGGATAGCAATGGTAGCGTCGTAGAATATATTCTGGTCGGAACTGGAGTGACGCACCTGTGTGGATAGATCGAAAAGGAAGTCTGCCAGATCTCCCAGGAATGGCTTCATAAGCTGCCCAAGCTTGGACAAGCTGCGACGTTTGAAGTCATCGGCGATCGCCGCGAGTTCCTCACGGCTATGTGTTGTATCTAGCGAAAAAGCCGATGACGACAGCTGCTTCAGGATGTAGCGGGCCTGGTCATCGCCGCTATCTGATAGTTGCATCGTGATTGAATCGTTCGATGCGACTTTGATAGTGACCGCGCTGGAGCCATTGGTGCCTCCCGAGACGTTGTCATCCAGCGTCAAGCGCGCATTTGACCCTGCAGACAGCGCGGTGGGTACCTCTGAGTGCGCTCTCAATAGTACACGAGTGTTGGAGAGCTCTAGGTCTCCGGACGATGTCAAGCGGATCTCACCGGCGAGGCGAGTCCCATCGATCAGCTCGAGTTTTGCGTTTCGCTCATTAGTCTGAGCCTGGGGTCCCGACATGTGGCCTCTGTCTGCTCATCGTCAGCTGCGCGCCGTTATCGTCGTCGCACCGTGGCCAGTATACCCCGTTATAGGACACCGACAAGCTGCCTTCCGAGCTCATCCTTGGGAAAGCGCACGCTAGGAACCACCATGCCACCCCTGTTTTTCGCTCTGCGGGCTAGTTACAAACCTAATGCGACAGGCGTTGTGATGCTTTTAGACCGTCTCGGGCGAGGCGCAGGAGATGTGTGTCAGACCTTTGGCTTGTGAGCCTGGATTGCTTGTGGTTCGACGATGATTTACATACCATTCTCCGGCCGCGAATGCCGTGGCAGCAAGAAGCGGTGAGCAACACCACACTGAATGTTTTCGAACGCCACGCACAGGATTGATTCTTATGACAGAGACAACGCTACCCGTACTCGCAATTGTAGGTGGAACAGGAGATCTTGGAACGGGCCTCGCCAGGCGCTGGGCGCAGGCGGGCTATCGGGTCATTATAGGTTCGCGCACACAAGAAAAAGCCGATGCTGCCGTGTCCGACTTGCGAGAGGTGATGGCCGAACGCGGTGTGGGTGAGGTAAACGTACAGGCAATGGCGAATTACGAGGCCGCCAAGGCGGCGGATATAGTGACGTTAACCGTGCCGTTCGGTCATCAGACTAGCACTCTTGAGTCAGTGCGCGACGTACTTCAAGGGAAAATCTTGATCGATGTTACGGTGCCACTTGTCCCCCCCAAGGTTGGTCGCGTGCAGCTCCCTGAGCAGGGCAGTGCCGGGCAGATTGCTCAAGCGCTATTGGGCGAGAATGTAGCAGTCGTCTCTGCTTTTCAAAACGTTGCGGCGGCACACTTACAAGAGGGCAAGGGTGTGGATTGCGATGTTTTGGTATGCGGCAATAAAAAAGAAGCCCGAGCCCAAGTGATCAAGCTAATTGAAGCAGCAGGCCTGCGTGGATTTCATGCCGGTATGATCAACAATGCGGCAGCCGCTGAAGCGCTGACTTCGCTACTCATCGTGATCAACAAACAGTACAGCTGCCATGCCGGCATTAAAATTACCGGGCTGGGCGATGGCTGATGGCGGCCCGGCTGGAGCTTATCGCACTGGCTGGCTTCCCCCTCGTACAGCCAGGGGATAATCTGGCTCAGCTCCTGGCGGATGCATTGACGAAGAATCAGCTGCAGCTCACAACCGGCGATGTGCTGGTCGTAGCTCAAAAGATCGTATCCAAGTCTGAAGATCGTTATGTTCGTCTGGCCGATGTGACGCCAGGCTCACAAGCTTATGAGCTGGCTCAGCGCTCTGGTAAAGATCCCCGGCAGGTAGAGTTAATTCTGCGGGAAAGTAAAGAAGTTGTGCGGGTGCGCCCGGGTGTCATCATTGTAGAGCATCGAAACGGCTATGTTCATGCCAACGCGGGTATCGACAAATCCAATATTCCAAGCAGTGTGGAGGATCAACAGGTGCTGCTATTGCCGAAAGATCCCGATGCTAGCGCACGCCGTCTACGCCAGGCGCTTGGCGAACTGACGGGCGTCTCTGTGAAGATTATTATCAACGACAGTGTCGGTCGGGCCTGGCGGAATGGAACGGTGGGTATCGCCATAGGTACCGCCGGTCTATTACCTGTTCGATCGCAGATTGGCGAAACCGATCTGTTCGGTAATCAACTTGAAGTCACAGAGCCAGCGGAGGCCGATGAGCTCGCCGCTGCGGCATCGTTATTAATGGGTCAGTCGGACCAGGGATGCCCGGTTGTACTGGCTCGGGGTGCCGATCTACTGCCCTCCGAGTTGGGATCAGAGGGACTGATACGCGATCGCGAACGGGATATGTTTCGCTAGTGGAGGCCAATGCTAGACCTGTTCTGGCACTGTCCGGTGGTGTCGGTGGTGCAAAGCTGGCGCTTGGTCTCGCCGATATCCTTGAGCATGGGCGTTTACATGTGCTGGTTAACACGGCGGATGATTTCCATCACCTGGGACTGCATATTAGCCCTGATGTCGACACGCTTGTGTATACCTTAAGCGAGCTCGCCAATCGAGAGCAGGGTTGGGGTCTGGAGGGCGAAACTTGGCAGGCTCTGAACGCGTTAGAGCGGCTGGGGGCAGAAACCTGGTTTCAACTTGGGGACCGTGACCTGGCAACGCACCTCTGGCGTACACAGCAGTTGCGAGAAGGGCTATCGTTGTCAGAGATCACGGATGAGATGACTAATCGGCTGGGTGTCAGCAGCCGAATCCACCCCATGAGTGATGACCCCGTGCGAACCATCGTGTCCACCGCCGACGGCGATCTACCATTCCAACAGTATTTTGTGCGAGAACGCTGCGAACCCGCGGTGTCTGGATTCCGCTTTGATGGTATCGCTCAGGCGGAGGTTAATCCCAACGTATTATCGCTATTGCAGCAGGACGCTTTTGCAGCGATTGTTATTTGTCCGTCCAATCCGTTTGTGAGTATCGATCCGATTCTGCAGCTACCCGGTCTGTGGCAGGCGCTGCGCGATACAGCCTCGCCGATCGCATTGATATCACCCATCGTGGGGGGAAACGCAATTAAGGGGCCTGCCGCAAAAATGATGTCCGAATTGGGTCTGGTTAGCTCGGCGGTGGCGGTGGCGCAGCATTACAATCAGGCTTATCCAGGATTGCTAGACCATTTCGTAATTGACGAAACTGACGCTACACTGGCAGCTAGCGTTGGCGAGATGAATCTCGAAGTAGCGGTGACCGATACAATGATGAATACGCGCGCAGATAAACAACGTTTAGCGCGATTTACCTTGAATCTCATGGGGGTTGCGCAGTAATAGCGTAGGGCGGGCAGGGATGGCACAGATTTTGATGCCACTGAAAGATCTAGTGAAGGCAAAAACGCGCCTGGCAGGTTTACTTAGCGCTTCGCAGCGGCGCGCTTTGACTCAGGCGATGGCGGAAGACCTACTGGCAATGCTGGCACAGCATTCGGCGATTTCATGCATATATCTTCTGTCGGACGACCCATCGGCGCACCTACTGGCCGCGCGTTACGGGGTGCAGCATTTACCCGATATTGCGCTAATCGATAGCACCCTCAATTCGCAGATCAGGGCAGCCGCGACTGACATTCTGACAAAATCAAGTGATCCCCTACTGATCGTTCACGCGGACCTACCGCTGCTCAGTCCTGCCGACATCAATGCAGCGCTGGCGCTGCAACAGAACATTGGCGGACTGGTGGTCGGCGCGGACCGACACCGGCTTGGAACCAACTTATTGTGCTTTGACCGCACTTGCGTTCCTGATTTTTGTTTTGGTGAAAATAGCTGTCGTCGACACCTCGCCAGCGCAGAGGCGCGCGGCTTTCCAGCCAAAATGCTCCTGCGTCATGGGATCGGCCTCGATGTAGATGAGCCGGCGGATCTGGCAGAACTGATGGCCGCGTTGGTGCACGGCCAACCCAGCAGAACGGCTCGATTGCTCGCCACCGGAGAGTTGGCAAATCGGATGGCGGTGTCTGTGCCATCTATCGCTAACCCTGGTCCGGCCAACCGCGATGTGGGAGAACCCTGATGTCCGTTGTTGATCACCTCGCGGGAGAACTATTAAGCGGGCTCCCTCTGAACAGGGAGCATGCACTTGAGCTCGCAGGAATCGCTAATACAGAAGAGCTGGCGAGGCTGGCGAGTCAGCTGCGGGATCAGGGCTTTCGCAACACGGTGACCTACTCACGCAAGGTATTTGTACCACTGACTCAGTTGTGCCGAGATGTTTGTCACTACTGCACTTTCGCGCAGACCCCTAAGCGACTGGATCAGGCATTCATGAGCGAAGACCAGGTTCTGGAGCTGTGTCTTCAAGGTGCAAGGCAGGGCTGTCAGGAAGCCTTGTTTACGCTTGGCGAAAAACCCGAGCTGCGCTACTCCGCTGCTAGGCGCGCTTTAGAGGAGCTGGGTTTTTCCAGTACCTTGGCTTATCTGCGGTATATCGCGTCTAGAGTTTTGGATGAGACCGGTCTACTACCGCACATCAACGCCGGCTGCATGACGGCGGCCGAGATCGCCGATTTGCGTCAGGTCAGCGCCTCGATGGGAATAATGCTGGAGTCGGCATCTCCAAGACTGGGTGAAAGAGGCATGCCGCACTATGGCTCACCGGATAAAGACCCTTCCATCAGACTGCAAACGCTTGACCTGGCAGGGCAAGCGGCAGTGCCCTTTACCTCGGGTATTTTGATCGGCATCGGTGAAACCAGGCGCGAGCGTATCGAGTCGTTGCTGGCCTTACGCGACGTTCACGACCGACACGGGCACCTACAGGAAGTGATCATACAGAACTTTCGAGCAAAGCCTGGAACAAAAATGGCGCGAGCGCCAGAGCCGGATTTGCAAGAGCTGTTGTGGACAATTGCGGTCGCGCGCCTGGTATTTGGTGCCCAGATGAGCATCCAGGCCCCACCTAACTTGAGTCCCGGTGTCCTACCACAACTGATTGCTGCAGGCATTAACGACTGGGGCGGCGTATCACCCGTGACACTCGATCATGTCAATCCGGAGGCACCCTGGCCTCACCTTGAAGAGCTGAGCGCAGAAACACGCAGAGCGGGAAAGTTTCTGGACCAGCGTCTGACCGTATACCCACGCTACGTGGTGGAGCCTGAACGTTGGCTGGATCCCGCGCTACGTACCGCAGTCATGCGTCAGTCAGACAGTATGGGCTTCGCCAGACGCGATGCCTGGGTGCCGGGTAGGGAACAACCTGTGCCGGCGATTGAAGCAGAATTGATTGGGCGTGAGCGGAACAACGAGCCGGTGTCGCCAGAGCTTCGCGCTATTGTCGATCGTTGCCTTGCAGGTCATTCGGTGTCTGAGTTCGAGATAGCGCGCCTGTTTGAGGCCAGGGGCGAAGAGTTTACCTTCGTTGTTCGAGCTGCCGATGCCCTCAGGCGAAAGGCCAACGGCGATACGGTGAGCTATGTCGTGAATCGCAATATCAACTACACCAATGTCTGCTATTTCAATTGCCAGTTTTGTGCTTTTTCAAAAGGTAAACACAGCGAGGACTTGCGGGGCAAACCTTACGATATAAGTGCCAACGAGATTGCCGGTCGCAGTAGTGAAGCCTGGTCCAGGGGTGCGACAGAGGTGTGTATGCAAGGTGGGATTCACCCCGATTATACGGGCCAGACCTATCTCGATATTCTTCGCACGGTGCGTGCTAGCTCAAGTGAAATGCATATACATGCTTTCTCACCCTTGGAAGTGGCCCAGGGTGCTGCAACACTGGGAGAGGATATCCCCGATTATTTGGCAAAGCTGAAGCGGGCGGGGCTTAGCACGCTGCCCGGTACGGCGGCCGAGGTATTGCATGATGAAGTACGCTCAATTCTGTGTCCCGACAAACTCGACAGTGACACCTGGTTAGACGTCGTGGAATCCGCCCACAGGCAGGGATTGCGTACGACGGCAACCATCATGTATGGGCATGTTGATAGACCGAGACACTGGGCCCGCCACCTCTGGCGGATACGGCAATTGCAACTGCGCACTGGCGGTTTCACCGAATTTGTACCGCTGCCATTTGTGCACATGGAAGCGCCCCTCTACGCAAAGGGCAGGGCACGCCGAGGACCAACCTTTCGCGAGGCTATTCTCATGCACGCGGTAGCCAGACTCGTTTTCAACAAGGCGATCAATAATATTCAGGTGTCCTGGGTCAAAATGGGCGTGGAAGGGGTTAAGACCTGCCTGAATGCCGGCGTGAATGACCTCGGTGGAACACTGATGAATGAAAGCATAACCCGGGCTGCGGGCGCCAAGCATGGCCAAGAGTGGAACCCGGCATTAATGGAAAAGCGTATCCTTGCGGCGGGGCGTCGCCCGCGGATGCGAACAACACTGTATGGGGATGTCAGCCAGGAACGCAGGACTGCTGCGTTTGCAGCGGCACCACTTAGGCCTATTTTCAACAACAGTGCGGGTAAGCGACAGCGCCTAAAGCGGCTTGTGCCTAGCGAAGCTGTGCGCTTGCTAGAGCCGCAGCCTGGTCCGACGCATCCTGTGTATGAACAAGTGCTGCTAATGGCGGCATGTAATTGAAACCCGGGCTTGACTGGGCGTGAGCCGAGAAGTGCAGTTGGAGGCAAGCTGGTTGGCGCAGCTGCGGTCTGAATTTGAGCAGCCCTATATGGTGAAGCTCAGGGAGTTTTTGCTAGCAGAAAAGAGAGCGGGTAAGGCAGTGTACCCGGCGGGCAGCGAAATCTTCGCCGCTTTCCGACACACACCATTAGAAACTGTGAAGGTGGTGATTCTGGGGCAGGACCCGTATCACGGGGAAGATCAGGCACACGGCTTGTGCTTTTCGGTTAAACCCGGCGTGAAAATCCCACCGTCTCTGCAGAATATTTTTCAAGAGATACACAGCGAACTCAATCTTCCACTACCATCCCAGGGCTATCTGACGCCCTGGGCAGACCAGGGTGTCTTGCTGCTGAACAGCGTACTCTCAGTGGAGGCGGGCAAGGCAGCATCGCATCAAGGCAAGGGCTGGGAAACCTTTACAGACCGGGTTATTGAAGTTGTGAACCGTGAGCGCGAGGGCGTCGTGTTTATGCTCTGGGGCAGCTATGCGCAGCGCAAGGGCCAGATTATAGATCGAGCGAAACACCGGGTACTCAGTGCGCCTCATCCCTCGCCGTTAAGTGCCCATCGTGGTTTCTTTGGGTGCGGCCATTTTCAAGCCGCGAATGATTATCTGATCGAACGCGGCCGCACACCTGTTGACTGGAGCGTCCCCGCTTAATTTGTGCTAGTGCACGTCAACCGCAAGCGGCGCTGGAGTCAATATCAGCTTGGGACCCTGTTGGGAGTGAAGGTGCAAGCCGGTAGCAGCCCCCTGCTCAGTCGCAGTGACGAGAAGGCAACAAAGTCCACTGTCTGTTCGCGCGCTATTGATGAGGTTGCCCACTGCGCCGGTGCGCTCCTGACTGAATAGGGGAGCGCCTAACTCGATAGTGGAATCATCAGTGTCCGGTTGGCCTTCTAGTTCAGCGTAATACAAGCGCCTTTTCGGCTTGCCACGATAGTGAAGTCTTGCCACCACTTCCTGCCCGGTATAGCAACCTTTAGTAAAACTGATGTGAGAACTGAGGTCGAAATTCAACACCTGGGGCACGAACTCACCACTGGTGTTGGCTTCAATACGTGCGACACCATTTTGGACCTGACGCACGTGCCACTCGTTCTCGGAGCACTCCTGGAAGCGGCGTTTAAATTCGCTGGCTACTGCGTTTTGTGTGGTATTCAGATAACACTCAAAGACCTCGCCGCCCGTGGGTGATCGGACAATAACAAAGCCGTCGCCGGATACGGTATCAAACGATTGTTCAGGCACGGCACCTGCGACGTCGTCTATGATTTGGGCACAGTCCTCCCCCCAGCATCCAAGCACAGTCATATCGTCCGGATTCGCGTTCAATTTCACCTTTGAAAACACGCTGTACTTGCCCAATACCTCCTGGGACAGTGGCAGGATATCGCGGCGCATGCGCAGCAGCAGATGCTCCGCTTGCAGTTGGCACAATAGAAAATCGCAGGTTACTCTGCCTTGAACGGAGCAGATAACGCCAGGCATACCATGCGAAGCTGAGAGCTCGCGCACGTCGCAGCTAGCCTGGCCTTGTAAAAATGTTCTGGCATCAGGGCCAGTGAGCTGAAGCAGGCCCTCGCGCGTAAGTTGAGAATAGAAGCCGCTCAAAGGACTGCCTCTGGTTACCAGCGAGCATTCATAATAGGCCTTGGTTCAGCGACTGTCAGCAACCGCTGTCCGGCGATGAAGACTGATGGCTGTATTTGGCGACAAAATGGCACGATTGGATGAGCAGGTAAATGCGTATGTCTGACATAGTAGACGAGGAAGAAATAAATCGAGCACGCTGGGCGAGTCGGCGTGGCATGCTCGAACTGGACCTCGTGCTGGAGCCCTTCGTTTCGTCACGGTATTCAACACTCAATGCATCCGATCGCGAGCGCTACCGTCAACTAATGCTCTGCGA
The DNA here is from genome assembly GCA_039178015.1 of Pseudomonadota bacterium. Taxonomy (GTDB): domain Bacteria; phylum Pseudomonadota; class Gammaproteobacteria; order Pseudomonadales; family Halieaceae; genus JARRPM01. The sequence continues at coordinate 25,410 of JBCDFM010000004.1, forward strand.
GGATCAACAGCTCTACGCCTGGATATTAGGGCGCGAGCAGCCCGAGGATGGGGAGCTACAGGCCATTGTCAGTCAGGTCCTTGAATACACCGTCAGTCGCTCTCTCAATACATAGATCACGCAGCTATCAAATACTTCACGCTACACTGCTTGTGCTCGTCGCTATCAGCCTGTGGCGGGTAGCCATATTGGCCCACTGGTCGCTGGCTCTGTCGCTGACGCCAGCGGCCGCCTGGTGGGGATTCGTTTCATGCCAGCAGCGATATGCAGGATGTCGTATCTGCTGCCGTTGCGGCGCGTGGTCGATTCAAGCTGGCGATCGGGACTTCGCTATTAGCGTTGAACGGGCCAGCACCTGTGTCGGCGGCGTCATTTACCTGGCTTGGCGAGAGCTGGAAGTACCGCGCAAAGATTCAGTTTTTCTATTCCCCGACAGCGCCCCTGGAGAAGAGCTCAGATGCCTGCGCCTGTGTCTCGCTCTTCAAGGGTAATTCTTTGGGTACTAGGACTGTATCAACTGCGCGTTCAAGCTGCTCAGGATAATCCAGCGTGTAGTGCAGGCCGCGGCTTTCTTTGCGTGAGATCGCGCAGCGAATCATAAGCTCTGCTACCATCGCCAGGTTGCGTAACTCCAGCAGGTCGTTGCTGACTTTGTAGTTACCATAATACTCGGCAATCTCTGCCTGTAGCAGCTGCACCCGGTGTAACGCTCGCTGCAGCCGCTTGTTGGTGCGAACGATGCCAACGTAGTCCCACATAAAACGCCTTAATTCATCCCAATTGTGAGAAATCACTACGTCTTCATCTGAATTTGTTACCTGGCTTTCGTCCCAGGGAGCTGTCTCTGTTGGACTGGCAACGCTACCGATGCTCTTCGCAATGTCGGTAGCCGCTGATTCTGCGAAAACGATACACTCGAGCAGTGAATTACTCGCCATGCGATTAGCGCCATGCAGGCCGCTGCAGGACGTTTCGCCGATCGCATACAGGCCGCGACAATCAGTGCGCCCCCGGGTGTCTACGATTATGCCACCGCAGGTGTAGTGGGCGGCCGGCACAACCGGAATGGGCTCTTTGCTGATATCGATGCCGTATTCCGCACACCTTTGCATGATGGTTGGAAAGTGATGCTCCAAAAATGTTTGGGATTGATGAGAGATATCCAGAAATACGCAATCAACTCCAAGGCGCTTCATTTCGTGGTCTATGGCCCTGGCGACAATGTCTCGGGGTGCCAGCTCTGCGCGCGGATCGAACTGTGGCATAAAGCGTGTGCCATCGGGCAATAGCAACTTGCCACCCTCACCGCGAATGGCCTCGGTAATCAGAAAAGATTTGGCTCTTGGATGATATAGGCAGGTAGGGTGAAACTGATTGAACTCCAGGTTCGCAACCCGACACCCAGCTCGCCACGCCATCGCGATGCCATCTCCAGAGGCGCCGTCGGGGTTGCTGGTATAGAGATAGGCCTTGCTGGCTCCGCCGGTGGCCAAAACGACTGCTTTTGCGAGAAACAGTTCAACGCGATCGTGTTGTTGATCAAACACATAAGCGCCCTGGCAACGCTTATCCCGAATCACCAGATCAACGGCCACTCGCTGGGTATAAAGAGTAATATTGTTGGCTTCAAGGGCTTTGGTTGTCAGTACTTCAGATATCGCGCTGCCGGTGCGGTCTGCCGCGTGAATGATGCGCCGGTGACTGTGTCCGCCTTCCATCGTAAGGTGAAACTCACGCTCCTGGAAATCAGGCTGGTCTTCTCGGAGGTCAAAGCTAACGCCTTGAGACACCAGCCACTCGGCGCACCGTCGGCTGTTGTTAACAGTGAACTCTACTGCCTCGCGACTGCACAAACCGCTGCCCGCGGCCAGCGTATCGGCAACATGGGAGGCTACAGTATCTCTGGTGTGCAGCACGGCGGCCATACCGCCCTGTGCCCAGTAGGTGGAGCCCTCGTTGAGCTCACCCTTGCAAATTAATGCAACATTCAAATGCTCAGGCAAGTGCAGCGCCAGGCTTAACCCGGCGGCGCCTGTGCCGATTATGAGTACATCGTGCTGCAACGAGGTGGCCATAACGCTCTGTACTTGCCGCTTTCGAGTGTGAATTATATCATGCGCTTCAAATACTTAGCATAAATAACGTTGCTGAGGGCGAGTTTGAATAGGCTCGCTGACAATAAGGAAAACCATTGTTGCGGAACTTTACGGCTTTCTCTTTTTCTTACAGACGTCAATTAATGCCTGTGAAAGAACTTCTTTGGATAATTGCTGTCTGTTTATCCAGGAGTCGGGCAACCGACATGGCCGTTGTGTCGAGGCCTGGCGAGAGGGGCTGGAGGTGACGGCTACAGAAACAGATCAACAATTAGTAGCCAAGGTACAGAAGGGCGATTCGAGAGCCTTTGACATGCTGGTGCTCAAATATCAGCACCGTATCTTTGGCTTGATAGGGCGATATGTTCACGATGCGGACGAAGTGCAGGACGTGGCGCAAGAGGCGTTTATCAAGGCCTATAGAGCTCTGCCCAAGTTTCGAGGCGACAGCGCCTTTTATACTTGGCTCTATCGCATTGCTATCAACACGGCTAAAAACCACCTGGTTTCGCGCTCTCGCAGGCCCCCAGGTTCGGACGTGGAAGTCGAAGATGCTGAGTACTACGCCAGCGGCGGCGCGCTGCACGAGATTGAAACTCCCGAAAATGCGCTGTTTGGTGCGGAACTGAAAGCGGTAGTAGAAGAGGCGATTCGGGAGTTACCCGAAGACCTGCGTACCGCCGTAACACTGCGGGAATTTGATGGCCTCAGTTATGAAGACATTGCTGACATTATGGACTGCCCCATCGGCACCGTGCGTTCGAGGATTTTTCGAGCACGCGAAGCGATTGATGGTCAAATTAAAGAACAGCTGGCAGGCGTAGGGTAACTCCTAGCCAACCGGCTTTTTCGGTGAGCGCCTTGGCGTGAGGAAAATAGAGCATGAGTGAGAAGATACACGAATCCCTTTCCGCTTTGATGGATGACGAAGCAAACGAGCTCGAACTCGAGCGAGTGCTAAGCAACATTCAAAACGACCCCGAATTGCGTCAAACTTGGTCGCGCTTCAATGTGGTGCGATCCGTTGCGCGCGGTCAAGCCACTGGTTTCCATGAATTCGATGTATCCTCGCGGGTACGAGAGGCGATCCGAGATGATAAGACTGTGCGGCCGAGTATCACCGAGCGGTTCATGCGTCCGGTTGCCAGCCTTGCCGTAGCCGCTTCTGTCACCGCCGTTGTGGTGCTTGGAGGGCAACAAATGGCACAGCTGGATGCGGGCACGATAGACTCACCTGGTATTGCCAGCAGTGTTTCCCCAGTTGGTATGGTCAATAGTCTGGGTGCGACCTCAGTACCGGCAACCTACGGCACCCAGAGCCTACCGCAACTGCAGCCAGCCACGAGAACCGCGTATCAGGAACTCGCGCGACAACGGCTGCAGAAATACATGCAGGAACATGCCGAGCAGACCGCGTTGAATACGCCCACTGGCTTGGTCCCATATGCAAGGGTACCGCGAATCCAGGAGTAAATGCGGCTTGTTAAACCGAGCGACAAGTTATGCTAGATGGATGCTTACAGTCACGGCTGTAGGGCTGTTTGCGACCTCTTTGCGAGCTTTCGCGGGTGATTGTAGCGGCGCAAATGCCGAAGCATTGGCCTGGTTGGATAAAATGTCACGTGGCTTGCAGGATGTCAGTTACCACGGCGTTGTTACATTCCAGCGTGGAGAAGATCTGCAGGCAATGCAGGTTTCCCGTACCGTCGAAGCGGGTGTTGCAACCGAACGCTTGATCGAACTGACCGGACAAGGTGCGGAGGTGGTCCGCATCGATCAGTCCTTCGAAGACGTCCATCCTGGACACAAGCTATTACGCCAGGCAGGCCAGCTCAATAGCCAGGATTGTGGCCTTGCCCGATACTATCGAATGCGCGTAGCACCTGGAGAGCTTGTCGCCGGGCGTGAGGCGGTGCGCGTACTACTCGAGCCGCGCGACATGTACCGATTCGGCTATGTTATGGAACTGGACCGAGAAACGGGGTTGCTGCTTAAAAGCGCTACCTTGGGACGCGGGGACAAGGTGCTGGAGCGGTTCCAGTTTGCTAGCGTCTCCTATACCGAAAAATCCGCAGGTGACGGCGGTGAGCGGCTTGTGCACGAGGTGGATACGAGCCGACAAGATGAGCCTGAGCTAAGCATCGGCTCGGGCGTGGTGCCATGGAAAGTAAAATGGACACCGCAGGGCTTCACGCCAGTCGATAGCCAGCCTTCCTCAGAGCGACGAACCTACACCGATGGACTAGCTGTTTTCTCTGTATTCTTTGAAGTGCTGACAAACGATATACGAGCAGGTGAAGGGGTTGTTAGAAACGGCAGTACCACTGCGTATACTCGTGGGATGAACCTCGGCAAGTCGTCGATACTAGTGACAGTAATTGGCGAAGTGCCTGTGAATACTGCCCGGATGGTTGCCGATTCTGTTTCTGCCTGTGTTGGTCCATGTTAGTAGAAACCGGGCGGGTAGTGGCAGTTGAACAGGGTGCAAACGCACTCTGGGTCGAAACCATTCGAAAAAGCGTGTGTGGAAGTTGCGCGGCAAATAAGGGCTGTGGTCACGGTTTATTGAATCGGTTGAGCGAAGGACGCAGCGGCTATATTCGGGTTATCTCCGGCTCCAGTGTGGCGGCTGGCGATTGCGAAGTGGATGATCAGGTCCGCATAAGCGTGCCTGAACGGTTGGTGCTTCAAGGATCAGCGCTCGTTTACGTTATACCCTTGCTCGCAATGCTTGCGCTAGCATTGGCAGCTGATGCTGCACTACCGACTTCAGGACAGGGCGCGATCATCGCAGGCGCTGCTCTGGGCTTGGCGTTTGGTTTCCTCTTCGTTCGCTGGCACAGCTGGCGGCATCGTCACGATCAAAATTTACAGCCCACTTTGGTAGAGATTCTGCCCCGGTTAGAATTGCCAACACGCATTGCTTAGCTTTTTTGTTTACTCATCCTTTTTAGTTGGACTCTTACAATGAATGTGATTACTGGAGCGATAAGCTCTGTCATCTTGGCGGCGACCTTAGCCATTCCTGTGCTGGCTGATTCTCTTCCGGACTTTACCGAGATTGTCGAGGAAAGCTCGCCTGCTGTTGTGAAAATCGTAGTTGAGCACAGTCCCGGACGCGGGGTTCAGGGGCAACCCAGCCCTCAGGAAATGCCTGAGTACCTGCGCCGATTCTTCGAATTCAGAGGCGAACCACCCACGCCCAGAGAGCGCATGGCCACGGGTTCGGGCTTTATTATTTCCGCTGATGGTTACATCGTGACCAACAACCATGTTGTAGAAGGTGCATCCAGTGTGCTCGTGCGCCTGAGTGACCGCCGTGAATTCGACGCCGAAGTGATCGGCACCGACCCACGTTCCGATCTCGCGCTATTGCGAGTGGAGGGACGACGCCTGCCCTATTTGAAACTCGCTGAAGCAGGTGATTTAGACGTCGGTGAATGGGTGCTGGCGATCGGATCCCCTTTCGGGCTGGACTACTCAGTCACCGCAGGGATTGTGAGTGCAAAGGGACGCAGTTTGCCTACTGAGAATAATGAAAATTATGTGCCGTTCATTCAGACAGATGTTGCCATCAATCCGGGAAATTCCGGCGGGCCACTGTTTAATCTCGAAGGCGACGTCGTCGGCGTGAATTCGCAGATTTTTACGCGTAGCGGCGGCTCTATCGGGCTATCTTTTGCCATTCCCGTGAGTGTTGTCAGCAACGTGGTCGCGCAACTTAAGGAGCAGGGTCGAGTGACGCGTGGCTGGCTTGGAGTCACCATTCAGGATGTCGATAAGAACCTGGCCGAGTCCTTTGGCCTCGATCGACCTAAAGGCGCATTGATCGTACAAGTGGCACCGGGCGGGCCCGCGGATAAGTCCGGTTTGGAAGCGGGAGACGTTATCGTTACGTTCGACGGCAAGGACATTCCTACCTCATCTGATCTTCCCCATGTCGTAGGTCTGGTTTCGCCAGACACGGAGGTCCCCGTTGAGCTCGTTCGAGAACAAAAGAGCATGGACCTGAAGGTGAAAGTTGGTGGTTTGGATGCTGATGACAGCTTCAGCCTGACTGCGGGCACTATTTCTAACGGCGAGGGTGGGCGCCTGGGTATCGTGGTTGAGACCGCGCCGGCTGATGCCTTGGAGCGGTTGGGTATCAATGGTGGCGTGATTGTGCGCGAAGTATTGCCGGATTCGACCGCTAGCGAAGCTGGAATTTTGCCGGGAGACATCATTACCTTGATCGGTTCGACGCCCATCAAGACGGTCGGCGCCTACGAAGATGCGGTATCTGATATGAAGGCGGGTTCTTCCGTACCCTTGCGCCTTATCCGTCGAGGTGCTCCACTGTTTATCGGGCTCAAGTTAGAGGACTAGGCGCCGCGGTACAATCACTCGTTATCGCTCAGCCCACGTGGCGGTTGCACCTTGCATACGGTACAATCGCCCGCTTTTTCGGAAACAGCTGGCCAAGGTGCTAGCAAGGCGCATACCAAGCGTGGGCAGTTGTCATCGCTTCAATGCTAGAGCCCAAACGAGTGAGTGATCTCAAACACATCCGCAACTTTTCCATTATTGCCCACATCGATCATGGGAAGTCGACGCTGGCAGATCGTTTTATCCAGTATTGCGGAGGACTCAGCGCGAGAGAAATGGACGAGCAGGTTCTGGACTCCATGGACATCGAGCGTGAGCGCGGTATCACGATAAAGGCGCAGAGTGTCACCCTGGACTACCCTGCAAAAGACGGGACCACTTACCAGCTTAATTTCATCGACACGCCTGGGCATGTTGACTTTTCCTATGAGGTTTCGCGGTCGCTTGCGGCCTGTGAAGGCGCACTGTTGGTAGTTGACGCGGGGCAGGGTGTCGAAGCCCAGTCCGTGGCGAATTGTTACACTGCTATTGAACAGGGCTTAGAGGTGTTGCCGGTTCTCAACAAGATGGACTTACCTCAAGCCGACCCCGAACGGGTGATGCTTGAGATTGAGGAAATTATCGGGATCGATGCCACCGAAGCTTGTTTGGTGAGTGCGAAATCCGGTCTCGGCATCGAGGCGGCTTTAGAGGCTCTCGTGCAGCGCATTCCGCCACCCAGCGGTGACCGTGATGCACCCCTGCAGGCACTTATCATCGACTCCTGGTTCGATAATTATCTCGGTGTAGTTTCCCTGGTTCGAGTTAAGCACGGCCAGCTGCGTAAGCGGGACAAGATTGTCGCCAAGTCTATTGGAAAGTCGCATCAAGTTGACGCGGTGGGCATCTTCACACCGAAACGTGAAGAACGGGATGTTCTGCAGGCTGGGGAAGTCGGCTTTGTAGTGGCTGGTATCAAGGATATTCATGGTGCCCCTGTTGGCGATACCTTGATTCATGCCCAACAACAGGCAGAAGTGGCCGCACTGCCAGGTTTTCAGCAGATTAAACCTCAGGTCTACGCGGGCATTTTCACGATTTCGTCAGACGACTACGAAGACTTCCGGGACGCCCTGGCTAAGCTCACTCTGAACGACGCTTCACTGTTTTATGAGCCAGAGACTTCTGACGCACTTGGTTTTGGCTTTCGTTGCGGATTCCTGGGTATGCTGCATATGGAAATTATTCAGGAAAGGTTAGAGCGTGAATACGACCTCGATCTGATCACCACTGCACCGACCGTCATCTATGAGGTAGTCAAAAAGAATGGCGATATCGTGCGGGTTGATAACCCTTCCAAACTGCCCGATGTAGGCGATATCGAAGAGATGCGCGAACCCATAGCGCGCTGTAACATTCTGGTGCCGCACGATTACCTGGGGGGCGTAATTACGCTATGCGTAGAGAAGCGGGGTGTTCAGTGTGACATGCAATACCTTGGAGCGCAGGTATCGCTGACCTATGACATTCCGATGGCGGAAGTCGTTCTGGACTTTTTTGACCGACTGAAGTCTGTCAGCCGAGGCTACGCTTCGCTGGACTATGGATTTGAACGATTCGATGCAGCCTCTCTGGCGCGACTGGATGTGCTGATCAATGGTGATCGTGTAGACGCTTTGGCCGTTATCGTGCATCGTGATCAGGTTCAGTTCCGCGGCCGCGCGCTGACGGAAAAGATGAAAGAGTTAATACCCAGGCAGATGTTCGATGTCGCGATTCAGGCAGCCATGGGCGGGAAGATCGTGGCTCGCCAAACTGTCAAGGCCTTACGAAAAAATGTGACAGCCAAGTGTTATGGCGGAGACGTGAGTCGCAAGCGTAAACTGCTCGACAAGCAAAAGGCCGGTAAAAAGCGAATGAAACAGGTGGGGAGCGTAGAGATTCCCCAGTCTGCATTCTTAGCTGTCCTCAGAGTAGACAGCTGACAGCGAAAAGCTAGGGCACAGCTATGGATATCGATTTTCCACTTATTCTTGTTATTCTCGTCTTTGGCAGCGGACTAATATGGCTGTTTGACGCGATCGTACTTGCACCTGGCCGGCGTCGCGTAATCGCAGATTTACAGTCTCGTTACCCTGCTTGGGAAGACAGTAGTAACCCTCAGGCGGAACAATTTAGGGCAGGCGTTTCGGAATCGGCGAGAGAGCCAGTCGTTGTCGAATATGCCAAATCCTTCTTCCCTGTCCTCGCCATCGTGTTTGTGCTGCGCTCCTTTTTGGTCGAGCCCTTCCAGATACCGTCCTCTTCCATGGTGCCTACGCTCGAAGTGGGCGATTATATTTTGGTCAACAAGTACACCTATGGGATCAGGCTACCGGTCATTCGCACCAAGGTATTTTCCCTGAACGAGCCCAAACGCGGTGATGTCATGGTGTTTTTTCCACCCCATATGAACGACACGTACTACATAAAACGTGTAATAGGACTTCCAGGTGACACTGTCACCTATAGAAATAAAACCCTCTACGTCAACGGCGAAGCGGTTGAAGAGGAATCTCTGGCCGTGATACCCGAGGGTTCATCGCGGGTTCGATTGGGTCTGGAAACACTGGGAGAGGAGTCCCATTTGGTGCAGTACAACGATTCTCGCCCGCCCCGAGATATGTCAGTTGTAGTAAAGCCAGGACATTACTTCATGATGGGCGATAATCGTGATAATAGTAGTGATAGTCGCATTTGGGGTCAGGTGCCAGAAGAGGATATAGTGGGCAAAGCCTTCGCGATCTGGATGCATTGGGATTCCTTTTTTAGCATCCCAAGCTTCAGCCGGGTAGGCCGTATAAAATGAGCAGGGGGGGGAAAGCGGATGAGATCACTACTGCAACAGCGTGGTATGTCGATACCGGGGATGTTGATCATCGCGATCATGGTTGGTTTTTTTGTTATGTGTGCGATAAAAATGGTGCCCAGATATTTGGAGTATCTGAGCGTGAAAAAAATCGTCACCACCATCGCTCAAGAGTATAACCCGGATGAGCAAAATCTCGGGGATATACGCCGTCGCGTTGACACCATGTTTAATACCAATCAGATCTATGATTTGCAGCCTAAAGACGTCGAAATCTTTCACGAAAAAGGCAAGACCTACATCGATGCGAACTACGAGGTACGGGTGCCAGTTGTCGGCATCATCGATGCGGTGATGACCTTTGATGATCTGCAAATCGAGACAGATCGATCACGCTACTAGTATATAGGCGGCGCACTCTAGTTAGCCCTTGTCGGCTTGTATATGGATAAAGAAGTCACGTTGGAGCGCTCACTAGGGTATTGGTTTCGCGATCGAAAGCTACTGAATACTGCGCTTACCCACCGCAGTGCTGGCGCTGCGAACAACGAACGGCTTGAATTTCTCGGAGACTCTATTGTCAATCATGTGGTAGCCCAAGCGCTATTTCAGCAATTCCCAGATGCCACTGAAGGTGAAATGAGCCGCATGCGAGCTTCTCTGGTGAAAGGAGAAACACTGGCGGATATCGCCAGGGAAATGGCTGTTGGAGAACATCTTGTGCTCGGGCCGGGAGAGCGCAAAAGCGGGGGTCACAACCGCTCTTCAATCCTTGCCGACTCTCTAGAGGCATTGGCCGGAGCCATTCTGCTTGACGGTGGTTACGACAAATGCTCCGAGGTATTGCTTACCCTCTTCACTTCGCGCCTGGATAGATTGACCACAGGCCAATCGGATAAAGACCCCAAAACTCGTTTACAGGAACACCTGCAAGCCAAGGGAAGTCCGTTGCCAATTTATGAACTAGTACTGGTTCAAGGCAGCGAACACGATAAGGTTTTCAGTGCTAGCTGCACGCTTACTCAGCCCAGATTGACTACGGAGGGAACTGGCAAAAGCCGCCGCAGAGCAGAACAAGCGGCTGCTCACGAAGCCCTGCAAAGGCTTGAAAAACTTGGTAGATAATACTCGACGATGTGGCTATGTCGCGATCGTAGGTCGACCCAACGTCGGTAAGTCAACGCTGCTCAATCATCTACTGGGTCAGAAGATCAGTATCACCTCGCGCAAACCGCAAACGACCCGCCAGAGCATACTGGGTATCAAAACCGAGGCCTCACACCAAATCATCTATGTCGATACACCGGGTTTGCATAAAGCTGCTGACAAAGCGCTTAATCATTTTATGAACCGAGCCGCAACCGCCGCGATTAGAGATGTCGATCTGGTAATGATGGTAGTAGATCGCACCGCCTGGACGGACGAAGATGAATTGGTTCTAAGCCAGGTCGAGCAGGTCGATGTGCCGAGTATGCTGGTTATCAATAAAGTCGATTTGTTGAGCGACAAAAACGCTTTGCTGCCGTACCTGGAAAAGGTATCTAAAAAGAGTAACTTTGACGCGATTTTGCCGGTTTCAGCCTTGCGCAGGCGCAACGTTGACGCGCTCGAGCAGGAGATTTTGGCGCGGCTGCCCAAATCGGAATATTTCTTTCCTGAAGAGCAAATCACCGATCGCAGTCAACGGTTCCTTGCGGCAGAGATTGTGAGAGAGAAAATCATGCGCCAGCTCGGGGATGAGATCCCCTACGCTATATCAGTAGAAATAGAAGAATTTGCACTTGAAGGTCACATCCTGCACATATCAGCACTGATTTTTGTTGAGCGTAAAGGACAGAAACGGATACTGGTAGGAGAAGGTGGATCACGTTTGCGCTCCATTGGTACGGAGGCTAGAAAAGATATGGAGTTGCTTTTCGACCATCAGGTCATGCTGCGTCTCTGGGTAAAGGTGAGATCGGGTTGGTCCGATGACGAGCGCGCACTGCGCAGCCTGGGTTATGATGATGCATAAACCCGTTGACACTGCAGGAAGTGCTGGCTCATTGCCAGGCGCAATTACGCTAGCAGGCATCTTGTAGTTGGCATGAGAGTCAGGCTGCAACCAACCTATGTACTGCATTCGCGGCCCTATCGCGACAGCAGCTTGCTGGTGGAGGTATTCACCGCTGAACATGGCAGGGTTGGGCTCGTAGCGCGCGGTGCAAGACGCAAATCCCGTAGTGGCAGCAGCGCCGCGCTATTACAACCCTTCGTGCCTATGCTCTTAGGATTCACAGGGCGCGGTGAGCTGAAGACGCTCACCGCGACCGAGACTGCCGGCCGGGCACATGTGTTGGTGGGGGAGCGGCTATACAGCGGTCTCTATCTGAATGAATTGTTGGTGCGGCTGTTGCATCGGCACGACCCTCACCCTGAGCTCTTTGCGGCCTACGGTAGCGCGCTCGAGAGGCTAGCGGCTGACACTGATGTCGATCATGTGCTGCGTCAGTTTGAATTGATATTGATTGCCGAGTTGGGTTATGGGTTCGAGCTAAATGTCGATGGTCAAACCGGCGAAGCGATCAGGCCCGATGCCTGGTATCGCTACGTTCCAGAATATGGCCTGGTCTCACAACGGCGAGAACCGGAGCGCGACCATGCTGCCTTCAGAGGTTCTGAGCTGCAGGCCATCGCGGCCGGTGATTTTACCGGTCAGGCTCGTCACGCCGCGAAGCGGTTGACTCGGCAGATACTGGCAGAGCAATTGGGAGAGACGCCTTTGCGAAGTCGCGAGCTGTTCCTATCTCACCGGCGAAAAGACCCGCCCGGCGCGGCTAAACCGGTGCAGAAACAGACATGATCTCTATTGGCACTGATATCCTCCAGGTATCACGGGTCGAGCAAGTCCTGAAGCGGCAGGGCGAACGCTTTATGGAAAGAATACTGACACCCTCTGAACGCAAGGAGTATAGCAGTAGCGCGAAACCCGAACGCTTGCTAGCCAAGCGATTCGCGGCCAAGGAGGCCGTCGCGAAAGCGCTGGGTACGGGTATTGGTCGCGGTGTGGGATGGCAGGATATCACCGTGGCACACGATCAGCAGGGAGCGCCGCGCATCATTCTAAGTGGGGGAGCCTTAGACGTCGCTAGTCGGCTTGGTGGTACCCGGGTCGAGATTAGTATTTCTGATGAGGCTGAATACGTAGTTGCATTTGCCGTTTTGGCGGACTAAGGGTGTCACAAAACAATTAGGCGGACATGAAACAGTTTCAGGCCTCCCGGCCTGTCTGTAAGTTGGTTATACTTTCATGCCGTTTGCCTGATGCATGAGCATGTCCCAATACCCGACCGTAGAAGCCTGTATAGGGAGTACACCACTGGTCCGCCTGCAAAGACTGCCGGGCGAGACAAGCAATCTCGTGCTCGCCAAACTTGAAGGTAATAATCCTGCAGGCTCCGTCAAAGACAGGCCGGCTTTGAGCATGATCGCACAGGCAGAGGCCCGTGGTGACATTCGCCCCGGCGATACGCTGATTGAGGCCACCAGCGGCAATACGGGTATTGCACTTGCCATGGCGGCGGCTATTCGGGGCTATCGCATGATCCTGATTATGCCGTCTCACATGAGCGATGAGCGCAAGCAGGCGATGTCAGCCTATGGCGCGGAGCTTCTCGAAGTCACGCAGGAGGAGGGTATGGAAGGCGCAAGGGATTTGGCTATGTCGATGCAAGCACAGGGGGAAGGGCGTGTGCTGGATCAATTTGCAAATAGCGATAATCCGAGAGCGCATCTCACGGGTACTGGGCCTGAAATTTGGCGGCAGACCAACGGTACCGTAACCCATTTCGTAAGCTCTATGGGTACCACCGGCACTATCATGGGCTGTTCCACATATCTGAAGGAGCAGAACCCTGATATCGAAATCATTGGTCTACAGCCGCTAGAAGGCTCTAGCATCCCCGGGATACGCCGCTGGCCAAAGGCCTATCTCCCGAAAATATTTGACGCCTCCAGGGTCGACAAGGTGATTGATATCTCACAACGGGAGTCCGAGGAAACGATGCGAGCGCTCGCCCGAGAAGAGGGCATACTTGCCGGCGTGTCATCGGGGGGATCGATTGCGGCAGCACTCAAGGTGTCGAGTGAGGTGGAAAACGCAGTAATTGTTGCCATCGTCTGTGATCGGGGGGATCGCTACCTTTCCACCGGGGTGTTCAAGCCATGATGAGGCCCAATTAAATGGTGCAGGTGCGTGATCAGTCCCACCTGGGGCGAGGGGGCGATGTCGATCTTGATCAGTGGGTCGCCAGGTTACCCGTCGGTCAAAGCGAGATTGAAAAAAATCGTCTTGTCATGGCGTGTGAGTTAGCCCAGGAGGGAGCGCTTAAACCTGGTGCTGATAGTGGAGATTGGGCCTTAGAGTCCGACGTATTTATTGCCGGACTGGATATAGCACTTATCCTCGCGGAGCTACAGGTGAGTACCGATTGTCTCTTAGCGGGTATTCTGTACCGTGTTGTGCGCGAGCGCCGCGTTCCCTTGGATCAGGTGAAGGAGAGTTTTGGAACCAGTGTCGCTCAGCTCATTGAGGGTGTTAATCGAATGGCTGCGATTGGAGATTTGCGGGCATCAGGCGACCGACCGGTATTAGGGCAGGCGCAAGCGCAAAAAGACAATATCCGAAAAATGCTGATTGCTCTGGTCGACGATGTCCGAGTTGCCTTGATCAAACTGGCGGAACGAACCTGCGCAATCAGGGCGGTCAAGAATGATGATCAGCGACGACTCACGGTAGCCAGAGAAGTATTCGATGTGTATGCGCCACTCGCCCATCGATTGGGTATTGGACAGTTAAAGTGGGAGCTTGAAGACTTATCTTTTCGCTACCTCTATGGCGATGCTTATCGCAAAATAGCACGATTGCTTGACGGCAAGCGTGTCGAGCGTGACCAGTTTATTACCGAGGTACGTCAAGAACTTGCAAACACGCTCAGCAATGCTGGGCTGGATGTCAAAATTGAAGGCCGGGCGAAGCATATCTACAGTATCTGGCGGAAAATGCAGCGCAAAGGCATTGGTTTTTCGCAAGTATACGATATCCGCGCCGTGCGCATTCTTGTTCCAGAGATCAAGGATTGCTACGCGACGCTTGGTCTGGTGCATGGCCTTTGGCACAACATTCCTAATGAGTTTGATGATTATATTGCCAGTCCCAAGGAGAACGGCTATCGGTCGCTGCATACGGCCGTAGTTGGGCCGGAAGGTAAGGTACTGGAAGTACAGATTCGCACTCACCAAATGCACGAGGAGGCCGAACTCGGTGTTTGTGCGCACTGGCGCTACAAGGGAACCGATGCAGCTGATACTGGTAGCGGCAGCTATGAGGAAAAAATCGCGTGGCTGCGCCAGGTGCTCGACTGGCATGAAGAGACGGGCGATACCGGCGACGTAGCAGAGCAATTCAGCTTCAAAATGGCCCAAGACCGGGTTTACGTGTTCACTCCGAAAGGTGACGTGGTCAATCTTGCTCAAGGTGCGACACCTTTGGATTTTGCCTACCATGTTCATACTGAAGTCGGGCATCGCTGTCGCGGGGCAAAAGTCAATGGGTCAATCGTACCGCTAACCTACACACTGGCGACCGGGGAACGCGTCGAGATTCTGACCAGCAAGGAAGGGCTGCCAAAGCGAGACTGGTTGCAGCCCGGCTCGGGTTACCTGAAAACATCGCGAGCGCGAGCGAAAGTGCAACAATGGTTCAGGGCTCAAACGCGAGATGAGAATATTGATGCTGGACGTCATTTGCTGGAGCGCGAATTCAAACGCCTTGCTTTGACCAGTGTGGACTTTCAGCGAGTCGCGCGGAAAGTGCAACACAACAGCGTGGAAGATATGTATGCGGCAGTGGGGTCAGGCGATTTGCCCTCGGCGCAGGTACTTAACGCGGCCCAAGGTCTGGTCCAAAGCAAAGGCCCTCAGCTGAAGCTTGCTCGCTCTGTTGATAGTATTCATAGTGATCAGATACAGATTCGCGGTGTGGGTAATCTGGTGAGTCACATGGCAGGCTGTTGCAAGCCGCTTCCCGGGGATGCCATCACCGGCTTCATTACCCAGGGTGGAAGTGTGAGCGTGCATCGCTCAGACTGCACGCGTTTGATCAAGTTTATGGAAACCGCGCCAGAGCGCGTTATTGAAGTTGAGTGGGGCCTGTCCCCAGCTGACAATTACGAGGTCAATGTCGCGATTGAGGCTTACGACAGACAGGGGCTGTTGCGAGACATTACGGGACTGTTCGCAAACGCGCATATTAATGTGCTGTCTATCAACACTCAAACAAACAAGAATAAACATACCGCCACCATGCGATTGCGCGTGGAGGTTCCCAATCTTGTTTCTCTATCAAAGTTACTGGAGCGCATAAACCGTCTGAAAAACGTGGTTTCCGCGAGCCGGCTGTCTGAATAAGCGTGCCACCCGCTGAACAAAGACTTTATGGACTGTCCGACCTGTTGCGAGTGATGGCGCGATTGCGCGACCCTGATACCGGGTGCCCTTGGGATCTGCAGCAGAACTTTCAGAGCATCGTACCGTCTACGCTGGAAGAATGTTACGAGCTGGCGCAAGCCATTGAGCAGGGTGACTATGCTCACGTGGCTGAGGAGCTGGGTGACGTGCTTTTTCAGGTTGTGTTCTACGCACAGCTTGGCAGTGAACTTGATCTGTTTTCTTTCGAAACTGTAATTGACACGCTGGTCAGCAAGTTGATTCGGCGCCATCCCCATGTATTCGCCAACGGTGAGATCGAGGGTATCGTGGACCGTGTTAGTTCGGTCGATGCAGTCAAAAGCTCCTGGGAGTCGATTAAACAGGAAGAACGAAACCAAAAGTCTCAGATGGGTATACTTGCGGATGTGCCAATTGCCCTGCCGGCGCTACCGCGCGCACAAAAGCTGCAAAAGAGGGCAGCCAGGGTCAATTTTGACTGGCCGGAGCCAAGCGATGTATTAACTAAACTGGAGGAGGAGATAGCGGAGCTGCGTCAGGCAATGGTGTCAGGTGAGCCAGCGCATTTGGAGGACGAAACTGGAGATGTTTTGTTTACCTGTGTCAATCTCGCGCGGCAACTGGGCGTGGATGCTGAATCCTCCTTACGTCGAGCCAACAACAAGTTTGAACTCCGCTTCAAACACATGGAAACCCGTGCAGCGGCATCGGGTCGATCACTTTCGGCAATGTCGGATGATGAACTGGACGCGCTTTGGAATGCTGCCAAAGCTGAAGTTGCCTTGAAAGGCTAGGGCTTGTACTTACAGGGGGTGCTGTGTATCTTATCCGTCCCCGCTCGACAGGCTCGGGCCAAGCCCTCCGTAACTAAAGTCAAAACCCAAAGCAATAAAGAATGTAGCCAACATGCTACACACACTTGAGGAACAGCAGGTATGCGATTGATATTGTTGGGCGCCCCCGGCGCAGGCAAGGGCACTCAGGCACAATTTATTACCGAGAAATATGGTATACCGCAGATATCTACCGGCGACATGTTGCGCGCTGCAGTCAAGGCGGGGACAGAATTGGGGCGCAAGGCAAAAGCGGTTATGGAATCCGGCGGTTTGGTATCGGACGATATTATTATTGGGCTGGTGCGAGAACGCATCGCCGAATCAGACTGTTCTGATGGTTTTCTTTTTGACGGCTTTCCGCGCACGATTCCACAGGCAGAGGCAATGGTTGAAGCTCAGGTCAAACTGGACCATGTTGTGGAAATTGCTGTTGACGATGATGCAATCGTTGCGCGTCTAAGCGGGCGCCGGGTGCATCCAGGTTCGGGGCGCGTCTATCACACTGAACACAATCCACCAAAACGTGAAGGGCTTGATGACGAAACAGGTGAGCCGCTTGTGCAACGTGAGGATGACCAAGAAGAAACTGTAAGGAAACGACTTGAAATCTATCACGCGCAAACCAGCCCGCTGGTAAATTTTTATCAGTCTATGTCGGATGCCGACGCGCCCGAGTACCACCGCGTTGATGGAGTGGGTAGCGTGGAACATATTCGAGATCAGGTGTTCGCAGCACTCATGAAGTGATGCTCTCTCACTAGCGTCTAGCGGTCGGCAGCGGTAGTTGGCTTGGCCGCGTTTATCTTTGTTGTAGCAACACAGCGGTTGTATGCATTCTCAATTGTTGCTAACGTCTTCGGGCGGGCTACTGTCATTAACCCTTAAGGAGGCATAACTATGGCCACGGCAAAGAAGAAAGCACCTGCAAAAAAGAAGGCTGCAGCCAAACGTAAAAAAGCTGCACCCAAGCGTAAGGCTGTAGCGAAGAAAAAAGCACCGGTGAAGAAAAAAGCGCCCGCGAAGAAAAAAGCGGCAGCAAAAAAGAAAACGGCCGCAAAGAAAAAGGTAGTCAGGCTGAATGTATTTCGGGATGCGGTTAGTACAGCCCGAGACCAGATGGACGAGTGGGTAGATACCGCTAAGCTTAGGGCCAAGCAGCTAGCTGCGGAACAGAAGCTGATGGAAAAGAAGGCCGAGTTAGCACTGAAGGCTGAAGTAGATAAAGCAAAACATCTGGCAGATCAGGCTGAAAAGTGGGCAAGGGCTCGCCTGAAGGCAGATACCAAAAAGCTCAACGATCTGGAAAAGCGTTTAAGAAAGCAAATCAAGGACGCGGAAAAGAAGTTGCTCGCTCAAGCCAAAGCGGCTGAAAAAAAGGCGGCGGCAAAGAGTAAGCAATTGAAGAAAAAGATCGAAGCCGCTACCGGCAAGGCTCGACGCGCGCCGGCACGCAAGAAAAAGGCCGCTCCGAAGGCGAAAGCTAAAAAGTAAAGACCCCGTGCGGTCCTCCCAATAGCCCGGTCAGGTCCGCCTGTTCGGGCTTTTTCATGCAGGGCAGTGGTTCGCGAGTGGCAGGTGAGCGATGAGCTGTCGCGACGACAACAGTGCTAGCGTCTCCGTTCTCGCAAATACGCTCTGAGTGCCCGGCGATTGCGTTCGGTTCTACATCATCAGACATTTGCATGACGGTCCTGCATTGCAGCGCCTGGTCTGGGTCGCGAGCACTCTAGTGGTCTCAAGTTTTTTCCTCGTAAGTCGTAAAAAATACACATTTCCACGACTAAGTACTGCAGGCGATTTTCAAGAGCGATTACTGGGGTACACTAAGCCCTACTATGGTTAGTTTTTTTCACCAACTCGTCTCGTTCACTGTTCTTGCGGTGATTGGTTTTACTCTCGCGGCCTGTAGCAGTGCGCCGGAGGCTCCCCGTTCTGTACCCAATGCACCCGAAAATCGCGTTGACTTTAGTGGCTTTTGGGAGCTGGACTACAGTCAAAGTGATGATATTCAAGCTAACCTCAACGCACTGGTACGCGATGTGAGCAGATATAACAGGCAGCGGGCTCAGGCTTCTGGCGTTTACCAGCAGGCCGGCTCCGGTATGTTGATCGGCGGTCCGGGGTCCACTAACAGCGGTGCTTCTGTGATCGGCCTGGCGCAAATGGCCAACTTGGTTACACAGTCGCAGCTAATGGAAATCACTCAGGGTGAAAACGATATCAAGGTCAAGCGGCAAGAAGATTTTGCCTTGAGCTGCGAGTTCTATCTGGGGCAGTACCATACCGTCGAAACCCCGCTAGGCAAAGAAATCTGTGGATGGGACCGACACCAGCTGGTGTTCAAAATAGTTCTTCCTGAAGGTTTAAGCATTCAGCATATTTTTAGCCTGGGCCCGCAGGGCCAGTGGTTAAATGTGGCGACGACAGTGATATCCGACAGAGTGACGTCGCCGTTTACCGTCAATAGGGTTTACGCTCGCTATGAACCAAGCGATACAGGCTATAGCTGCAAAATGACCCTTTCACGAGGGCGTGTATGCACTACGGAATCCCAGTGAAGGGTTGCGTGCGCGTCGTGATCGCTCTTGGAGTCTTCGCGTCTTGCTGCATGTCGATGACAATTCAGGCCGCCGCGGATGACGCGATACCTTTGGTATTGGTGAACGACGTGTCGCTAAAGGTCGAGCAACAAACCTCTGCACAAGACCGTCTGGACGTCGGCCTGGCGGTGTTTGATCCGGGCATACCGATTGACAGGGCGAGCCACAGCAAGCTTGGAATTTTCCCTGAGATTCGCAAGGCTGAGTCTAAGTTTATGCCAGTACTGCTGCGCCAGGCACTTGTAGCTTCAAACGCCTGGGGCGTGGTGCGCGTGCTGCCCGATGCGGAAATGACCACTGAACTACTAGTGACAGGTGCTATTCGTTACTCTGACGGCAGTCGTTTAGAACTGAACATTACTGCGGTCGATGCGACGGGTCTGGTGTGGTTCGATCGGATCTATCGCGACGAAACAGGTCCGTCAGATTATCCCGCTGCAGAAAATAGAGACCCATACGATGATATGTACCGACAGATTGCGAATGATTTGTTGATCTACCGTGAAAGTTTGAGTGAGCGGCAACTCCGAACGATTAGACAAACGGCGTTTCTGCGCTATGCAGCGAGTCTGTCGAAGGATGCCTTTGGTGGTTATCTGGAGCAGGACGAGCAAGGCATATATCGTGTTGTCCGATTACCCGCTCAGGGTGATCCAATGACGAAACGGGTTGAAGCCCTTCGCGAGCAAGAGCACCTGTTTGTGGATACAGTCGATGAGCAGTACGTCGACCTGTTTGATGAAATGGTTGTCACCTACAGCCTATGGCGACAGTATAGCCGCGATCAGTCATTGTATTTGCAAGACTATGAGGCCCGTGCCCAAACTCAAGAGCGGGCAGGTAGACGCGGCACCTTTGCTGCCATGGAACAGACCTATAATACGTACAAGCAGATTAAGATTCAGGAACAGGATCTCGATGAGATGGCTACTGGCTTCAATAATGAAGTTGCGCCTACCGTGATGGAGGCCAGTGGCCGTGTCTTTCGACTCAATGGCACCCTTGATGCGCAATATCAGGAGTGGCGCGACATCCTGCGGCAAATTTTCGCTCTCGAGACGGGTTTGCCTGCGCCCAACTGACCACTGCCAAGTTAAACTAAAGGGATCTACGCTTTAGGTACTTAATAGGCTATGCTTCAGCTATGGCCGGAAAAAACGCAGAACAAGAGACCGCCTCACTCCTCGAGCAAGTCCGCAAGCTTACTGGTCAGGTCGCCGGCGGCACCTTGGGCCTGGCAAAGAACACCGCTGCTATGACCGCGATGTACGGTGAAAACTGGCTGCGCTCTGCCGTACTTAATCAACTAGAACCTGAACGCCTTGAAGCGATGGCGGAGGCAGGTCACTTCCTCAGAGATGCCAGGGAAACCGCGGGCTTGTCGATCAAGGACCTTGCTGAAAGTCTTGGCATGGCCGACAAGTCCGTGTTGGAGGATATCGAAAGCGGACAGACGATTATGCCTCTGGAGGTTATGCTGCGCAGTGCCTCTCTGCTAGCGCGTCATGATCCTATTCCCTTTCTGATTAAGTTTTTGCGCACCTATAACCCCGCGCTGGAAAAAACACTGGAGCAATGGGGTGTGCTAGCGCTGCCCAAGCAGTACGAACGGGAGCGACGTTTTGTTAACCTTTACCGGCAGCACGATATTTTGCGCGGCTTTACAGACGATGAATACGAGCGCTTCGTACATTATATGGAAAGCTCAATAAGCCTCGTGCTGGACGTCATGCAATCTGAAAAAATGGCCAGGACGGCCAAAAAAACCGGGACCGATAAGAAAGCTGCGACCGACAAAGCGGCGGTAAAACCAAAGCGAAAACCCAAAGCCAAAACGAAGACTGTGGCAAAGAAAAAGCCCGCCCCACGCAAACGCAAGCGAGCGCCCGCTGCCTCGAGGCGCAGTAAGTCCTGATCAACTTAGGCTGTGATCAGCAAACACTCTGAGGCACTTTGCGAATCTTAAAACAGGGGAAGTAAAGCCGTTGCTTTATTGGCGCTGCGATCATGGTTGAACGACATTCCTCCACTACTGGGCATACCGACAGCTGGTTTGCTGCTTGCCCAAAAGGGATCGAGAGCCTACTTGCGAGAGAGCTGCAGACCCTGGGTGCCAGTGAAACAAAGGAAACCGTGGCGGGAGTCAGCGCTAGGGGTCCGCTGGCTTTTGGCTATCGCGCCTGTCTTTGGTCCCGGCTGGCGAACCGTATTCTCATGCCAATCGCTGAGTTAGAGGCGAAGGACGATCACAGCCTTTACCAGCAACTTCTAAACATTCATTGGGACAAGCTGTTTGCCGTGGAGGCCAGCTTCGCAGTGGATTTTATAGGTAGAAGTCACGCGTTTCGCAATACGCAATTCGGCGCTCAACGCTGTAAGGACGCGATTGTTGATTGGTTCACTCTGCGCGAGGGAAAACGCCCCACAGTGGCGCGTCAAAATCCTGATATTCGACTCAATGTAAGACTGAATAAAGAACGCGCAACCCTTTCTTTGGACTTTTCCGGCGGTAGTTTGCATCGGCGAGGTTACCGGCTCGACGGCGGCGCTGCACCGCTAAAGGAGAACTTGGCGGCTGCAGTTTTGCTGCGAGCCGATTGGCCGGCGGTTGCAGCGCGCGGTGGAGCCCTACTCGATCCGATGTGCGGATCCGCTACTCTGCTGTTGGAAGGCGCAATGATGATTGCCGATATTGCGCCGGGTCTGAGTCGGGAACATCACGGATTTGAGCACTGGTGGGGTCACAAGCCGGACCAGTGGCAGGCGATATACGCGGATGCGCAGGGCAGGGCAAAGAAAGGTCTGGCGACAACTTTGCCTGAAATCCGCGGCTATGATGCCGACCCACGCATTGTGCTCAAAGCACAGGAAAATATTGCCAGGCTGGGTCTTACCAAACAGGTGCGGGTGACCAACAAGGCACTGAAGGCGCTGCGCCGACCTACGCATGCTGCAATGAACTCGGGTCTGTTGATTTGCAATCCTCCCTATGGAGAGCGCCTGGGTGAAAAGGACGATTTGCGTGCGCTGTACAACCAGTTGGGAAAGCTGATGAGCAGCGAGTTTGAGGATTGGCAGGCTGGTGTATTAACTAGTGAACTTGCTTTGGGCAAAGCGGTGGGCCTGCGTAGCCATAAACGCTATCGACTTTATAACGGCAAGATGGAAGTGCATCTATTGTTATTCAATCTCAAGAACAATCGACTAAAACCACTATCTGATGACGCCCTAGAGGCAGCTAAAGACGATGGGGCAGTGGAACCGCAAGCGCCGCTCTCGCAGGGTGCGCAAATGTTTCAGAATCGTATACGTAAGAATGCTAAACGGTTGGCATCCTGGCGCAAGCGCGAAGGGATTAGCTGTTACCGTCTGTACGACGCGGACATGCCAGAGTATGCAGTTGCGATAGACGTTTACGGAGACCATCTGAGTGTCTCGGAGTATCAGGCTCCAGAGTCAGTCGATGCGCGCGCCGCAGCTAAGCGATTCCGGGAGATAGAGGCCGCGCTGCCGGTGGCTTTGAATCTGCCACCGGAGAATGTTTTTTATAAGCGCCGGCAGAGGCAGCGGGGAGCCCAGCAGTACGAGAAGCTCAGCAGTCGTGGTGAACTCATCAGCGTCAATGAAGGCGCGGCCGTGTTATTGGTCAATCTGCAGGATTACCTGGATACAGGTTTGTTTCTTGACCATCGACCCCTGCGCCTGCGCCTCTATCGTGAGTCGAATAGTAAAACGTTTCTCAATCTGTTTTGCTATACGGCGTCTGCCACAGTTCACGCCGCTTTAGGTGGTGCTCGCAGTTCTACCAGCGTCGACATGTCCAATACATACATGCAGTGGGCGAGGCGAAATTATCAGCGCAATGGAATCGATGAGGATAAGCATCGGCTGATTAAAGCAAACTGCTTGGGCTGGCTAGCTAGCGCCACGGGAGAGTATGACCTGATCCTGCTGGATCCACCCTCGTTTTCTAACTCGAGTGCTATGGCGGAGAGCTTTGATGTTCAGCGCGACCATCTCGAACTTATCCGGTCCGCGATGGCGCTGTTACATCCTCAGGGTACCCTGTACTTTTCGAACAACCGACGCGGCTTTTCTATGGATTGCGCTGTGGGCAATGAGTATGAACTTGTGGATATCACGTCGGCGACACTGGATCCGGATTTTCGGCGCAAACGCCAGCCCCATCGATGCTGGCAGCTCCAACACAAGTGCTAGTTCAGTCGTACCAAGGTGTGTGAGCAACGTACATACAAATGCTGTTAAATCTGCGTTAAGCGTGCCCGAGGTGGACCCCTTACCACCAAAAGCCGCGGTGGCTGGGGCGATCGGCGGTAAGCGTCTGCCAACTGAATAGCGGACATAATATCCACAAAGGACCGCTAACCCCTTTATTTATAGAGTCAGCATCAGGGTGCACGCAAAAAACGCTACAAAAATAGCGTAAGTCATTGATTCTTGATTGGTAACAGACTTAGCAGTCGATCGGTTATTTTGTTTTCACCTGGCTGTAGGTGGAAAACTCATTCTGCACCGGCCACTTCGTCCCCATAGTTATCCACAAGTTTGCCTGTGGATAACTATTCCGCCTCGGCCAGTTTCAATAGCTGTTTTCCGCTATTTCGGCCGTCGAACAATCGTTGTAGCGTGGCGGGTATGTTTTCAAAACCCTCTTGGATATCGTCGCGCCAAACCAACTCTCCGGCGCTCACCCATTGCGCGAGTTGCGCATAGGCTTCCTCCGCGCGTGTCAGGAAATCGAGGACGATAAAGCCTTGCATGCGGATACGTCGAGTAACCAAGATCATCAAGTTGTTTGGTCCTGGTGCAGGTGCCGTATCGTTGTAGCCAGAGATAGCGCCGCACAAGACGATGCGCCCGAAATCCGCCATATGTGTAATGGCGGCCTCCAGAGTTTTGCCTCCGACATTGTCAAAGAATAGATTGACGCCGTCGGGGCAGAGCTCACCGATCCGCGCAGTCAGATCTTCACGTTTGTAATCGATAACCCCGTCGACTCGACACTCATCGCGGAGCCATCTGCATTTGTCTTCCCCGCCGGCAATGCCAACCACGCGGGCACCCTTTAGTCGAGCGATTTGGGCGACGATAGACCCGGTAGCGCCAGCCGCACCCGATACCAAGACGGTATCTCCGCTCGACGGCTGGCCGACGTCCAACAGGCCGAAATAAGCTGTCAAGCTTGTGGCACCAAAGATGCTGAGTGCAGTATTTGCCATCACCCCCTCGGGTAATACGCGCAGCGGCAGAGGATCTGCGTGCCCGCCTACGCTGTACTCTTGCCAGTTAAGAAAGCCCTGCACCAGAGCCCCCTTTGGTAGAGCGGGGTTTTCTGAGCTGATTATCTGGCCAACGCCTGTAGCGCGCATGGGTGTATTCAATTCAACCGGCGGCAGATAGCTGCGTTCATCCATAACCCAGCCACGCATTGCAGGATCGAAACCCAACATGAGCGTTTTAATGAGCACTTCGCCTGCATTGAGATCGGGTTCGGGAAGCGCAGCGGTCACCAGTTGGAAGTGCTCTGGGCCAACCATCCCCACGGGTCGTTCTTTCAACAGCCATTGTCTATTGGCATCTGACATCGCTACTTGCTCCTTTTTATGTGACTATCGCGGTGGCGAGTATTAGAGCAGCATTGTGGTCGGCGTAAAAGCCTCAATCGGTGCGAACTGCTTGGCCAGCGTGAACTTGTTCGATGACAGTATATCTGTGCTGTATTGAAATCACGGGGAGCTCAAAGAGTACGACGAAATCATGAAGTCAATGCTGATCGTTTATCATAGCCAGAGCGGAACTAGCGCTAGTCTCGCCCGAGCTGCCTGGCGCGATGCACGACGAGAGGAAGGCGTGCGTGTGCACGCTCTGCGAGCCTGGGACGCAGGCCTTGTCGCCCTTAGCCGCGCCGACGGTCTAATGCTGATCGCGGCTGAAAACTCCGGGACACTGAGTGGCGGCATGAAGGATTTTTTGGATCGTACACTTTATCCCGCTATCGACAGAGGTTTGGTGTTGTCCTATGCGTGCATCATCAGTGCGGGCAACGATGGTCGCGGCGCGCTAAAGCAAATGCAGCGTATCCTGCAGGGCTACCCGATGTCCTCTGCCGCAGAGCCACTTATTCTTCGCGGGGAGATTTGCGAACAGCACTTGCGTTCTGCGGGCGATCTCGGTCGCGCCTTCGCTGCAGGCCTGGTGATGGGCATTTTCTAAAACCGGTGCACATGCGTCTTTGCTATGCATACAGGCAGCGGGCCCTATTGGTATGATCAGAACTCACCTGCAAGCAGCGGATTCAAACGCATGCGCTAGCCAGTGTAGTTGGAAGAGACTAACGATATGAACGATTCGGCAGTTCAGGAACCACCACGGGGATTTAAAGAAATACCATCGCTTGGTGGATTCAGCGCCGCGCTCGCACCGTTTTATCTTCGCATTGAAAACGATTCAGTTAGTGTTGGCTTGACGGTGGCTGGACAGCACGCGAACAGCATGGGCATTTGCCATGGTGGAGCTTTGAGTACACTCGCGGATTTTGCCGCGGCAACAGGCGTCAATGTGGCGCGCAACACGCATGGCGGTGCGCCCACCATTAATCTGACGGTGGACTTTATTGCTGCGGCGAAGTTGGGTGAGTGGATTCAGGCTGATGTGCAGTTGGTAACGCTGAAGCGGCGCTTTGGATTTGCAAGCGGTGTTGTGAGCTGCGGCAGCGGCGTGGTCGCGAGATTCAGCGGTACCTTTTACTTACCCGATCATGATGGCTTGGTGCAGACAACTGGCGCTGGTGACGGGGCACCCGAGGCGATTCGTTAGTCTGTATGCCGACTAAATGCTGATACCACATCGACGAAAGCTCGTGCGCCACGAGACAGGCTTCGCCCGCGGTGATACACGAGACCCAGTGTGCGTGCTATGTCGACTTGCTGGACCTTAAGCTCGGTGAGCGATTCGTCGCACATGGTGCGCGGCAAGACGGTCCAGCCCAAGCCCACTGACGCCATCATGCGGATGGTTTCCAGATAGTTGGTTGCCATGGACACCTGCAGCTGTAGATCGTGTTGATTAAACAGGCGCGCCACAATCTGTCCCGTATAGGTATTGAGCCCTGGAATGATGGCGGCGTGTTGACTCAAGATAGACAAATTGACACTGTCCGCGCTGGCCAGCGGATGGTTTTCTCCGACCATGAACGCCAGCGGGTCTGGCCACACGGGGAGGGTGACAAGTGACGGCTGTTCGGCTGGTGCCAGGGTCACAAAAGCAATTTCAGCGCGGTTTTGCAAAATTCTGTCGTAAGCCTGTTCTGAGTCCATGAAGTCGATATCGATATGAACGTGTTCATAGGCGCTGCTGAATTGGCTCAACACTGGTGGCAATCGATGCAGGCCAATGTGGTGACTGGTGGCGAGCTTCAGTTCGCCAGCAATCTCTCCGGATAGGTCGAGAACAGACTGTCTGGCGGCTTCCAGTTGCTGCTGCACGGCTCTGACGTGGGGGAGTAAAACACGTCCAGCTTCTGTGAGGCTAACGTCTCGGCCAATGCGATCAAACAGCTCTGCACCCAGTTCCTGCTCCAATAGTGCGATGCGCTTACTAACTGCAGGTTGGGTCAGATGTAGTTTTTCTGCCGCCAGGGAAAAGGAGCCTGTCTCGGCGACATTTTGGAATGCGCGCAGGTGTTGCAGCTCCATATAAATTCTCCTTAGGAATACAATATATAAAAATAATAAATTTGAGTTATGGAATGTGCAAGCGCATAATGCGTCCAATACCCATTGAATTGAGGCAAGAGGTCGCAACATGACCGGTAAAACGCTGTATGACAAATTATGGGAAAGCCACGTTGTCGAAGAGCATGAGGACGGCACGTCTATCATCTATATCGATCGTCATCTGTTACATGAGGTGACATCTCCGCAAGCATTTGAGGGCCTGCGCCTGGCGGGACGTGCGCTCTGGCGTCGGGACGCCAACCTCGCCGTGCCGGATCACAACGTGCCAACCGAGCGGGTTGAGCGCAGCGGCGGCGTTGCGGCTATTGCCGATCCCATATCCCGGTTGCAGGTACAGACGCTGGATGACAACTGCAGGGACTATGACATTGTCGAATACGATATCAATGATAGACGGCAGGGTATTGTGCATGTAGTAGGCCCAGAGCAGGGCGCGACTCTGCCTGGAATGACGGTCGTCTGTGGCGATTCTCACACGTCTACTCATGGTGCACTGGGTGCGCTCGCGCACGGTATTGGTACCTCTGAAGTCGAGCACGTGCTTGCTACTCAGTGTCTTATTCAACAGAAGATGGGCAATATGCTGGTGCGCATCGACGGTCGACTGGCGCAAGGAGTGACCGCCAAAGACGTGGTTTTAGCGGTCATAGGCAAGATTGGCACGGCCGGTGGTAGCGGCTACGCCATAGAATTCGGTGGCGAAGTGGTGCGCAACATGAGTATGGAAGGCCGCATGACCATGTGCAATATGTCGATAGAAGCCGGGGCTCGCATGGGTATGGTGGCAGTGGACGACACGACATTGGAGTACGTGAAAGGTCGAACTTATGCCCCTCAGGGAGAGATGTGGGAACAAGCCGAAGCCGCCTGGCGAGAATTGCACAGTGATGATCATGCGCATTTCGATCGCGTGGTAGCGCTCCACGGAGACGACATCCTCCCGCAAGTGACGTGGGGTACATCACCGGAAATGGTGTTGCCGGTTAATGGTCAGCTACCGGATCCGGCGGAGATTGAAAACCACACACACCGTGAGGCGGTTGTCAGAGCCCTGGAGTATATGGGCCTACAGCCGGGCATGCCGATCACGGATATACGCCCGGACAGGGTATTTATAGGGTCATGTACGAATTCGCGTATTGAAGATCTGCGCTCGGCGGCCGCGGTCGTGCGCGGCAAGCACGTCGCAAAATCGGTCAAACAGGCACTTGTCGTACCAGGCTCTGGCGAGGTGAAGCGCCAGGCGGAGGCCGAGGGTCTGGACCAGATTTTTCTTGATGCCGGTATGGAATGGCGTGAGCCGGGTTGTTCCATGTGCCTGGCGATGAACGCGGACAAACTGGGTCAGGGAGAACACTGTGCATCTACCTCAAACCGTAATTTTGAGGGCCGACAGGGTTTTGGTGGTCGGACCCATCTCGTAAGTCCAGCGATGGCCGCTGCCGCTGCCGTGGCCGGTCATTTTGTCGATGTACGGAACTGGTAGTTCCGGCGCAGGAGAACACAGATGAAGAGCTTTATAGCCGAACGCGGACTGGTCGCTCCCATGGATCGCGCCAATGTCGATACAGACCTGATCATTCCCAAGCAGTTTCTTAAATCTATCCGACGCAGCGGATTCGGGCCCCATCTGTTCGATGATCTGCGCTACCTGGATGAAGGGCAGCCAGGACAAGACTGCAGCAAGCGCCCGCAAAATCCTGATTTCCCGCTCAATCACGAGCGCTATCAGGGGGCGTCTATCTTGCTTGCGCGGGAGAATTTCGGCTGTGGATCCAGCCGGGAACACGCTCCCTGGGCGCTGGAGGATCACGGCTTTCGCTGCATCATCGCGCCGAGTTTTGCTGATATTTTCTACAGCAACTGTTTTAAGAACGCGATTCTCCTGGTGGTTTTGGATGACGAGATCGTGGAGACCTTGTTTCAGGAACTGTATGCCAAAGAGGGTTACGAACTCACGGTGGATCTTGAGGAACAACAGGTCGAAACGCCCGAAGGCGATGTCTACAGTTTTGAGATCGATGAGTTTCACCGGCATTGCCTGTTGAAAGGCCTGGATGATATAGGCCTGACGCTTGAACGGGCGGATGCGATTCGCGCCTACGAGCAGCGTGCCAGAGCGCGTACGCCCTGGCTATTCGATGTAATAAGGTAGGAAGCCAAGCGGATGTCGAAAACAGTGCTGGTACTGCCAGGTGACAACATCGGACCGGAAATCATGTCCGAGGCAATAAAGGTCTTACGGTGTATCGATCAGCAATTTATGCTCGAGTTGAGCTTGGAGCACGGCTTGGTCGGCGGTGCGGCTATCGATGAGATGGGCGTGCCACTTCCCTCCGAAACGCTGGAGCTTGCCCACAGAGCCGATGCGATTTTGCTGGGCGCTGTGGGCGGGCCTAAATGGGATGGGCTGGAGAGACATCTGCGCCCGGAACAGGGCTTATTGGGGCTGCGCTCCGAACTAGATCTGTTCGGTAACTTGCGCCCAGCGATCTTGTATCCGCAGCTGGCGGACGCGTCTAGCCTGAAACGCGAGGTTGTTGCCGGACTGGACATACTTATTGTGCGCGAGCTCACGGGCGGTATTTATTTCGGGAAGCCCCGTGGCATACGTGAGCTGGAGAACGGTGAGCGTGAGGGGTACAACACCTATGTTTATAGTGAATCCGAGATTCGCAGGGTGGCTCGCCTGGCCTTTGATCTGGCCGGAAAACGCGATCGTCGAGTCTGCTCGGTAGACAAGGCCAATGTGCTGGAAGTGACCATGCTATGGCGGGAAGTATTGGATGAGGTGGCCGGAGAGTATCCCGATATCGAGCTGACGCATATGTATGTTGACAACGCGGCCATGCAGTTACTTCGCGAACCGAAACAGTTTGACGTGTTGGTAACCGGTAACATGTTCGGCGACATCCTGTCTGACGCGGCCGCCATGCTGACCGGCTCGATCGGTATGTTGCCTTCTGCTTCACTAGATGTGAATGAGCGAGGTATGTACGAACCTTGTCACGGCTCTGCACCGGATATCGCGGGTCAGGGTAAAGCGAATCCGCTGGCAACGATATTGTCGGTGGCGATGATGCTGCGTTACACGTTGGGCAGGGGCGATGCGGCTGATGCAATCGAACGGGCGGTGGATGTTGTATTGGAGAAGGGGCTGCGAACACCCGATATTTATAGTGCCGGCAAGACGCTGGTGAATACTGTGGGCATGGGCGATGCAATAATAGAGGCGCTGCGGTAAGGGGCAGTGTCACAGTGAGGAATGATGCAAACTGAATGGAATGTTGCCGTGGTTGGCGCCACCGGGGCGGTGGGCGAGGCCATGATTGAAATTTTGGAGCAGCGGGAGTTCCCTGTAGGGACCTTATATCCGTTGGCGAGCGCTCGATCTGCGGGCAAAACTGTGATGTTCCGCGGCAAGAGTGTGGCCGTCACCGATCTGGCGGAGTTTGATTTTAGTCAGGCGCAAATTGGCCTGTTTTCCGCCGGGGGCAGTATTTCTGCAGACTTCGCGCCCAGGGCGGCCGAGGCCGGCTGTATCGTGGTGGACAATACTTCACATTTTCGTCGCGACGACGACATTCCGCTTGTTGTGCCGGAGGTCAATCCAGAAGCGCTTGCGGAGTACACCCGCCGCAACATTATTGCCAATCCCAATTGCTCGACCATCCAAATGCTGGTGGCACTGAAGCCGCTGTATGATGCAGCGGGCATCGAACGCATCAATGTCGCAACCTATCAGGCGGTTTCAGGCTCGGGTAAGGAGGCGATTGAGGAGTTGGCAGGCCAAACAGCGCGATTGCTCAATGGTCTGGAAATTGAGAACGAAGTGTACCCTCGGCAGATTGCTTTCAACGCAATCCCGCATATCGACAAGTTTCAGGACAACGGATACACACGCGAAGAAATGAAGATGGTGTGGGAGACGCGAAAAATATTTGGCGATCATAGCATCGAAGTGAACCCAACTTGCGTGCGAATCCCGGTCTTTTATGGCCACTCAGAGGCTGTACATATCGAAACGGTTGATAAGCTCACAGCGAATGAAGCACGCGCCCTGCTCTCTGAAGCAGCCGGTGTCACCTTGATCGACGAGCAGGCCGACGGTGGTTACCCCACTGCAGTGGTCGATGCGGCGGGACATGATGCCGTATTTGTGGGCCGTGTGCGGGAGGATATCTCGCATCCCCGAGGCCTGAATCTTTGGATCGTTTCCGACAATCTTCGCAAGGGTGCAGCGCTGAATAGTGTGCAAATAGCGGAAAAATTAATCTCGACTTACCTTCATTAATGGTGACAACTTGCCTTGATTAATATGGGTACTTAACTGATACTTGGTGCTAATTCGGGGTGTGGAACGAGCACGGAAGCATCAAAAAGCGCCGCTATTCTTACAGCAGCGTCTGCGTCAGTAGGGGCAATTTACGGGCGTTGTGCCATTCTAATTCCGAAGCAGTTGCCGGGCTTAGGGGAGTCCGGTTGGAAACCACAAACAGAGAAAAACAATTAGGCATCGGTATGGCGCAAAAGATTGCTGCGGTAGTTTTTTCACTGGGGTGTGTACAAGCGAGTTCAGTATGGGGCCTGGGTCTGGGGGATATGACCCTGGAATCCTATTTGAACGAACCACTGGCCGCACAGGTTGATTTACTCAATCTCGAAGGGCTGGGCGAAGACCAAATCCGGATACGGCTGGCAACGTCGGAAGATTTCGAGCGAATGGGCGTAGACCGCGCCTACTTTCTCACCAGTATCTCCTTTGATGTTGAAGTTGACGAACAGGGACGCGGTCGCATCCTCATCACATCCGAGGAACCTGTTCTCGAACCCTATCTGGACTTCATCGTTGAAGCACGTTGGCCCTCTGGACGCTTGCTGCGGGAATACACGGTGCTGGTGGACCCACCCGTGTTCGATGACTCAACGCCGGTGGTTTCGGCGAGTGAACGGGTAGCAGAGATCGACGGCGAAGCAGAGCCGGCAAAAAAAAAACCAGTAGCTAGCGCGAGCTCGGGCACACGCGTCGATATACGCGACTCCAACCTTGCGCCCGGTCAAATGCCGAGTCGTGCATTCAACGCAGGGGCATCGCCTACCCCCATAGCGGGTCAGCAGTACATGATCTCGCGAGACGATACACTGTGGGATATTGCCTCGCGAGCTCGGCCTGCAGGTGCCTCCGTCTATCAAACCATGCTCGATATACAGCGCATGAACCCGGATGCTTTCATCGGTGGCAACATCAACCAGGTGAAAGCGGGCTATATCGTATACCTGCCTGATGAAAACGACATCAGCTCGGCAGATCTCGACCGGGCTCTCGCGGAAGTGCAATCACAGAATGAAGCCTATGAAAGAAGCAAGGCGCTAGCGCCTGATGAGGGCATTGGTCCGTCCCTGCGGATCTCTGCCGAACCTGAAGATTCGTCTGTGGCGGGCGCGACAGCGGGGTCTGTCGCCGCCACCGCTGCCGCTATGGAAGAGGCCGAGCGAGCCGGCTTAGAGCGAGATGAGCTAGAACAACGACTGAGTTCGATGGAGCAGCAAGTCGAGACGCTGCAGCGCATTGTCACCCTGAAGGACGAGCAGATTGCAGCATTGCAAAATGCGATTACCGAGACCGAGGCTGATGGTATTGGCGAACTCTCGGCGATGGACAGCGTTGAATTGGAAGCGCTTGAGGGAGAACTTCCAGAGTCAGAGATCGTTGAGCTGGATGTTGGCGCAGTACCAGGCGCAGAAGGTGATGACATGATGCTCGATGAAGGTGTTGAACCTGTCGTCGAGGTGATCCCTGAACCGGAGCCCGTCGTTGAAGAAATAGCGGAGGTCGACGTCGAGGAGCCTGTGGCGGCAACACCTGCCCCCGCCCCGGCCGCCCAGGAAGAGGATACGCCCGGATTTTTCAGCAATATCTGGTTCATTGTCGGTGCCGTAGTGCTGGCAGTTCTGGGCTTTATTTTCATGCGCCGTCGCAGTGCAACGGAAGCAGATGACCTGATGGTTGAGCCTGCCACAGACCAAGACGCGTTCGCCGATGTGCAGCTGCGTGATCAGGCGCTCGATGTCGAGCAGGATTCCATTTTTGAATCAGAGCCTGCTGCAGCCGCGGTGGCGGAGGAAGTGCCGCAAGAGGAGCCCGAGTCGGGAAGCCGCGGTTATGGCGAGCGCAAGCATGACGAATATGCCTCGGATGAAGCCAGTGATGCGCTGGCAGAGGCTGAGATTTATATTGCTTATGGGCGTTATCCGCAGGCGATTGACCTGCTTAAGACGGCACTGGTAAACGATCCAGATAACCCAGATTACAGACTCAAGCTGCTGCAGCTTTACATGGAAACAGGTAATCGAAGCGCTGCTAGGGAAGAGATGTCAGAGCTGGAGGCTATTGGTGACGCGGAGAGTATCAGCGCGGGAAGAGCAGCGCTAGACGGCCAGATGCTTGCGCAGACCGGATCTTCAGAGCAGGCCAGCGCGATCGATGCTAATACGGACTTGCTCTCAGATTCGGGAGACGCACTGGAATCAGAATTTACCGGGCTGGAGATTGAAGAGCCTGAAACCACTCAAAGCGTCGATGACGAACTGGATTTATCGGCAGACTTTGAAAAGTCTGAACTCTCTTCGGAGTCAGAAGACGAGGAACTGGTGATCGCCGCTGGTAGTGACGGTTTATCCACCAAACTCGATCTGGCACGTGCCTACATCGATATGGGTGACGAAGATGGCGCGAGGCAAATACTCGAAGAAGTGGCCGCTGAAGGAGGCGATGAACTGAAGGATGAAGCCAGGGCGCTGCTAGAGCGCATTGGTTGACCTGCTCGAGCGATTTTCGAACGAACCACTGCCTGCGAATGGCCGGATCGTTTGTCGAGTCGAATATAACGGGCGCTCCTATCAGGGCTGGCAGTGGCAACCTCAAGCGTCTGTGCACACTGTTCAGAGCACGCTGCAGGCGGCACTTTCACAGGTAGCGAATCAACACATTGATCTGATCTGTGCGGGAAGAACGGATGCCGGCGTACATGCATTTGCCCAGTTCGTTCATTTTGAAACATCGGTTTCGCGAAGTGCCAAGGCCTGGGTCGTTGGAGCAAACTCCAACCTGCCTCTCGATGTGCGCGTGCATTGGGCGGTTGCGGTCGATCAGAGCTTCCACGCCCGGTTTTCGGCGTTAGCCCGACGCTATCGGTACATTATTGCCAACACCCCGGTGCGCCCTGCACAGTTCGTGGGTCAGCTTACCTGGCAACGCCGCCAGCTGGATCACTGGCGCATGCACGAAGCGGCGCAAGCGCTATTGGGAGAACGGGACTTTTCAGCCTTTCGCGCCGCCTCCTGTCAATCCAAATCGCCCATGCGCAACGTGCAACGTGTCACAGTGACCCGACAGGGCGACCTCGTGGTGATCGATATCCGGGCGAATGCCTTTCTGCATCACATGGTTCGCAATATAGCGGGCTCTCTCATAGCGGTTGGCAGTGGTTTGCAGCCTATTGAATGGATAGAACAGCTCCTGGTTGGTCGAGACCGCAGCAAGGCCGCAGAAACTGCCCCAGCCGACGGTCTCTATCTTGTCGATGTGCAGTACCCGCAGGAGTTTGGCCTACCTGCCACACCGTACGGACCACTGCTGTTGCGACCTGAAGACGAATAGCTGAAATCGTCGGCACTATGAACGGCGCATCTGGATCCTTGCTACTTTAGGGCGAGGTTATTGCCGCGCGGTTTCGCTCTGCCTAGCGTTGCAGACAGGGGTAAACCAGATCTGCTACCATTCGCGCCGAATTCAGCATCGGACTCCGGCTTTGACCAGGCGAACCCGTATTAAAATTTGCGGCGTGACTCGCGTCGAGGATGCGCTCTTGGCTGTCGCAGCAGGCGCAGACGCTTTGGGGCTTGTGTTCTACGGATCCAGTCCCCGGTCAGTAGATGTTGACCGGGCTATTGAGATTGTCGCGGCCTTACCACCGTTCGTTACAACCGTGGGATTATTCGTGAATGCTCCCGAATCTGAAATTCGCGAGACCTTGGATGCAGTAGGCGTCGACCTAATTCAATTTCACGGCGACGAGACACCTGCTTTCTGCGATCAATTCCGCCGCCCGTGGATCAAGGCGATACGGGTCAAGCAGGCTATCGATGTGG
>JBCDFM010000005.1:0-58190 GCA_039178015.1 Pseudomonadota bacterium
CCCTGTTCGGCCCAGTTTTCCATGCACATCCACTATGTCAATCAAGGCACTACCCGCTCGAAGCTGCGCCAAACCTAAGTCTTTGACGGTGCGCTCGACCCTGGCGCCCAGCACCTGACAGTAAAAATCTATGAGCCCCTGGTAGTCGTTCGCGCGTAAAACGATGTGATCTATTCCAACCAGACTAATCATCTATGCATACCTTCGTAGGCTAGGATATCCAGATCGACCTTCTGCTGTGATGCCAAGTGTCGATAGGCGAATATGCTCGACAGGGTGACACAATGGCCCCCGCAGAAGAGCGGCCAGCTTCGGTGGAGTTAGATCACTACCGCGCCGGGATATCTGGCATACTAACCAGATTGCAGATCGGATCAACAGATGGCTCGCTTTGCGCCGAGCACGTCACTGGCAGAGGATTCAATTGGTGAATATTGTCGCTGAACTACGATCCTTAATTGGTGAAAATGCGGTACTTGACGCGAAAGACACCGCTACGCGCGCTGCGGGAATCTGGCGTTCCGATAACCTGCAGGCCGCCGCGCTTGCCAGGCCTCTCGATACGGACCAGGTGTCAGCTGTTTTGAGCTGGGCTCACCAACAGCAGATCTCCGTGGTCACCCAGGGAGGATTGACCGGTTTAGTCCACGGCGGAGACGCCGCTCCGGCGGAGATTATTCTCTCTCTAGAACGGATGCGAACGATCCTGGAGATCGATCCCGCGCAGAGGACCGCAGTCGTGCAGGCCGGGGTCACCTTGCAGGCATTACAAGAGGCTGCGCATGAGCACCATCTCATGTTCCCGCTCGATCTGGGGGCCAGAGGTACTGCCACGCTCGGTGGTAACGCAGCCACCAACGCAGGCGGGAACCGCGTTATCCGTTATGGCATGATGCGGGATATGGTGCTCGGTTTAGAAGCGGTGTTAGCAGATGGAACCGTGGTGTCAGGCATGAATCAGATGATCAAGAACAACACCGGTTATGATCTCAAGCAACTTTTTATCGGTTCAGAAGGAACCCTCGGGATTATTACACAACTGGTTCTGCGTCTCCGGGAAGAATCCATCACTCGCAATATGGCCTTTGTCGCCTGTGACAGCTTTGAGCATGTCAGTGATTTGCTGCGCCATCTCGATAAGGGGTTGGGTGGAACGCTTTCGGCCTTTGAGGTGATGTGGCAAGACTTTTATTGCCTGGTAACCACGCCTCCCGCACTGGGCAGGCCACCTATTTCTCAAAATTACCCCTTCTACGTACTGGTCGAAAGTCAAGGTGCAGACCGCGATCTAGATGAACAACGCTTTGCTAATGCACTGGAATCCGCGCTCGAAGCAGGCCTGATAGCGGACGCTGCGATTTCACAATCGGAGGGCGACTGCGCGCGCTTCTGGGCCCTGCGCGACGACGTCGAGCAGACAATGAATGACGGCGATACCATGCTTTTTGACGTGTCCCTACCCATCACAGAAATGGATCTTTATACCAGGCGTCTCAGGACAACACTGGGGGACTCAATTGGCAATCATAAGCTCTGGATATTTGGTCACCTGGGCGACGGCAATCTCCACCTTGCGGTGCAGGTCCCCAAGGATTGTGAGCGGGCACTAAGACCTATGGTTGAGGAACACATCTATTCACCACTGGCCGCTTTCAAGGGGTCTGTTTCCGCTGAACACGGAGTTGGGCTGGAGAAAAAACCTTACCTTGATATCAGCCGCTCGCCACAAGAAGTGGCTATGATGAGGACCCTGAAGTGCGCTTTGGATCCAAAGGGGATTCTGAATCCTGGTAAGGTGTTTTAACCAACCCGCCCAAAAGCTGCCAGAGTGCATCGCCTTTGTTCGAAACTCCACCCACCTGCCGCCCGTGCGGATCTGGAATTGGCGATGTTGGGAGACCAGACATCCAAGCGCCTCTAAGTAGGTCAGGCCCAAGGGCAGGACGGCAGATTGGCGACGACTTGTAGATTGGTCCTGAGCCCAACAACATCAGCCAGTATTTACGGTGCTTTTCGATACATAGCGATTGCTCAGGTCGTCCATCACGGCTTGGAAACCAGCGATGGTCTCTTCGATTATCTCGCGCGCCGATAGCACCTGGTCAATACGACCACATACCTGTCCCGACAGCGGAATTGCCGCTTCCATATCACCACCAAAGTATAGCTGCGGTATCCCCTCCATATTCTCCATTACATTAAACTTTCCCTGGGGTTCTAATGCGGAGGTGCGCTTGGTGCGCAAGGCTCGTAGCGCGGGACGACTCTGCTGATTCAGAAACACAGTGTCAGTCTCTCGCGCCGACACCACTGCCTGTTTCCAGTTATCGTGAACGGGAGACTCGCGGCAGGAAAGCATGCGCGTGCCCATTTGCACACCCTCTGCACCCATGGCGAACGCTGCGGCCATAGACGGCCCATCACACATGCCTCCTGCTGCGATGATAGGCACTTCGCACCGGGATCGAATGAGCGGCAGCAACACCATTGTTGACACCGGACTGGGATTTTTAAAGCCACCACCCTCTCCACCCTCAACAACCAAACCATCGACACCGGCATCGACTGCTTTCAGGGCCATGTCCAGCGTCGGCACAACGTGAAAGACCGTAATGCCTGAGGCCTGGAAATCACTCGTACAGACGCTAGGGCTGCCCGATGAGGTGGTGACGAACTTAATGCCTTGATCAATCACAAAATCGATAATATTGCTGCCTTTGACATAGGATAGAGCCACGTTCATACCGAAGGGTTTATCTGTCAACTGCCGCATCAGCTGCACTTCACGCTTGATGTTATCCAGCTCGCCCGATGAGGTTTCAATAATGCCAAGCCCACCCGCGTTGCTGACCGACGACGCTAGCTGCGCCCTCGCAATCCAACCCATGGGGGCCTGTATGATCGGATATTGCGTACCTGTTAATTCTGTCACGCGGTTGTCAATCACCATTCCACTCTCTCCTAATCTGAACCCAGCATCGGCACGACTCTAGCACCGCCCACCACCTGCGAGCTGCATTCTCTCACAGCAGATAGACTCGGGTCTGCGATCGGCACTCCGGCCAGCCTTGGCTGGCCAAAATTCCGTCGCAAACGGTGTCTTATCCCTGGGAGCGGTTCACTGTAAAATATATTGGCATAGATACTGCCATCATGTCACACTTGCTGCAGTCACGCGAGCGAGTAGAACGTGTTTCAAGAGAAACTTATAGCTGAAGCAGCGTACATGGAGGCTTCACATGCGAAAATTGGGCGTTACTATGGCGGCCTTGCTGATACTGTCAGGGCTCATCTATTCCCAGCGCGCAGACGTCGCCAAAGCCATAATGAGTCGCGGCGCCGAGACTGCCATGGCCCAAAATACGATCGCCGAATTGGGCCCCGGGCTGCACATGACAATCTGCGGTGCGGGTGGACCCATGCCCGACATCAAGCGCTCAGGTCCATGCGTTGCCATCATTGCCGGAGATAAAATTTTTCTGGTAGATGCCGGAACCAACGGTGTAAGAAACTTGGCGCGCATGCGCTATCCTGTGGGCAATATCGCGGCCGTCCTATTGACCCACTACCACTCGGACCACATCGATGGGTTGGGAGAAGTGGCCACGATGCGCTGGGTTGCCAACGCCAATAAAACGCCACTTCCCGTCATTGGTCCAGAAGGTGTTGAACAGGTTGTCGAAGGTTTCAACAAAGCCTACGGCCTGGATACAGGGTATCGCCATGAGCACCACGGTGATACTGTGGCGCCCCTGACTGGAAAGGGTATGACCGCGATACCCTTTGAACTTCCTGACGAAGGCGAGTTGACCACCGTTTACGACCAAGATGGCCTGACAATACATATGCTCGCGGTGGGCCATATGCCGGTGAATCCCGCTGCTGCCTATTTGTTCCGTTACCAAGGCAGAACGATTTTGGTATCGGGGGACACGGTCAAGTCAGCGAACTTGCAGCGCTTCGCCGAGGGCGCGGATTTGCTTGTTCATGAAGCTCTATCAGCTGATCTGCTAATGATCATGAACGAAGCAGCCGAGTCCATTGGCAACCCGGTCATGGCGAAAGTGGCCATCGACGTACTAGACTATCACGCAACACCGGTTGAAGCCGCAGAGATAGCCAGAGATGCCGGTGTTGGTGAACTTGTTTACTACCATATTGTTCCACCACTTATCTTTCCAGCGGCGGAAGCTGCCTGGTTGGAGGGGGTCGATGAGGTTTTCGAAAACTATGTTTTGAGCCAGGACGGTACGTCCTATACCTTACCGCCAAACTCCACTGATATTCTACGCACACAAGAATCCATCTAAATATCAAAGGGCCCCGAAATGATCGACCTTTATACAGCGCCTACACCTAACGGCCATAAAGCATCGTGTACGCTTGAGGAACTGGACATTCCTTATGAAGCCCATACGGTCGATATCAGCTCGGGCGAGCAACATAAAGATGAGTTTCGTGCGCTAAATCCAAACGGCCGGATTCCCGTGATCGTGGACCGAGCGAATGATGATTTCGCGGTTTTCGAGACGGGTGCAATCATGATTTATCTGGCGGAGCAGGCCGGACGCTTGCTACCGACGGAGCGCAAGGCCCGCTCTAGGGTAATACAGTGGTTGATGTTCCAAATGGCTGGAATCGGCCCCATGATGGGACAGGCAAACGTATTTTATCGTTACTTTCCGGAAAAGCTGCCCGCAGTCATCAGCCGATATCAGAATGAGGGCAGAAGACTGTTCGAGGTACTGGATTCGCGCCTCGCGAACAGCGAGTGGCTAGCCGACGACTATTCGATTGCAGATATCGCCAATTGGTGCTGGGTACGAACCTATAAATGGTCGGGTATATCACGAGACGGCTTGGATAACCTAGACCGCTGGCTGGCGGTTATGAAGGAAAAAAAAGGCCTGAGACGAGGTGTTGAAGTGCCTTTCAAAATACAAGGTGTCATAGATAATAAGGAGAACGCTGACGCGTTTGCGGAAAATGCTCGCAAAACGCTTCAGACCTGATTATCTCCGCCAACGATCGCGCTGTTTATCACCCTGCAACGCGACTATTAGCGCTCAATGCAAGGCTGATAATCTCACAGACAACGTCTACGCTCGCTTTTTTGCTCAGACCCTGATGCTGGCGAAGCCGGTTCCATGTTTCAAAGGAGGCTGCCGCATCGATGGTTTCGCGTCTCACCGAATCAAGTGCTGCTGTCTCAGGCAGCCAGGATGACAGATCCTTGCGCAGCCCTTTTTGGTTTCTCGCGATATTTTTTTTAAGCGTCGGCGATCGCCACATCAAAGCGCGCGTTGACAGCATGAGTGGACTATATTTTTCATAGGCTGTTGCCCGCCTCTCTACCGCCTGTCGAATTCGCTCGGACAGGGGCCCCTCTCGATCGCCCCCGTCGAACAATTTTTCGTAACTATCGCGCAACTGCGAGTCGATGGTGAAGTAGAGCGTTTCCATGTCAGCGAAATGCCTGAAGACCGTTCGTATTCCGACACCCGCACGATCAGCAACATTCTGAGCCGTAGGAATCAAAATACCTTCATTAACCAGCTCTTTGGTCGCGTCTATAATCAACTGGCGGCTGCGCTCACTGCGCAATAGGCGCCCGTCTGGCTTTTTCGCAGCCGCCTTCGAATCGCTGTTGCTTGCAGTGTCTTGATCCATCACGGTTCTCATCTTCAACACTTCCCTGATGTTTGTCGCGGCATAGATTGAAACTATGTGCCCTCGCTGTGCGCAGTGTACATGATTTACACTGCAAAAAGTCGCTTGTATACGCCCCATAAAAATGGCATGGTTAGTGTCATTACCTTCGCCAATCCCTCACCCTGGCTCATCACTGGCGCGTTTAGACAGAAACCCGGAGCAACCAAATCATGGAATACAGCTTAGACGGCAACATCGCGATCCTGCATCGAGACGATGGCAAAGCCAATGCGGTGGGACACAGCTTTATCGATGGCATCAATGCCGGTTTGGATCGCGCAGAAGGTGAAGCAAAAGCAGTATTATTGCGCGGTCGTGAAGGCGTGTTTTCCGCTGGCTTTGATCTGTCAGAATTTAAAAAAGGGCCTGAGGCAACTATGGCACTGGTAAAACGCGGGTTCGAGCTGCTGCACCGATTGTATAGCTACCCGCTACCTGTGGTCGCAGCGTGCAGTGGTCACGGCGTTGCGCTGGGTGCATTTATACTGCTCGCATCAGATACGAGAGTCGGTGCTGACGGTGACTTTCGTATCACCCTGCCAGAGACTGCAATCAGCATGGACATACCTTCGTTAATGATGGCGCTGGTAACTTCCAGAGTTTCTCCACGTCATCAAACGCGCGCCGCCATCCAGGCAGAAGTGTACAGCCCGCGAGGTGCAATAGAGGCTGGCTTCCTGGACGAGGTGGTTGACGCCTCCAAGCTTCATGAGCGCAGCATGGTGATCGCAAATCAACTAGCTGAACTGCCTCAGGAGTTTTATGCGAAAAACAAGCTGGGTACTCGCAAGGAAGCCCTTGCGACCATGCAAGACTTTCTGACCAACACCTTTGGGCCTACACCCTAGGTTTCGAAAACAGTGCCAGACCTGTTGCCCAAGCAGATACCGCCTTCAGCATCGACTTGAAAAGCGTATTGAGCCAGCCGGCGCTATTGGGTAGTCAGCGGCAGCAAGCCCTCGCACTGCAGTGACAGCCCCCGCATGAGAGGAGTGTGATCAAAACAGAATCAAAGAGTTTCAACTCAATTGAACATCGCCATAGGGGCAATCAGTAGTCTATTGCCCAGGAACGAACCCAGATAGACCTTATCATCTAGCGGCACCGCGACAGTCGCTGCACCCATCGGCGGACCCTGGTGCGAGAAGATCACCCTGTGCTCCATGGTGTCTGGATCGAGTGCAACAATATTAAAGGCCATTC
The DNA here is from genome assembly GCA_039178015.1 of Pseudomonadota bacterium. GTDB lineage: Bacteria > Pseudomonadota > Gammaproteobacteria > Pseudomonadales > Halieaceae > JARRPM01. The sequence goes on from JBCDFM010000005.1 coordinate 6,916, forward strand.
CGCAGGTCACGTTACGGTCCTCGGTGCAGGCAAGAAACGTGGCAGCATCCATTTCATGGGTGGCCAACCACAGCTCACCTGAAGGTGCCCATGCGCTGTTATCAGCATTTGCTATCGCAGCACTGGCGACTTCTTTCTCCTCATTGAGATCATATTTTTGCACCTTTTGATCAATGTATTGATTGATAAAGACATAGCGCTCATCCGCACTTATCTGGATGCCGTTAGTGAGGCTGCCTTCGGTACCTGGTAGCAGCATTGGGCCGGTCTCACTGCTCCACCGCCAGACGTCGCCAGTCTGGAATCCAAACATGCCGCGCCATACGCTGGTGGGGTCATCAGGCTGATACATTCGCGTGTAGACAATATCACCATTGCTCAGCCCGACCACGTCATTGATAAACGTATTATCCGCAGGAAACACGCAGCCCTGCCAGATTAATTCAGGTGGCCCTTCCTTACTCAATATCAGATCGAACAGCTCTATTGCCTCTCGGCCTCCATGATTCACCACCAGAAAGCGCCAGGTCTCATCTTCCAATTGAACAAGGTGAAGCCCGTGCGGACTGAATTCGACACCAGGCGCGTCCGCGCACTGTTCGTCGCCAGCAAGTGCGGTCGGCGCGCTGCTTGTATCAAGAGGGAACACCGTTTGCCAGGTCTCATCCTCCACGTGAAACAGGGCAATGCGACCCGGCCCTCCCTCCATCCCACCCATCTCACTGAGCAGCAAGTGTTCACCCCCGGGTACCACGACGATATCCTCCGGGCTTTGCACGCCACACACGACACGCAGCTCTCCCACATCTTCGCATGCAGTGATGTGAGTTCCTTCAGGCACTTCGCATGCACTCAATAATGGACCTAGAATAACTGCGAGCAAGGCAAACTGTGTATCGCGATACATATGCATAGGGATTCTTCCCGAAAGAGTTAAACCGTAATTTTCTCATTTGATCAGGCCGCAGGCTATCGCTATGTTTTGCCGTTCTTCCTATTGCGCGCCGGTCTATCATCCGATTTCGCCGCTCTTTTTCACAACTAGCGACCCAAATTGTTATGCCAGGCTCAGGACGCTTACCCCCAACCCGTTCTTGACAAAAAATTAACTCTACTCGCTAGATCGTGTATCCGGACGTGGCCTTATTGACAAAATAGTGTCCTGCTTTGAAGGCATAGACTGTTCAAGTTTCCAGCCAAGAGGGAACCTGCGTGGCACCAGACTTGCAAGCGAATTCAAGACGTGGAAAATGAGCCATCCACGAATAAGACCCATACTATTTGGAGCGCAAAGGTATGTACGATGTATTAAAGCAAACGTTCGCTGATATGACGGCAGACGGCCAGATGTTCGCTATAAAAACGGTCGAAGTAAATGGGCAACAGCTTAAATCCTGGGCGTCAGCACCCAACTCTCTGCGAGATATCTGGCTTAGCACCGCAGGTCATGCCGAAGCGGACTACCTGGTTTATCGCGATGAGCGTTGGACTTACGCCGAGGCACATGAAGAAGTCGCTAAAATCGCCAACTGGATGGTCAGCCAGGGTGTTCGGCCCGGAGATCACGTTGCCATCGCCATGCGCAACTATCCTGAATGGATGCTGAGTTACTGGGCGATTGCCTGCGTGGGTGCAGTGTCAGTGGGCGTTAATGCCTGGTGGGTTGCAGAGGAGTTGAAATACGGCCTGCAGGATTCCAACAGCAAACTGCTGATCGCAGATGAGGAACGACTTGACCGCTTTGCCGAGTGTCGAGAGGACCTTCCTGACATAAAAGTCGCGGCCGTCAGAGTGGATGATGTACCCGAGTGGGCGACCCCTTGGTCCGAGGTCTTAGCCGTAACGCCCGAATTACCCGAGGCCGATATTGATACAGACGACGTCGCCTCGATCTTCTACACGTCGGGCACGACGGGCAAACCCAAAGGCGCGCAATTGACTCACAGGGGTTGCGTCAACAACATTCTCAGCGTCATGTTTGGTACTCTCGCCCAGGCCACAGCCCAGGCGAAAGCAGAAGGCAATGACGCGCCCAACCTGCTGGGTGGTAGCAAGAACCAAATGGCCGCTATAGTGGCGACGCCACTGTTCCATGTCACAGCAAACAACTGCCTGGCGCAAACCACAACTATCGCCGGCGGCAAGCTTGTCCATATGCACAAATGGGATGCGGGTGAGGCATTGCGTCTGATCGAGCAAGAAAAAATCACGGTATTCACAGGTGTACCGACGATGAGTCGCGAGATCATCATGCATCCGGATTTCGCGTCGAGAGACACATCCAGTCTGAGTGCGCTTAACGGCGGTGGAGCAGCGGTACAGCCAGACCTGGTTGGTAAAATTGACAAAGGAGGCCGGGGAGCTCGACCAGGGCAGGGCTACGGAATGACCGAAGCCAGCGGCATTATCAGTACTTCTGCAGGCTACTTTCTCTCGGACAAACCCAGCAGCCAGGGATTCGTCGCTCCGATCTTTGACGTCAAGTGTGTCGATACAGAAGGCAAAACGCTTCCTACTGGCGAGACAGGTGAAGTGTGCGTGAAAGGTGCCCAAGTTATCAAAGGCTATTTGAATCGACCAGAGGCAACTGCAGAGACAATAGTCGACGGCTGGCTGCATACCGGCGATATTGGTTATATCGATGAAGACAACTTTATCTATCTGGTCGACAGAGCCAAGGATATGGTGATAAGAGGCGGCGAAAACGTGTACTGCTCCGAGGTGGAATCCGCGCTATACAAACACCCCAGTGTCGCGGAATGTTCTGTATTTTCCGTACCTGATGAACGCTTGGGAGAGGAAGTCGGCGCTGCCGTGTATCCAGCAGCAGGTACCACACCCAGTGCGGACGAGCTGCGAGTGTTGTGCAAAGAGCAGCTGGCTGCCTACAAGGCGCCTCGCTATATCTGGGTCTTGGACACGCCCCTACCGCGCAATGCCAGCGGCAAGTTTGTCAAAAAAGAGTTACAGAAGAGCCTGGATATCGCTGCCGCCGGTTAGGGTTCAATCGCTTTAGTTTATCTGGTTTTTGGTTTTTCGCGGCTGACTCAGCGGCGTCATTGCGACGCCGCTTTAATCACTCAGTTGCCAGCCTCAATAAAAGGCAGCAAACCGCTGGTGTACGATGGCGTCTGCCTCCGCCATGATGCGATCAACCAGTTCCTTAACCGTCGGAATATCATTCACCAGGCCGGCCACCATACCGCATGACCAGGCGCCCGCATCCATATCACCCTCCATCATGATTCTTGGATAAACGCCCGCAACTTCTTCTATGATATGTTCGAAGGTCAAGTCTGCGCCCAATTCTTTTTCCTTCTCGAGCAATCGCTCTACCGCGTTATTGGTCATGACCCGTTCTGTGTTTCTCAGTGGTCGCATGACAAGCCGCGTATCGAGTTCAGATGCCGCCACGATCGCTTTCTTTACATTTTCGTGCACCGGCGCTTCCTGCGTGGCGATAAAGCGCGTACCCATGTTCATACCGTCAGCGCCCATCGCCATGGCAGCCACCAGGCTCCGCGCATCTGCCATGCCACCAGACGCAACAAATGGAATCTCGAGTTCGTCAGCAGCTCTGGGCAGTAAAATGAAGTTTGGAATATCGTCTTCGCCTGGATGACCGCCACATTCAAAACCATCGACAGATACCGCATCGCAGCCAATCGCCTGTGCTTTAAGAGAATGACGCACGGACGTGCACTTATGAATCACTTTCACACCTGCCTCTTTCAACATCGGCAGCCATTTAGCCGGGTTGTTGCCGGCCGTTTCGACGATTCTCACACCGCCATCGATAATAACCTTGAACAGTCCTGGGTAGTCAGGCGGTGTGAGAGTGGGAAGAAACGTAATATTCACGCCGAAAGGTTTATCGGTCATCGTTTTACAGCGAGCGATTTCCGCCTGGAGTTTTTCAGGTGTACCCTGAGTCAATCCGGTGATAATACCCAGGCCGCCCGCATTGGAAACGGCAGCAGCCAGCTCCGCAAATCCTACGTAGTGCATGCCGCCCTGAATGATTGGATGCTCAATCCCAAACATCTCGGTGATTTTTGTTTTCATTTTTCTCTCCTAATTAATCTTATCGGGTCCATTCTCGATATGGACCCGCTATCACCCAACTGGTTAAACCGGCAACCACCAACGGTTATTTCAGTTCGCTGGAACTCTTGCCAAGCACGTGGCGGGCCACGATCAACTGTTGAATCTGCTGAGTTCCCTCATAGATATCGATGATCTTTGAGTCCCGAGCAAACTTTTCCAATAGCTGGGCCTTTGAGTATCCCAGCTGCCCGCATAGCTCCACGCACTTCAACGCCACCTCATTACCCATGCGCCCGGCTTTGGCCTTGGACATGGACGCATTCATTGAATTCGGCTGATGGTTATCAGCCATCCACGCTGCTTTCAGCACCAGCAATCGGGCAGACTCATACTCGGCCTCAAGTTCAAACAGCTCATCCTCAAGTGCGCTCATCTGGTGATACGCCTTGTTGTGGTCAAGCTTCACGCCTTCTTCGTGCAGCAATTCGGCGGTCAGATCCAGGGCAGCTCTTGCCAGACCCACCGCTTGTGAAGCCACCAATGGCCGCGTGTTATCAAAGGTCTGCATAACGCCTCCGAAGGCTTTTTTGCGTTCGTCAGCGGTTTTCGCAATCTCGGGGTTTCCCAGCAAATGATCTTTGGGTACTCGACAGTTATCCAACACGATCTCTGCTGTATCAGAGGAGCGGATACCCAACTTGTGTTCCACACGTGTCACCGTCATGCCCGGTGTACCCTTGGGAACCAAAAAAGACTTGATCGCAGCCTTACCCAGAGACAAGTCCAGTGACGCCCACACAACGACCTGCTTACTACGATAACCGTCGGTCACAAAAATTTTGGTGCCGTTGAGAACGTACTCGTCGCCATCCAGGGTCGCTGTGGTTTTGATATTGGCAGAATCCGATCCCGCACCGGGTTCAGTGATGGCCATTGCTGCATACAGCTCGCCCCACTCTGCTCGCTGCTCTTCACTGGCCACCGCGCTGACGGCGGCGTTACCCAATCCAACACTGGGCAGGGCCAGCATGAGACCGACATCTCCCCAACACAGCTCGGCCGAACCCACTACCATCGACATGTTGTTGCCATTGACATTAGCGCCATTGCTTTTTGGTTTTTCGGTAGGCTCCAAGCTGTCGCGTCCGCCGCCAAGGAGCTTGGCCAGATCATAGAGCTCTTCAGGCACCTCCCGCTGCTCCAGTAAATCGTACTTGCGCGATATAGGTCGAAAGCCATCTTTTGCGAACTGATGTGCCAGTACGCGTGTATCTTCAATCTTTTTCGGTAGTTCCAGGTTAATCATGTCGTTACCTTGTCCTTGCTAAGCTTGCGATTCGTTCGTTCTGTAATGAGTCACATCGGTTAAGCGATCAACATACCATCCAGAGTGGAAAGCGCTCGCAAATTGCGATACCACAATTCTACTGGATATTCCCGCGTAAACCCGTGCCCGCCTAACAGCTGCACACCATCAGCGCCAATTTTCATTCCATACTTAACAGCACTCCGGCGAGCCAGAAATGCACTGCGACCGAAGTCCGAACCATGCTCCGCTTGGGCGGCCGCGCGGTACACCATCAAGCGCAATCCCTCTAACTCTGTCGCCATATCCGCAACCATAAAGGCAACAGCCTGGCGGTTGGAAATGGGTTCGCCAAATGCCTCGCGCTCGTTCACATAGGGGATGACATAATCCAAAACCGCCTGGCAGGTTCCCACCGCCAACGCAGCTGTGGCGACGTTGCTGAGCCCGATGAAGCGATCAACATCGAAGTCTCCAGCAAGCCAGGCCGATGCGGGCACGCTCACTTTATCGAGGGTCATGGCATACAGCGGCAGAGGCCTGAGCCCCATATAGTCTTCCTTGTCAAAGCTCACGCCCGCCGTATCTGCTTCAATAATAAAGCCCTGTGTTCCCTTTTCGCCGGCATCGGCAAATACCAACAGCACTTTTGCCGCTGGCCCAAAGGCCACCATGCTCTTCTCGCCACTCAGCACGAAGCTGCCATCAGACTGCTCTGTCGCCGTGGTCTTGAGCGAGCGGGCATCAAATCGTATTCCGGGTTCCATTAACGCCAGTGCCGCAGCTGTGAACTCCGCTGTGGCAAGCGTCTGGCTGATCATCTCCTGCTGGGCGCTGGATCCCGCATCCAAAATGCAGTTAATCACAGACAGAGGTGTCAACGCGGCTATCGCCATTGCCATATCGCCCCGGGCGAGATCTTCAGTATTCAGCGTATTGGATATGGGCGATCGACCCGCGCCCACACCACCCAGGTTTTCCGGCAATGGCATAAAGTTCAGCCCGAGATCGACCGTCTTGGTTAAAAAGCCCTCAGGCAGCCCTCCTGCCTCATCGGCAGCGCGAGCCACCTCGGCCATTTCCTCTCGAGCGAAGCGTTGCATTACCTCGCGAGTCATCTGCTGCTCCTCGGTCGGGTTAAGATCAAAAAGCAGTTCTGCGTTACTCATGTCTATACACTCCGTATTGCGTCTCTAAAGCGGTTTGTGGGCGATCAGTCTGGCGTCTTCCAAAGCCGCCACTCGATGCACCACAATCTGTTGATATTCATCTGAGGACACCATGTCGAGAAATGCGCCAGAGCTCGGATACTCTACAAGGACAGCGAGATGCCACTGCTTGTCTTGGGGTCCAATCAACATGGCGGCCTGCTGGCCCTGCCAGATTTCTCGGCCACCGCCTCGCGTTATCATAGGCAGCACAGCTTGGCCGTAGCGGGCAAACGCCTCCACACCCGAACATGGCTCGTAGTCGCTGTTTTGCGGATAGCGAGCCCGATCGCGAAACTTCAGTAGGTTCAACATGACAACAGGCTGATCCGGTGGATACGTCGCAGCAAAAGTCTCAAACGCTTTTTCATCTGGCGCCAGGTATTCCATGTTATCTCCACAACTGTCTGAGCTGTTCATAAAGTGCCTAACAGGCTTCAAAGAAACCGCTACTCAGATCAGATTCATAAACGAATATGTTCCATGGGCAATGCTTCATTTATTGGCAGATTATATGTCAATACAGGCAAATATGCATCGAGCTAGGCTGCATCCGCCGGCAAGCTATGCCCGCGGCGGCATACCTCTGACCATCGTCAGGAATTCCAGGCGCGTTCCTGCGCGTCTAAATTCGGACAATGCCTGATACTCTGCATCTTCGTACCACTCCCTGGCCACTTTCTCAGAGGGGAATTGAAAAATAATCATGCGATTCTCACGCGGCGACTCACCTTCAAGCGTCAACGGAGCATCATCAAAAGTGATAAAGCTTCCGCCATATCGCTTTAGGATTGGGAAGAACCCTTTTTCGTATTTGCGGTAGGTTTCCGCATCTTTCACCGCGAGATTGACGACCATGTAGACAGGCACATCTGACATTTGTTTCTCCTTGTGTAATTTATTGGCAATTTGTCATTTTTTGGCAATTCTTCTCAGAGTTCCCCCATCCATTCGCTGATCGCGCGGCCAATCTCGACCGGAGAATCTTCCTGGATAAAGTGCGTACCGCGAACGGTTACCTCTCGTTGATTGGGCCAACTGCGACAAAACTCTCTCTGCCTGCCGGTTAGAATAGACCCCGGCTCGGCGTTAATAAATAGCTTTGGCAGCGCCTCGTTTTCCTCCAACCATCGCCCGTATTGGGCCACAAGTTCCACCATGTTCTTGGGTTCACCTGCTAAGGGGATTTGCCGTGGCCAATTGAGCATGGGTTGTCTATCCTCGGGCCGCAAAAAGGGACTGCGATAATGGCGCATCTCCTCTTCTCCCAACTCTCTAATCACCGATCCGGGCAGAACCGCTTCGATAAAAAGATTGCGCTCAAGAATCAAATCCTCACCCTTAGGTGAACGAAAGCCCTGAAATATACCTCTGGCAGCCGCAGGCCAATCCTCCCAATCGAGCGGACAGACAATGCCTTCCATATAGGCGATACCTTTCACCGCTTCAGGGTGCTGCTGCGCCCAATAAAATCCCAAGGCACTGCCCCAGTCATGAATTACCAAGGTGACGTTGGTGGACGCGTCAATGCTGCTTAATAGAGCGTCGAGATAGCGATAAACCGACGCGAAACTATAGCGTTCTGGGCCTGCCTCCACAGGCAGTTTGTCTGAATCCCCCTGGCCAATCAGATCCGGTGCGATCACTCGCCCCTGGCTTTCAAGCTCAGGTATCACGTTGCGCCAAAGATAGGATGAGGTGGGATTACCATGCAACAACACGATGGGGTCGCCCACACCAGACTCAACATAGGCCATCATTTTGCCATCGACATCCTGATACTTCTTTTTGTACTTCATAGTGTCTGAAATCATTATTGGTTCGTTCTAATATCCCGTTGCCTGCGCTTCATTGTTTATCTCGCTACACCTCTTCAAATACCGGCTTGCCGTGTCGAAAGTAGAAAAAGGGGCCTAAATCTTCTGGCTGCTGCCCTTCCCGTAAGCGCCGCTCAACCTCCGAAAGCACTATCCGCGTGATCGCGGGTAGTTCAAGCGATTGAGACTGTTCCAGCGTTACCCAGTGCAGTTTCAGCAATTCTCCAGATCCCTGCAAAGCTTCGTGACTGTCACCTTGTATCAGATCCGCATCCGCCATAAAAAACCGAGCATCGAAGCGCTTGCCACGATAGGGCGGCGTGATCGCCCTGGCGACAAAATGGAGGGTGTCGAGCCTAGGGTTCACGTCGAACTTCAGAAACTCACGCCAGTGGGGTGATCGCGATTTCATCGTGGGCGCCTCCGCTTCTCCCAAGACTAAACCGGTTTCTTCAAAGGTCTCTCGGATAGCCGCCATGGCGAGAGCGCGCGCCCGAGACTCAGAGCAGCCCCTACACAATCGAGACATCACAGCAGGATGCAGGTCATGGGGAGGCCGCAATCGATGGTCGCCGGAATCGACCTTACCTCCAGGAAAGACAAACTTGTTTGGCATAAACTTGTGGCCAGCCGCCCGCTGACCCATTAACACGCGCGGCTCAGGACCGTCTCGTCGCACGACTATAAGGGTAGCGGCGTCGCGTGGCCGAACTGCCCTGCCACGCATGCGGTATTCACTGTTTGCGATCTCCGCCTTTTGATTTCTAGCGTTCTTGTTTGAGGTCATCTACCTTGGTAAAGCTCTATTCTTTGTCCCGAGTCACGCTTTAACTACCAAGCAGCCCAATCGCCCACGGCGGGCTAAACATCGGATGCCGTTCGCTTCAGCAGTGGCCACGCGATTACCGGGGCACCGATACTAGCACCGATTAGCGATCTATTTGACATGGATTTATCTAATTCAACTTTTCTACAGAATTGACAGGACTGCCCTAGACCTTGGGATTACTGTACGCTTGCCCTGCGCTAATTATCCTCAAAAGGAGCCAACTCGTTTTGCCCTGGACACGCCTTTGCTACACCTTTGTGCTGCTGATATCACTGACAGCCGCCGCTACCGCAAAAAACAGCCCCTCGGGACCCCCTCAAAAAGACGGCCCGGTGATAGTCGATATTGGTTTTCTCCTCAGCAATGTCAGTGAAATCAGCGAGGAAGACGAAACCTTCGATTTTGAAGGCGTGCTCAGTCTGCGCTGGCAAGATCCGCGACTCGCATTTGATCCCACTGTAGCGGGCTACGATCAGCGCTATTACCAGGGTCAGTTTCAATTTAACGAGGTATTCGACGGCTGGTGGCCGCAACTGATTCTAGCTAACAAGGCGGGTCGTCTGGAGCGCCAGGGTGTGATGTTGCGCATAGAGCCCAATGGCGTGGTCCACTACGTTGAAGAAATTGATGCATCGGCACAGTCGCGCCTGAATCTGCGTCGCTATCCATTTGACAGTCAAACCTTCATGGCCATATTCGAGGTCCTGGGCTTCGATAGCAGTCAGGTGCAGTTAAGAATGGACCCCGGAACCACCGGTGTATGGACGGACCCCTTGCATAAAGTCAAAGTACCTCAGTGGCACGAGCCTAGCCTCGATGGAGCAGTTGTAGAGTATGCGCCAAAGTACATGGACGGGCACGTGACACCGCTCACGGCGTTTCAAGTTCAAATTCACATGAGTCGAGATCCCTGGTTTACGCTCAGACTAGTCGCCTTGCCGGTGGTGATATTTGTTATGCTGTCCTGGTCGGTATTCTGGATGGATCGCTCTTCCGTCGGCGACCGCATGGACATTTCATTTATCGGCATTTTGACAGTCGTGGCCTATCAAATCATGTTCAGCGAGAAATTGCCGAAGATCTCCTATATCACGGTCATGATGTCATTCATGATTATCAGCTTTGTCGCCATGTGCGCCACCGTGCTGGTCAACATGCGCGTGTCAAGCTTGGACAAGTTAGGTCACTTTGATGCCGGCGACAAAGTCGATCGTGCTTGTCGATATCTTTTTCCGATGGGTTACGCCCTTGCCATTATCCTCACCGGTGGTTTTATCTATCGATGGGGATAGCGAAAATTGACATCCTGTACACCTGATACCGCGGTACCTCAATAGACCCGACGGATGCGGCCCAACGCAGCCTGTTGCAAGCACTGGCGTTTCGATCCGGAAAAAACTATGCTGCTGCCCTGCTGTGTAATCCCAGGCGGCTAATCCGATTTCGCCAGCGCATAAGGAGATAGGCTTTGTATCAGTTCAGTGACGCCTCCCAACACTACCAGGAACAGCTGCGCGCTTTCATGGATGAACACATTTATCCCAACGAACATGCCTATGAGGAGCAATTGGCAAACGCGAGCAATCGCTTCGCGGCCCTGCCAATAATGGACGAGCTGAAGGCGAAAGCGCGAGCGGCAGGCCTGTGGAATCTGTTTATACCACCCAGTCTGGCCGAGTATTGCGACCATGATGGGCTCAGTAACTTCGACTATGCGCCGCTAGCGGAAATTATGGGTCGCGTGCTTTGGTCTCCCGAAGTGTTTAACTGCAACGCACCAGACACGGGAAACATGGAAGTGTTTATGAAATATGCCACCCCCGAACAGCAGGAGAAATGGTTGCCGGCGCTGCTCAATGGCGAAATCAGATCCTGCTACGTAATGACCGAACCCCAGGTGGCCTCCAGCGATGCAACCAATATCGAACTGAACATAGCCCGAGACGGTGACGAATGGGTATTAAACGGTCGCAAATGGTTCGCCAGCAACGGTATGTATGAGCGCACCGGCATATATATCGTCATGGGAAAGTCTGATCCAGACAACCCCAACCGTCATAAGCAGCAGTCACAGGTACTGGTGCCCAAAGGCACTCCTGGCATGAGGCTGGTCCGACCGCTGACAACACTGGGTTACGACGACGCACCCCTAGGACACGCCGAGATTGAGTTCAAAGATGTGCGAGTTCCGCTCGATAACATGCTATTAGGTGAAGGTCGCGGCTTTGAAATCGCTCAGGGAAGATTAGGCCCAGGTAGAATGCATCACTGCATGCGCTTGATTGGCGCTGCCCAACGTGCCCTTGAATTGGCCTGCCTGCGTGTCACAAGGCGCACAACCTTCGGCCGCGAGCTCAGCCAGCATCAGTCCGTTAGGGAAGATATCGCAAAAAGTTTTTCGGAAATCGAAATGGCTAGATTACTTGTGCTGAAGTCCTGCCATCGTATGGACGAAGTGGGTGCACAACAGGCGAGAGACATGATCGCTGCCAGTAAGATAAGCGTGCCGATCATGGTTCAGACTGTCATCGATCGCTGTATGCAAATGCATGGTGCCGGTGGTTTAACGGCAGATTATTTCATGGCTGAGGCTTTCAATTACGCCCGCTGGTGCAGACAGGCAGACGGCCCCGATCAGGTTCATCAGATGGCACTGGGCAAACAGGTTATTGCCGCTTACGGCGAGTAATGCGATGGCAGTGGATGCGAGCCTATCGCGTACGCCAAAAGCCTACACAGGCCGTGGTAGCTTAAACAGATCTCTGCAGACAGCAAGATCGGGATCTAATTCATACCGCATATTGATCAAATAAAGGAGAGTCGGATATGTCGGAAGACGTTGTATTAGTTGAAAAAAGCGATGGCGTCATGACCATCACCCTGAATCGTCCCAAGGCGAAGAACGCCGCCAATCGGGCCATGGCAGAGGGCGTAAGCGCAGCTATCGACGAACTAGAAAGCAGCAACGAATTGCGCGTGGCGATTGTTACAGGCGCAGGCGGCACGTTTTGCTCCGGTATGGACCTCAAGGCGTTCGTGACAGGTGAACTGCCTATCGTTGAAGGGCGCGGATTTGCAGGTTTATGCGAATACATGGTCAAGAAGCCTATAATTGCAGCTGTTGAAGGCTATGCACTGGCGGGTGGTTTCGAGGTCGCTATCAGCTGCGACCTGATTGTGGCCGCCTCCGACGCAAAATTTGGTATCCCGGAAGTAAAGCGCGGCCTGGCAGCCGCCGCCGGTGGCTTGGTGAAGCTGCCAAAACAAATACCCTCCCATATCGCTATGGAAATGGCGTTAACGGGTGAGTTTATCAGTGCCGAACGCGCTTACGATCTCGGATTGATAAATCGTATCGCTGAACCGGGCGCCGCCCTGGCAGAAGCCAAAGCGCTCGCCGCAACGATTGCAGCCAATGGACCGCTGGCGGTGGCCTTGAGCAAGCAGGTCGTGGCGCAGGCGCAAGATTGGGATTCCTCTGAGATGTTCGCAAAGCAGCAAGACCTGATCACACCTGTGTTCACCAGCGAAGACGCTATCGAGGGAGCTACCGCCTTCGCCGAGAAGCGTGCGCCCAACTGGAAAGGAAAATGAGGAGGTGAGTATGAGCGAAGCCTGGATCATCGATGCCTGTCGAACCCCGAGAGGCATTGGCAAGAGAGGCAAAGGTGCACTGTCTCACCTGCACCCGCAACATCTCGGCGCTACGGTACTGAAAGCGATTGCCGATCGCAATGACCTGAACACAGCAGAGGTCGACGACATTATTTTTGGCACCAGCTCGCAGCGCGGGCAACAGGGCGGCGATCTGGCGAGAATGGCGGCACTGGATGCAGGTTACGATCAGGTCAGCTCAGGAGTCACACTGGACCGCTTCTGCGGATCCGGTATCACCTCTGTAAACTTAGCAGCAGCCAGCATCATGTCCGGCATGGAAGACATGGTTATCGGCGGTGGCTGCGAAATGATGTCGACCTACGGACAGGACCCAAACCAATCGCCATTTATCGACAGCGACAATCTGCATCTGCGCGAGAGATACCCGCAGCCTCATCAAGGCGTCTGCGCAGATGCGATCGCCACCTTGGAGGGTATCGACCGGCAAGCCGTAGATGCACTAGCAGTTGTATCGCAGCAAAGAGCAGACGCTGCCATCAAAGGCGGTCACTTCGATAAAAGTCTGGTTCCCGTACACAATCTCGATGGCACAATTGCCTTAGATCATGAGGAGTTTCCCAGGCCGGAAACAACAGAGGCCACACTCGCCGAGCTGAAACCCTCCTTTGAGGCCTTGGCCGACTACCCGTTAACGGAGGATGGGGTCACATTTCGTTCTGAGATCGCGCGTGCTTATCCCGACCTAAAGATCAATCATGTGCACCACGCGGGTAACTCATCCGGAGTGGTAGACGGGGCAGCAGCCGTGTTAATGGCGTCACCGGATTACGCGAAGACACAAAGTTGGACGCCGCGAGCTCGAGTCGTCGCCATGGCCAATGTCGGTGACTCACCCACCTTGATGCTGAACGCACCAGTTCCAGCGGCAAAAAAAGTGATGAAAAAGGCCGGCCTGCAGCTATCAGATATCGACCTTTTTGAAATCAATGAAGCGTTTGCGGTAGTAGCGGAAAAGTTTATTCGCGATCTTGAGCTCGATCGTGATCGGGTTAATGTCAATGGCGGTGCGATGGCTCTAGGGCACCCAATCGGCGCTACGGGATCAATATTGATTGGCACAATGCTCGATGAGCTAGAGCGTCGCGACCTGCAGTTTGGTCTTGTCACCATGTGCGCGGGCGGCGCCATGGCGCCGGCCATTATTATCGAGCGCCTCTGAGTCAACTTACTGATTATCGTTACCGCGTTTAAGACGCCGGACCTGTCTTCAGCGATGGGAGTTTCCAATGCCGAACATCATCTTTATTAGCTATGACGGACAAGAGCAAGAGGTAGACGCCCCTGTGGGCGAGAGCGTCATGCAGGCTGCGGTGGACAATACGGTAGATGGAATCATCGCAGAGTGTGGTGGTGCCTGTAGCTGCGCCACCTGCCACTGTTTCGTGGATGAGGCCTGGTTGGACAAATTTCCAGCGCCGGACCCGATCGAAGCGCAGATGATCGAATACTCCATCGATCCGCAGTCCAATAGCCGCCTGAGCTGTCAGCTGGAAGTCAAGGAGGATATGGAAGGACTTGTTATCAGACTCCCGGAAAGGCAATTCTAACCAACTGCTACTCACTGCGAGATCAGCGGCTGGCTTACACGCCTAGGGGCTATACCAGGGAGGTACTGCTTCATCGGGTTTTTGAGATATTGTGTTCAAAGCCCTAAGTACTGCAGGGTTCAAGAGCGGATCGTCAGTTTGCTCGCGCCAGGCCTGCAGAGCTTTTCGCAAGCGCTTTTGCACCTTCACATGCGCTGGTCGCTCGATGATGTTGCGACGGTTATAGGGGTCGACGCCTAGCTCGTACAGCGCCTGATAAGCACCTTCTTCTTCCGTACCGAGGAAGTCAATCAGCGTCCAGTTTCCGTCCGTAACAGCCCGGGCGGGCATCCATTGTACAGGTGAGTGGAAATTCGTTTCGGTGAATAGGTAGCGTCGCCATTTGGTTACATCATCCCGCAGCAAAGGGCTTAAATCCCTGCCCACGTAGCTTGCCGAGCTTGTGGGCGCCGTGACGCCCGTTAAAGATAGTATAGTGGGAAAGATGTCCACCATTGACACCAGTTCGTTGCGCACCTGTCCGCTTTTTATGCCGGGGCCGGACAGGATTAGCGGGACACGCACCCCCTGCTCAAACAAGGTCGTCTTCGCTCGTGCAAAGGGGGGTCCGTTATCACTCCAGAAAATGATAAGTGTGTTCTCGAATTTATCTGCTCGCTCGAGTATCGCTAACAGCCGGCCTACAATGGTGTCCAGGCGCGAAACGCCGTTGTAGTAATCGGCAATATCTCCTTTATCGGGAGACCGGCCTCGCGCTACCCAGGGAAATGCTTCTACGTCCTCTGCATCGAAAACTGTTCTCGGAAGTCCAGCTCGCTGCTTCACAAACGGTCGATGAGGATCTCGCAGGTCGAACTGAATATAAAACGGTTTCTCGCCTGCTTGCCTGAGAAACCTGTCTGCAATCTTAGCAACCTGTTCAACATCATCGGTCCAGCCCTTTGCAGATTCTTTCTCCCATTCATCCAGAAAGGCGAACGCCGAAGACGGCCCAACATGCAGCTTTCCAGCTACGGCGGTGAAGTATCCCAACCGTTCGCTCAGCAGCTTAGGTAGCAACGGCCAGTCGCCGGTCATGGCGAAGCCCCTGTGAGCGAGACCCAGCTGACCGATCTGGTGTGGATACAGTCCCGTTAAAAAAGAGGCGCGACTAGAACTACAGGAGGGCTGCGTTACATAGGCGCGGGTAAACCGAGTGCCACGATTCGCAATAGCATCTATGTGCGGCGTGGCTATCGTCTGATCGCCATAGCTGCTAAGTTGATTTCCCAGGTCATCGGCCGTGATAACGAAAATATTCGGGGTCGCGGCCAAGGCCCCGCGCGGGATGCTTAACGACCAGACGGCTGCGAGTAGTAGCAGTATCTTGACCGTTTTGCAGCAGCTTATCCGGCAGCGCTTTCGGCCCACCGCCCGACTCGAGCCTGATAGAGTCTTATGCACCTTATTCGGACACTTACCCTTTGCTATCAACGACTGCTAAAAAAACGCTTATTTAAAGTCGATATATTGTTCTGTCAGCTTGTCGATCGACCAGGAATCCGGTTTCTGGCTTGGCGGATACTCCTTAAAGGTGCTCAAGAACTGGGCCATGACAGCCAGGCCCTTATACCCCTGGGGCGCTTTGTCGATCACCCAATCCCAGTAAGTATTTGAATTGTGGTCCGCACGTTCAAACGGATCCCGTCTGAGGTTGAAGATTTTAAACATACGCAGCGTGACAAAGGGTTCCGCCCACAACGCCATGGTTTGGGCACGGTTTTCGGCGAATACCAGCTTCCAGTCCCCTACCCGAATTCCGACCGGCATGCCGCTGTCTTCAAGATAAATGAACTCTTGCCTCGGTGACTTATCGGTTATCCCTGTAAGATAAGGAACAAAATTGTAACCATCCAAATGCAGTTTCGATCGTTTTGAGCCTATTTGCTTGCCCGATAGGAGCTCCTCCTTAAGGTCCGGCACACCTGCCATAGCGGCGAAGGTGGGCATCCAATCCAAATGTGACATGATTTCATTCGAAACCTGACCCGGTTGAATTTGTCCAGGCCATCTCACCATCGCTGGTACTCGGTAAGCACCTTCCCAGTTGGTATTCTTTTCGCTGCGAAAGGGCGTAATGCCTGAGTCGGGCCAGGTGTTGAAATGCACACCGTTGTCTGTGGAGTAAAACACCAGGGTATTGTCGGCAATATCGAGTTCGTCCAGCTGATCCAGCATCTGGCCAACTAAACGATCGTGAGCGACCATCACATCGTTATAGAAACCCTGCCCCGATAGCCCGACGTTCTTTTCGGCTATGTGGGTTCGAAAGTGCATACCCGTGGTGTTCAGCCAGACAAAAAACGGCTTCTCTGCCTTGACTGATTTGTCGATAAACGCCTTGGCTGCCGCTACAAACTCCTCGTCAGCCGTTTCCATGCGCTTGCGCGTAAGCGCACCGGTATCCTCCACCCGACCATCTGCATAAGATCGAATAACACCCCGGGGACCGAACATCTTGCGAAACGCGGGGTCGGTGGGATAGTCCGGGTCCTCCGGCTCTTCCTCCGCATTGAGGTGGTAAAGATTGCCAAAAAACTCGTCGAACCCATGATTGGTGGGAAGAAAAATATCCTGATCACCCAGGTGGTTTTTACCGAACTGGCCAGTTGCGTAACCCTGCGTTTTCAACACTTCTGCAATGGTAATGTCTCGATCCTGTATGCCGAGCTCCGCGCCCGGCAGACCTACTTTAGTCAAGCCCGTTCGCAAACCGGATTGGCCTGTAATGAAGGTCGAGCGGCCCGCCGTGCAACTCTGGTCACCATAGTAATCTGTGAAACGCATTCCCTCATTGGCAATGCGATCTATATTCGGGGTTCGATACCCCATTATTCCATCACTGTACGCGCTGATATTCGTGATACCTATATCGTCGCCCCAGATCACCAAAATGTTCGGCTTGTCCGCGGCTTGAGCCAGGGATACGCATGCGGTGGTAATAATTGAGAGCAAGATCGAAAACAGACTCTTATGCATCATGGTTGTCCTTAGTATTGAGAGACCGACATATTGTTATTGAATTGGCATTGGCCAAGTCACCGTAGCCGAGCGAGTGTTGGGGCCGTGTCCCAACCTCTACGCGGAATCAGTATCGTTCATATCGCTAAAAACTCAACCGACCGCGAAAATAGCCGCTTTTTGGAAGAAAATTTGCACCTTGATATTGCATTGCTATCACGAATGCCTAGGATAGCGGACCCTGCTACGGGCTTTGTATTGGCATAGCTTTTGCTTCTTACCACTGGTAAGACAGCCTTGCCTGCAAATAAACCACAGGAGTGCGCCTTCGCGGTGCAGTTGGTTAGCAGTGTGCCTCCGCGCAGTGCAAGACAGATCGAAAGCTGGCGCAAGTACGTATTAATGACATTTTCGAAAGCAAAGGAGAGTCGCGGCATGTCTACAAACACCCAGTCAAGTGATCGTGTACGCGAGGCAGTAGATACTCTGATTTTGACTGAAGTGTTCCTAATGCAAGCAGCCGTAGAGAGCGTTACCGCCATCGGCGATGGTGTTTCATCGCTGGGGCGAAAAATGGTGACCTCCGAGGGCGCGGTTTATCCTGAAGATTCTATTAAGGGCGCACTGCAGCATATTGCCGACGAGGCCCTAGAACCCTATCGGAGTCGCTTCCAACACCTCAAACGTCTGCGCAATTCTGCGGAATAAGGCCGACTACTCAAGCTTACGAGAAGCGTTGAATGCCTTCAGCTGTTCCTGGCTGGCTTGCGTTTGATATCTGTCTTTCCACTGGTCATAGGGCATACCGTACACACGCTCCCGAGCCTGATCGTAGTCCACAGTCCTACCCTCCGATTCAGCCGCTGCGGCATACCATTTCGATAAGCAGTTACGACAAAACCCAGCCAAATTCATTAGATCGATATTCTGCACATCTGTGCGATCGTCTAGGTGCGCCAACAGGCGTCGAAACACAGCCGCCTCTATTCTTTGCTCAGTAGCATCATCAGTTTGTTCACTCATAGGAGTATCCTCACCATTTTCTGTAAAAAATCGCCGTTCGCGAGGCGCCACTCTTATATGCTGCAAGCTTCACACTTACACGGAGCCCGATTCCGAAAGTAGCTGATACCTTAGTGGTCAAGCAGGTTGTCTGCATCCGCTGCCATCTCCCGAACAGGCTCAGTCAGGCATACTGGAGTACAATGTTTTCACTGCCGACGCCATCACGCAGCTCCTGCAGTAGTTCATCACTGGGCAGCACCTGGAAGCGTTCTCCCAGCACCACTCGGGCCTTACCGCCCGACTGCCGATAGATCAAGGCAACCGGGCAGTTGCCACCACCTGCCCCCGTCAAAGTTCGCTCCAGCCAGTCGGTAAGCTTGTTGTCCAGCATGTCATGGCTTACCTCGATGGTCAGTTCTGCTGCATGATCCTGCCTTGCCTGCAGCAGGGAGCGGACTCCCTTGGCACGCATTGCCAGGCCGCCAGTATAGTCATCATGAGAAACCGTACCTTCGACAATAACAATACTATCCTTAGCTAAAAGCTCACGATGCTCGGAGTAAGTATCGGCATAAACGGTGACCTCTATGCGCGCGGTGCGATCGTCCAATTGCAGCACGGCCATCGTGTCTCCGCGTTTCGTTTTCATGGTCCTGGTGGCCACAATCAACCCCGCGACAAACTGCTGACGCTGTTTGTCAGGTCGCAGCAGGGCTATCGATGTGGGTGCAAACTGGCGAACCTCGCTCTCGTATTCATCGATAGGATGGCCGGTGACATAAAGACCTAGCGTATCCTTCTCACCCGTCAAACGCTGCTTCTCTGACCAGGGCCGAGCTCCCTGAAACGCAGCGTACACCTGCGCATGTCCATTTTTCTCGCTGGGTACCAGCTCGCCGAAGAGGTCATCGATGCCGCTGTCACGATTGTTAACAAACTGCTCTGCCGCGCGCAGGGCATCATCCAGCGCGGCCATAACTACGCATCGCTCAGTACCCAGCGAATCAAATGCACCGGAGCGTACCAGCGCTTCAATCGCGCGACGATTCACTTTTCTCGGGTCGGTGCGACCACAAAAATCAAACACATCCAAAAACGGCCCGCCCTCGGTCCTGGCAGCGAGAATGTTACCGATGGGACCCTCGCCCAGGCCCTTGATCGCGCCCAGACCGTAGATGATTTCCTGCTCCGGATTGACCGTGAACATGTACTGCCCTTCGTTAATATCGGGCAGTTTCAGCGTCAGCTCCATGGCCCTACATTCTTCAACAAACACCACTATTTTGTCCGTGTTCTGCAGTTCCGAGCTCATAACCGCCGCCATAAACGGGGCAGGGTAGTGTGTCTTTAGCCAGGCCGTTTGATAGGAAACCAAGGCATAGGCCGCCGAGTGCGACTTGTTGAAGCCATAGCCCGCGAATTTTTCCACCAAATCGAAGATCTTCATCGCCAGATCGCCATCTACGCCTTTTTCGCGCGCACCCTCCTCAAATACAGCGCGCTGTTTCGCCATCTCCTCGGGCTTTTTCTTGCCCATGGCTCTGCGCAGAACATCTGCGCCGCCCAGGGTGTAGCCGGCCAGAACCTGGGCGATCTGCATCACCTGCTCCTGGTAAAGAATGATCCCATAGGTCGGTTCGAGAATAGGCTGCAGTGAACTATGCTGCCACTGGGCATCCGGATAAGAAATCGCCTCGCGACCGTGCTTGCGATTGATAAAATTATCGACCATACCCGATTGCAGAGGCCCCGGTCTGAAAAGCGCCACCAGAGCGATAATGTCTTCAAAACAGTCCGGTTGCAGACGTTTGATAAGATCTTTCATGCCGCGTGATTCAAGCTGGAATACCGCTGTGGTCTCAGCGGATTGCAGCAATTTGAAGCTGGGCTCATCGTCAAGTGGAATCTGCGTGATGTCCAGCGGTGCTTCTGCGTGTTCGTCGCGAACACTATTGATGATGCTGACCGCCCAATCGATGATAGTAAGCGTGCGCAAGCCAAGAAAATCGAACTTCACCAGACCAGCGTCCTCAACATCGCCCTTATCGTACTGAGTGACCAGGCCACTGCCGCTCTCGTCACAAAATAAGGGAGAAAAATCGGTGAGGCGCGAAGGCGCAATCACCACGCCTCCAGCATGTTTGCCCACGTTGCGAGTAATGCCCTCTAACTGCAGGGCCATATCCCAAATCTCCTGAGCTTGCGGGTCATCACGCAGGAACTCTTGCAACGGCTGCTCCTGTTCGATCGCCTTATTCAATGTCATACCGACCTCGAATGGGATCATCTTCGAGAGCTTATCTGCCAGACCGTAGGACTTGCCCTGTACCCGTGCCACGTCTCTTACAACCGCTTTCGCCGCCATGGTGCCAAAGGTAATGATTTGAGAGACCGCTTCACGCCCATAGGTCTCAGCGACATATTCAATGACCCGATCGCGTCGCTCCATGCAGAAATCTACATCAAAATCGGGCATCGACACCCGCTCAGGGTTGAGAAACCGCTCGAAGAGTAAGTCGTATTGCAATGGATCGAGATCAGTGATTTCTAGTGCGTAGGCCACCAGGGAGCCCGCACCTGATCCGCGCCCTGGCCCCACCGGAATATCTTGTTGCTTCGCCCAGCGGATAAAATCCATGACGATCAAAAAGTAACCGGTGAAACCCATTTGAATAATGGTGTTAAGCTCAAAATCGAGGCGCTCCCGGTAGCTTGCGGCTCTTGTCTGTGCGTCGGTACTGCTGGCCTGGTTACTGCCCGCCAGTCTTTTCTCCAATCCGTCATGGGAAAGTTGACGAAAATACTCGTCTGTCGTCATACCCGAAGGCACGGGATAATCCGGAAGGTAGGGTTTACCCAACTCCAATACCAGGTGACAGCGCCTGGCGATTTCGACCGAATTGGTCAGGGCTTCGGGGATGTCCTGGAATAGTTCAGCCATCTCGGCTGGTGAGCGTAGGTACTGCTGTTCAGTGTAAAGTCGCGCCCGTCGGGGATCATCCAGCGTGCGCCCATCGCCAATGCATACGCGGGCCTCATGGGCCTCAAATTCCGAAGGATCCAGGAATCGCACATCATTTGTGGCGACTACCGGACACTGCATCTTGCTGGCCAATTCAACAGCCCCATGCAGGTGTGCCTCATCACCTTCTCGTCCTGTACGATGCAGCTCCAGATAGAAGCGGTCGGGATACAGCGTCATCCAGTAGTCGAGACGCTTCGCCGCAAGATCCGATTTCTCTGCCAACAGCGCCTGACCCACCTCTCCAGCCGCTCCAGCAGACAGAGCGATAACCCCATTGGCATGCGCCTCAAGCCACGTCTTACGCACATACGGTACGCCCAAATGCTGCCCTTTTGTAAAAGCGAGCGAGATCAAGGCTATCAGGTTGCGATATCCCTCTTGATTCATCGCAAGAAGACATAGTGGCCAGGATTTATCTGTCTCATCGCTGTCCAGGATCATCAAATCGACACCGATAATCGGCTGCACGCCGGTCGCGAAGGCCGCCTTGTAGAGCTTAATCAGGCCATAGAAATTACTGACGTCCGTGACTGCAACCGCCGGCATGCCGAGGGCTTCGACGCGCTCCATCAGCGGCTTGACCCTGACTATTCCATCGACCAGAGAAAACTCGGTATGCAGGCGTAGATGAACAAAATCAGTCATTACAGATATTCTACTCTGCTTGTAAAGCGAGTCCTATCTGAGCGGTGCAATAAAGTGATTTTCAACTGCGTTTTAGCACGGCACTTACCGGAGCAAAGCTGCGCCTGTGAATAGGTGTAGGGCCCAGATCACGCAAGGCGGCGAGATGAAGAGCTGTCGGGTAGCCTTTGTGCGATGCAAACCCGTAACCCGGGTACACCTGCTCTAACTCAACCATCTCCAGGTCTCGCTGCACCTTAGCGAGTATGGACGCCGCAGCTATCGCCGGCACTCTGTCATCCCCTTTTACGATGGCATCAGCTGCATAAGGCCAACGGGGTAGTCTGTTTCCATCCACCAGCACAAAAGACGGTTGGGGTTGCAGGGCTGCAACCGCACGATGCATCGCCAGTAGCGAGGCCTGAAGGATGTTGAGATCGTCTATTTCTGTCACTGAAGCTCGTGCAATGGACCAGGCGACGGCTTTTTCGCGAATCTCAGCCGCCAGCGACCTTCTGCGTTCAGGACTCAATTTCTTCGAATCTCGCAGCACTGACACAGGCTTGCAGGGGTCGAGAATCACGGCTGCGGTCACTACATCGCCAGCCAGTGGACCGCGACCGACCTCATCGACCCCCGCGATGCCAGGCCCATCGTAGTCCGTCTCGAACAGATCATTCATGGGAGTATCCACCGATAACATCTAGCAAAGCGTCTGCAGCCCGTACGCCAAAATTCCCGCCTAAGGCGAGCCTCAGATCCAGAAACGCTCGCTGTTGTTGCGCGGCCGCCTCGGAACTTTGTAACAGCTCAAGTAGGGCTGCCGCTAGCGCCTCGGGCGAGGCCGCGTCTTGTAACAGCTCGGGTACCACAGCTCTATCGGCAATGATGTTTGGCAATGCGGCAAAAGGCGTCTTCACCAGACGCTTGATTAACTGCCAGCTCATTGGGCTCATACGATAGGCTACCACCATCGGTCGCCCCAGCAAGGCCGCCTCAAGAGTGGCCGTTCCCGAGGCCACCAGCACGACATCGCTGGCAGCAATCAGTCTTCGCGAGCAGCCCACATCGATGCGCGCATCCAACTCGGGAAATGCTGAGGCATATTGACGAATTTCACTCGCCAATTTCTGGTTCACAGCGGGAATCACCAGCGTCATTTCAGGCAGGCTTGCTCTGATAATGCTCGCCGCCCGTAAGAAAACAGGCGCCAACTGATGCACTTCCTGTTCACGGCTACCGGGTAATAGTGCGATCAAGGCTCCATCTGTCTTTAGGCCGATATCCCGCCGCAGCACGTGAGCGTCACTGGCTGGGGTCAGCTCATCGGCAAAGGGATGTCCAACAAACGTAACCGGTACACCATGGTCACGGTATATTTGCGTCTCGAATGGAAACAGACAGAGCATGAGATCTACCGAACGGCGAATGCGTCTTATCCGCCAACGCCGCCATGCCCAGACGCTGGGGCTCACAAGATGCGCGGTCGCGATACCTCTTCGGCGCAATCCTCGTTCCAGTGACAAGTTAAAATCAGGTGAATCGACACCCAGAAAGAGATCGGGCGGATTGTCTGAAAAATGCATAGAGACACGGCGGCGAATTTGAAACAGTTCGGGCAAACGTTTGAACGGCTCTGCGAACCCCATTACCGATAGTCGCTCCATCGGGACAAGACTACGTAGACCTAGCTGCTGTAGTTCCGGACCTCCGATTCCCTCAAGTACAAGATTTGGTCTACGTCGGCGTAGTTCTTGACACACTCTGGCAGCAATTTGGTCTCCCGACACTTCACCAGCAACAACGCCCAACCTCACAGATGCTATGACCTCCCCTCAAATCAAGTACAAAGACCGCCCACAGACAGTATCTCTAGCGAACAATGCCTCGCTCAGAGGCTTGCAGGGATTGAATGAGAGTTTGCACCTCTGGTGAGGGGCTACTCATCGCCTCGAGCCGCTGCAGTGCGATATCCAGCGTGAGTCCCTGTTTGTAAATAATCTTGTAAGCGCGGCGAATATCATTTATCGCCTCCGAGGAAAAGCCTCTGCGCCGCATTCCTTCGGCATTGACAGTTTTAGCGACTGCTGGCGCACCACTCACGGTGACAAAAGCAGGCACGTCTTTTCCTATCGCGGTACCCATGCCGCTGAAACTATGGGCGCCGATCTTGCAAAACTGATGAACAAGCGTATATCCACTCAATGTGGCGCAGTCGCCCACTGTCACGTGGCCTGCTAAAGCCACATTATTGACTAAAACTGTGTGGTCACCGACCAAGCAATCGTGACCAATATGAACATAGGCCATGAATAAATTGTTGCTGCCGATCGTGGTTTCACTGCGGTCCTGAACGGTGCCGCGATGAATCGTAACCCCTTCGCGAATAATATTATGATCGCCCATCACGAGCCGAGTCTGTTCGCCACGATATTTTTTGTCCGGCGTAGACTCACCCACCGTCGCGAATTGATAAATATGGTTACCTTCACCAATCACCGTCGGACCGCGGATTACAACGTGGGGCTCAATTACACAATCGGGTCCAATTTCAACGTCTGGCCCGATATATGTCCAGGGTCCCACCCGGGTTGATTCGGCAATACTCGCTGCCGGATCGACAATAGCCTGTTTATCAATCATGGCCGCCGAATATCAGCGATCAGCGCAAAGAATACTCGCCGAAGCCGCCAGTTCCTCCTCGACTTCCGCGCGTACATCGAATTTGGCCACTCCCCTTCGTTCGGAGAGCAATTGCGCGTGTAGCATAACCCTGTCACCGGGCACGCAAGGTCGCTTAAAGCGCAAATTATCGGCCGCCGCAAACAGATACATGGAGCCCTGATCGACCGTCTTGCCCTTGCTCTTGAAGCCCAGAATACCCGCAGCTTGAGCCATCGCCTCCAATAACATGACGCCTGGAAAGATTGGTTTGCCAGGGAAATGACCATTAAAAAAGGGCTCATTGATACTGAGATTTTTGTAAGCCAGGATCGATTCACCCGGCACAAGTTCCACTACTCTATCTACCAGCAGGAAGGGATATCTGTGCGGTAAATACTGTTTTATCTCGTCAACATCCATCATCGTCTTATTATTCCTTTGTTGACGTGTTGCCGTCCTTCTTTTCTAGTGTCGCTAATCTCTGTTGTATGGATTCCAGTTGAGAAAACCGCACAGCGTTGCGCTTCCATCGCGCCGTGTCTGTCATAGGCGTACCCGAGGAAAAAGACCCGGGTCGCGTGATGGACTTCGTCACCATTGTCATACCGGTCACATGCACGTTATCGCAGATTTCGACGTGACCAACAACACCTACCCCACCTGCTAGCGTGCAATTCCGGCCAATGGTCGTGCTTCCTGCAAGGCCAACACAGCCGGCAATCGCAGTATTTTCTCCTATGCGGCAGTTATGCCCCACCTGCACCTGATTATCGATAATTACGCCATCGCCTACCACAGTGTGTCCTAAAGCGCCTCGATCTATACTCGTGCCGACACCTATTTCTACACGACAACCAATGCGAACACCGCCCAGTTGAGCAACTTTCACCCATCCGTCAGGCCCCTTGGCAAAACCAAAGCCGTCAGCACCCAGGACAGCCTGCGGATGCACGATGCAGTCCTCACCTAAAAACACATTCCGATACATGACCACGTGCTGCAATACCCGAGTACGTGCACCGATTTGACAGCCTGGACCAACATAGGTGCCGGCGCCCAACTCAACCTCAGGTCCTACTGTTACGCCCGGCTCAACTACGACATGAGGGCCAATACTCGCGCTGGCATCGACTGTTGCGCCTTCAGCGATAACGGCTGTGCAGTGGACGCCTGGACGCGCGCCACTAGCCTTGTCGAATAACTGAGAGATCTTGGCGAAGGCAAGATAGGGCGTATCTGTGAGCAGGCAGTCAGTGGGACAGTCGCTTGCCATGTCCGAGCTTAATATGACTGCACCCGCCCGCGTGCTCTTAAGCTGCGAAATGTACTTGCGATTAGCCAAGAACGCGACATCATTGGGCCCCGCTTCACCCAGTGTCGCGATACCGGAAACCGTTTTCGCTTTCTCGCCGGTGAACTCCAGACCGAATCGGTCGGCTAGTTCAACCAGAGAAAACACAGAGCACTACTGCGCCGAGAGTTGGTTGAGTTTGTCAGTGACTTTGGCTGTGATGCTATAGCTAGGATCCGCATGTATGACCGCGCCACGCTGTAGCAGCAGACCGATGCCATCAGTGGTGATCAAATCTCGAAGTACCTCCTGAACTTTGGGCCCCATCTCTTGCAGCAGCGCTTGCGCAGCAGCCTGCTCTGTCTGCTGGATCTTGCCCACAACATGCTCCAGATCTGCCTGTTTACTGGCCAGTTTCTGGCGCGCCGCTGCTTGTTGTTCCTGACTCATGACCGCGGCATCTTTTTGAAATTTCTGAACCAGATCGTCTAGCTCACTCCTCAGTTTCTCAAATTCCGCAGTGTCCGCCTTAAAGTCTTCTTCATCTCGGATGTCCTGCAGACGCTTTTGCGCCTGATCTGTTTGCAAAATCGCCTCCTGCAAATCAATCACGGCAATCTTGCCCTGAGTCCATCCCAATGCGGGAAGCGCCAGCAGCACGGCAGCCAATACGATTTTAGTCAGTCTAGACACGGTTATCTCCACCTATATTGAACAGAGTAATTAGAATCCTCGGCCGAGCGTAAACTGGAACGCTTCATCCTGATCAAACTCGCCCTCATTGATGGGCTTGGCCAGGCTAAACGTCAATGGACCGAAGCCGGTAATCCAGGTCAACCCTACTCCCACCGAGTAGCGAAGCTCATTGAAGTCCACATTGTGACAATTGAGCTGGGTAGCCCCGCAGTTGGTACTGAACACATTGCCCGCATCGAAGAAAAATGCAGTTCTTACATTGTTCTGGTCTTTGATAAACGGCAGCGGAAAGATGATTTCGGCGCTACCAACCATAAGAATATCACCGCCGAAGGGGTCGCCGTTGTTGCGCGGGGGCTCAACCAGCAACCTGTCACCATTTAAAGGCACAAAGTAGCTAATCTCGTTCGAAAACTGGGTCGGTTCCCCATTTTCATCGACAGCTATTGCCGCTCTGTCCAGCCCATAAGGAAGAGCCGGCGTTGATCGCGGACCCAGCGTGTTGCTCTGGTATCCGCGCACAGAACCAAATCCTCCGGCAAAAAAGTTCTCGAAGAACGGCAGCCCGTCGGTATCACCCCAACCATCGCCGAAGCCCAGTTCTGTACGCAGGCGCATGGTCCAACTCGGGGGTAGTAGCGGCACAGGAAAGTAGATCTCTCCGTTGTAGGTCAGCTTGTAAAATTCCAGATCAGAAAAAGGCACGCTAACTTCCAGTGCAACCGTCTGCGCCGCTCCGCGAGTAGCATTGCGGCCGCGGTTCAAGGTGGACTGGCTCCAGCTCCCAGTAATGGTGTAGTTGAGGAAATCGTCTCCATTCTTGTCTAGAAAGCCCTCTTCTAGTGGCGGAGTCAGTAATTCGGGCGGAATCTCGTCTATTGGCAGCAGCAGCTCAGGTCCCTCGTAGAGGCCAGTGAGGGGATCCTGCGTACTGAAAAAGTAAGTGTCGTAGGCGTTCTGTAGGCGTGGACTGCCCTTGATTTCCTGCACGGCGAAGCGACCGGCCGTGACGTCCGTCTGGGCAACACCGAAGCTGAAGCCTAGGCGCTGAGTCTCTTTGATCGGATAGCCGAAGTTGAGGTTGCCACCAAAGGTGTTGGTTGAGTAGCTCGCGACGTTGACTTCAGACAGGTCGGTCTCGCGATAAAAAATATTAAAACCGCGACTCACGCCATCTTCCGTGAAATACGGATTCGTGTAGCTAAAGTTATAAAGATCCTGATATCTGGAGCGATTAATACCGAGACCGATACGCTTGCCCGTTCCCAGAAAATTGTCTTGTTGCACGTTGAGACCCAGTATCAGACCCGCATCCTGGGCATAGCCAACGCTGGCACCTATACTGCCTGAGGACTGCTCTTCGACGGTGAACTCTGCATCAATCAGATCGTCGTGACCTGGCACCTCCTTGGTCTCAACGGTCGCCCGGCTGAAATAGCCCAGACGCTCTAATCTCACCCGCGAAAGCTCTAGGTTAGCCGCCGAAGCAGGCGCGGACTCCATTTGTCTCATTTCGCGCCGCAGTACGTCGTCCTCAGTCTTCATGTTGCCTATGAAATCAATGCGGCGCACATAGGTTCGCTTGCCGGGATCAACGAAAAACTTCATGGCGACAGTCTTGTCAGCCTCGTCGACCTCGGGAATTCCCGTGACCTTTGCAAAGTTATAGCCGTCATTGCCCAGGCGTCTTGTCAAATATTCCTCGGTGCTGGTCACCAGCTGCTGTGAGAAGGTCTGACCTTCAGCTACCAATAAAAACCGCTTCAAGTCTGCTTCCGGTAGCACCAGATCTCCGGATAGGTCAACGGAACTGACAGTATAAATCTCGCCTTCGGTGATGTTGGCAGTGATATATACCTCTTCCATATTCGGCGAGACAGAAACCTGTGTGGAATCGATGGTAAATTGCAGATAACCCCGATCCATGTAAAACGATGTGAGCTTTTCAAGATCACCGGTCAACTTCTCTTTCGAATACTTGTCGTCACCCCTAATAAATGAGAGCCAGTTGGTGGTTTGCAGCTCGAATAAATCCTGGATTTCTTCATCGGTAAAAGCGCGGTTACCTACCACGTTGATGTGCTTGATAGCGGCTACCGTACCCTCGTCAACATCGATATTGATCGCAACTCGGTTTCGTGGCTCCGGGATCACCTCTGCTTCAATGTTGGCGTCATATCGGCCCTGCTGTACATACTGACGCTGTAGCTCGAGTTGCATACCTTCTAGCGTAGAGCGCTGAAACACTTGCCCTACAGACAGACCAGCGCCTTTTAAACCATCGAGCAGGGCTTCCGTTTCGATGGCTTTGTTACCTTCGATGGTGATCTCGCTGATACTTGGGCGCTCCTCGACAATGATGACGAGCACGTTGCCATCTCGTCCGATATTGATGTCGTCAAAATTGCCGGTGGCAAACAAACTACGCGCCGCAGCGCGCATGATTTGCGAATCCACAACGTCGCCAACAGCAACGGGTAAGGCAGCGAACACACTGCCGGCAGATACGCGCTGCAAACCCTCAACGCGGATGTCGGAGATGATGAATGTTTCGGCGTTTGCCATCAGGGCCAAGAGCAATAGGGCCAGGCCAGAAACTTTGCGTATGCGCTTAATCAAAATCTACTCTATCGATGGCTAGAGCCTGTGCGAGACCATTACAGGCGTGAAAAATCGTTATATAGTGCCAAAAACATGATCCCAAGCACCAGGAAAAGCCCCACCTGGTATCCCAGCATCTGCACTTTCTCTGGTACCGGCCTGCCCGCAAGGAGTTCTGCGAAATAAAACAGCAGGTGGCCACCATCCAGTACAGGAATCGGTAGCAAATTCAGCACGCCCAGGCTTACGCTGAGTAGCGCTAGAAAGGCGAAATACGCCTCCCAACCCGACTTGGCCGAATCGCTGGCCACTTTAGCAATGGTGATCGGGCCGCTCAAGTTTTTTGGTGAGATCAGCCCTTGGATCATCTTTTTAATCGAATTCAGGGTAAAGACCGTTAGCTCCCAGGTACGATCCAGACTGGCGCCCAGTGCGGCTAAGGGGCCGCGATCAAACTGTCGCACAAGTTCCTGTGGCATTTCCGGCATTTGTACACCGAGACCAACTCTACCGAAAGCCTCTCCTGCCTGATCGACCATACGTTCGGGAATAATTCGCGTGGATAGTACTTCCATGCCGCGCTGGTATTCCAAGTCGATCGTTTCGCCGGGCCGCGAGCGCACGTAGTCCACCCAGTCCATCCACAGCGGCATGTCAATGCCATCAGCGGACAGGACAAGATCGCCCGTCTGTAAACCCGCAGCCTCGGCCGCACCGCCAGAGACCACCTGGTCCACCACTGGAGGGACCTCGGGTGTGTAAAGTGTCAGTCCCAGCCCACCGAGCAGATCAGGCTGTTCGTCACCTGACAACCAGCCGCGAAGTTGGCCCTCCGACTCATACACCATGTCAGAATCCGGGTATTTGACAGAGAAGATGATGGGGCCGGTGTCGCCAATACGATCCAGTAATCGAAAACTCAGTGCCTGCCAGGTGGGCGTTTCCTCACCATCAACAGCCACGATTTCCTGTCCGGCCTCCAGACCTGCCACATCGGCAACTGACCCGACTTCGACTTCGCCGACTACCGGCGCAAAGCCACTCTCGCCAGACAAAAAAAGTGCCCAATAGACAACTATAGCCAAGAGGAAATTGGCGGCGGGACCAGCGGCGACCACGGCGATGCGCTGGTAGACGGATTTCCGATTAAACGCCTGCTCCAACTCATCGGAATCAACTTCGCCTTCCCGCTCATCGAGCATTTTTACGTAACCGCCCAGCGGGATCGCTGCGATGCAATACTCAGTATCGAGTTCGTCACGCCAAGTATAAAGCGCGGGACCAAATCCAATAGAAAATCTGAGCACCTTGACACCACAGCGACGGGCCACCCAGAAATGGCCGTACTCGTGGACCGCGACCAAGATAGCCAGTGTGGCCAGTAAAACTCCAATTGTATACAACAGGTCCATCAGGCACGCCCTATCTTGTGTTTACTACTGGTCAGGTTTGCTACCTGCTCCAGCGCTATCTGCCTGGCTTCAACATCTGCAGATTCGACCACAGCCAGAGAGGTCGGTTCCTGTGGCGCTAACTCACCAAGCGTTTGTTCAATAATCCTCGGTATGGCGGTAAAGCCAATGTCCCCGTGTAAAAAGGCCGCCACCGCTACTTCGTTCGCCGCGTTACATATTGCCATGGCTGTGCCCCCGGCTGCCACTGAGTCCCTGGCCAGCCGCAAACAGGGAAAGCGCTCCTCATCTGGCGCTTCGAAGTCCAGCCTGGCAGTAGTAATCAGATCCAGCGGCGCAACACCAGAGGCCAACCGCTCAGGCCATCCGAGGCCATAGGCTATCGGAGTGCGCATATCTGGGTTGCCCATTTGTGCCAGCACTGATCCATCCCTGTACTGCACCATAGAATGGATGATGCTTTGAGGATGAATGACGACTTCTATCAGTTCGTGGCGCAGTTCGAACAGCCAACAGGCTTCGATCAACTCCAGACCTTTGTTCATCATGCTGGCTGAATCGACAGAGATTTTACGTCCCATAGACCAGTTCGGGTGCGCGCAGGCCTGATCGGGTGTCGCGGCTTCCATTTGTGCCAGTGTCCAGCGTCGGAACGGACCTCCAGAGGCCGTCAGCAGCACTTTATCCACGCCCTGAAGTGACAGCTTCGCGCCTTCGCTCGCCACCGGCATACACTGGAATATCGCATTGTGTTCGCTGTCTATCGGTAAAAGTTTAGCGCCGCTCTCGCGGACGGCCTGCATGAGCAGGTGACCACCCATTACCAGAGCCTCTTTGTTTGCCAGCAGTACGGTTTTACCTGCTTGCGCCGCCGCGAGCGTCGACGGCAAGCCCGCTGCACCGACAATGGCGGCCATGACTGTATCCACTTCCGGGGCCGTAGCAATGGACTCAAGACCGGATTGACCATGCAAAACCTGCGTAGGACAGTCATCGCCCAAGCTGACCTTGAGAGCCTCCGCTGCATCTGCATTCATCATGACAGCATAGCGCGGGAGAAAGCGTAAACACTGCTCTAACATCCTCTCGACAGCGACATTGGCCGCCAGCGCGAATACGTCGTATCTGCCCTTATGTCTAGAGATCACATCCAGGGTATTCACGCCGATTGATCCAGTCGAACCTAGGACGCTGACACACTTCTTTTTCGACGTCATCGTTACCATCCAGCCAGGAGTAAACCCAAGGCAAAAACCGGTGCGGCGCCGCACAGGCTATCAAGACGATCTAGCAGACCGCCGTGCCCTGGCAGCAGTGCGCCACTATCCTTTACACCGGCCTCGCGCTTCACCATGCTTACCGCAAGATCACCCACAACAGATGACATCGCAGTTGTCAGTATGACCACCATAACCGCCACTACCCCGACATGCGCCTGCTGCGGCGGTAGCTGTGACCATAGCATCACCGCGAGCGCGGCTGCCGCGAGCATACCACCCCAAAACCCCTCCCAAGTCTTGTTTGGGCTTACCCGCTCAGCCAACTGATGCGCGCCCCACGCCCGGCCGGAGAAGTAAGCGCCGATATCAGCCGCGGCCACGATCAACACCATGACCACGATCAACGTGCGCCCCAGAGGAAAACTAATCAGATAAATGGCGGCTAGCCAGCCAGGTGCCAACACCAGCACACCCATGAGATTGCGCATTAGCCTCGTTCGCCAAAATATCGCGCTGCCCGGATACCCCTTAACCCACAATAAAGCGATGGACCACCACAAACAAGCGAGCCCTAGAATAGGTTGCACCTGTTCTCGCTCTGGTAAGCTTCCGACTTTAGAATAGCCGTAGAGGAGCGCCATGATGACGGCCATAGCGGCGACATAGGCCGCTCTCGCGACCGGTGCCTCCCAACCGCATAACCGTGACCACTCCCAAGCACCGAGACAGACAACGAAGCCAAAGATGAGCGCAATCAAAGGCAATGGCAAAAATATGACCGCCGATAAAAACAATCCAGCCATAATGACCGCCGTGATGACTCTTTGCCTAAGCATCAACCTCCTCCTCGGGAAGAAGAGCGGGCGAATCTCTCAAACCAAATCGGCGCTCTCTGAGGCTATAATCCGCCAGTGCTTCTGCAAACTCGGTCTCATCGAAGTCGGGCCATAGGGTGTTGGTGAAATAAAGCTCGCTGTAGGCGAAATGCCACAGCATAAAATTGCTGACACGAGCGTCACCCCCGGTTCTGATGCACAGATCTGGTCGGGGTAGGTCACTGATCGATACGTTCCGATCAATCAATTCGGGCGAAATATCACGCGCGCAAAGACTGCCATCCTGCACTTTTAAAGCGAGCTTTTGCGCCGCCTGTGCAATATCCCAACGGCCTCCATAATCCACTGCTATGACAACTGTGGCACCCGTATTAGCCGCTGTGATCTGTTCTGATTTCAACATCAGCCGGCGCAGTCTTTCACTGAATCGACTGCGCTCGCCGATAAAGCGAAGGCGGATACCGTCCTGATGTAGCTCCCTGACTTCACTGCGCAAATAACGCGAAAGCAGCGCTAGCAAGGCTCGAACTTCTGATTGCGGACGCCCCCAATTCTCACTGCTGAAGGCAAAAAGGGTCAGCACTTGCACACCGTGTTCGCGACAGGCACGCAACACGCCCCGCACTGCCTCTACGCCAGCCCTGTGACCCGCGGGCCCTGGCAAACCTCTTTTTCTCGCCCAACGATTATTGCCGTCCATGATAATCGCGACATGGCGTGGAATGACTGGTGTGAGGTCTTCATCTGCACTGGATGAATCTTCGCTGATGCCCATGCCAGCGAACAGATCCTAGATTTCCATCAGGTCGGCTTCCTTGTCCGCCAGCAGTTTTTCAATCTGGGCCACAAAGGAATCCGTGAGTTTTTGTATAGCTTCCTGACCTCTGCGTTCATCGTCCTCGCTGATCTCTTTCTCTTTGACGAGTTCTTTAAGCATGCCCATGCCGTCGCGACGCGCATTCCTTACTGAGACGCGCGCTGCTTCAGCCTCCTGTTTTGCCTGCCTGGTAAAGCCCTTGCGTGTCTCCTCCGTAAGCATAGGCATAGGAATTCGTATCACACCGCCCGCTGTCGATGGATTGAGGCCGAGGTCCGATTTTAGAATTGCCTTTTCGATATCCGGCACTACAGACTTAT
Source organism: Pseudomonadota bacterium (assembly GCA_039178015.1). Taxonomy (GTDB): domain Bacteria; phylum Pseudomonadota; class Gammaproteobacteria; order Pseudomonadales; family Halieaceae; genus JARRPM01. The sequence goes on from JBCDFM010000005.1 coordinate 40,859, forward strand.
CCCAAGGCGTTAATGAAAGCGTCCTGGCATCTTCCACAGAAATATTCGCCATCTGTGTCAGCGGCGTATCTGCGCCGTAATACTCAACTCGAACGCCGTCCAACAGGCTTGGATGAGCTCTACCTGTGCGTATCTTATTGAAGTTATGGTTAAGTGCTTCCAGGCTTTTTTCCATCCTGTCGCGCGCTTCACTTTTTATGTCGTCAATCAATTCGTCGTCTCCTTTGCGGCTGCGCCTAGAGCGCTCGGTAACAAGAGGTCGCTACTGTATCAGCGTCCCTTCGTCACCGCCTCTGACAATGCTGAGTAGAGCGCCCGGTTTCTCCATCTCGAAGACTCGCACCGGCAAAGCGTGATCGCGGCACAGGCAAATCGCAGTCAAATCCATGACTTCCAGCTTCTTATCCAACACCTCATCATAACTGAGATGGTCATAGCGGACAGCGTCTGGAAACTTAACTGGATCAGCAGAGTAAACGCCATCCACCTTGGTCGCTTTCAAAACCAGTTCAGCATCAACCTCGATCCCTCTCAGACAGGCTGATGAGTCCGTAGTAAAAAACGGGTTGCCGGTACCCGCTGAGAATATGACCACATCGCCATTACTCAGCGCTCGTATGGCTTTGCGCCTGTCGTAATGGTCGACGACGCCGCTCATTGGAATGGCCGACATAACTTGTGTCGCGATATTGGAGCGCTCCAGGGCATCGCGCAGCGCAAGCGCGTTCATAACCGTTGCCAGCATTCCCATATGATCCCCGGTAACGCGGTCCAAACCGGCAGCCTGCAGGGCCGCACCGCGAAATAGGTTACCGCCACCCACGACCAGCCCTACCTGCACACCTATGCCAACCAGTTGACCAATTTCAAGCGCCATCCGATCCAGTATTTTTGGATCGATGCCAAAGTTCTCCTCACCGGTCAACGCCTCACCGCTGAGCTTCAGCAGGATGCGCTTGTACTTTCTGTCTCCGACAGACTGCGGCATTGTTCTCTTCTCCTGAGCTGCGCGTATGTTACAGCAGTCCTGGCTAACACCCCACAGAATTTCCATCAAAATCCTGGGGGATTTACGCAGTGATCGGTAACTGAGCTAGCTGATCACGGCGAAAAAAACGGGGCCTAAGCCCCGTCTTATTTGTGCGTCACGCTCGCCTAGCCGTCGCCTTTCAATTGAGCGGCCACTTCATCGGCAAAATCAACCTTCTCTACAATAATGCCCTCTCCGACCTCAAATCGCACAAATTTGACTACGCCGGCATTGGCCGCAGCCACCAGTTTGCCGACGGTAACATCGGGATCCTTGACGAAAGGCTGCTCAAGCAGACTGTTCTCCGCCAAAAACTTCTTGATTCGTCCACCGATCATCTTTTCAATGATCTCTGGCGGCTTGCCCGTTTCTGCCGCCTGTGCGGTATAGATATCTTTTTCTTTGCTGATCACATCTTCGGGCATATCCTCGGGTGCGACTACCTGCGGATTGACAGCAGCGACATGCATGGCGACGTCCTTGGCGAGATCGCTGTCGCCACCCGTGAGCGATACCAAAACGGCAATACGGTTGTTACCGTGCACATAAGCGCTAACCACCCCGTCGTCTGCAGATACGAGCTCCAACCTGCGCACGCTGATGTTTTCACCGATTTTTTGCACCAGCGCTTCACGCGCTACCTCCAGTTCACCGTCCATTAATGCAGCCACATCAGTCTGACGCGCGTTGAACGCAGCCTCTAGTACCTGATCTACGAAAGCGAGAAATCCGGCGTCGCGAGCGACAAAGTCTGTTTCACTGTTGACTTCCGCAACGACTGCATAGCTGCCATCTTCCGCGACGCGAACCGCAACCACGCCATCGGCAGCCGTGCGTCCGGCCTTTTTCGCCGCCTTCATTCCGCTCGACTTGCGCAGTTCCTCAATAGCAGCTTCGACATCACCTTTGCAGGCCGCCAACGCTTTCTTACACTCCATCAGACCGAGACCAGTGCGCTCACGCAATTCCTTAACCAATGCTGCGGACATGACGTTTCCTCCTAATTTCGCATCGCTAACAGGCATAGTAGGCCTGTGCAAAGTACCCTAAAACCCGAGTGCGTAAGCGATCGGGGACACGATTTTCACTCAAAGCCCAAGCGCTGAGAACCGCGCCCGGACATCGCGGACAGGCGCCTACCCTTCGGCAGCAGGAGCCGCTTCGGCTGGCTTAGCTTCGGTCTCTGCTGCCTCAGCCTCAGGCTCTTGCGTCGTACCTTCAGACTCAGTTGCCGAATTTTGCGCCTCTGCCGTGGCCGCTTCCTCCACAAATTCATCCTGCGCGACTACCGCCTCACCAGCCTCAATCTTTCCGGCTATACAGGCATCCGCTACCGCCGTGACATAAAGTTTGATTGCACGAATAGCGTCATCGTTGCCTGGAATGATGTAGTCGACTCCATCAGGATCACTGTTAGTATCAACAATTCCAATCACGGGTATACCAAGCTTGTTTGCCTCAGTTATCGCGATGCGCTCGTGATCCACATCTACGACAAAAAGCGCATCGGGAAGGCCTCCCATCTCTTTTATACCGCCGATACTTCGCTCCAGTTTTTCCATGTCACGAGTACGCATCAGCGCTTCTTTCTTGGTGAGTGAGGCGAAGGTTCCGTCGGACATCTGCGCCTCGAGGTCTCGAAAGCGCTTAATCGACGCGCGAATGGTCTTGTAATTTGTGAGCATACCGCCCAGCCATCGATGGCTGACATAGGGCATTCCCGCCCGTTCCGCCTGCTCTCTAATGATTTTGCCCGCAGCACGCTTGGTACCGACGAACAGAATCTTGTTTTTGTTACCCGCCAGACGCTTCACCAGTTCCAGCGCTTCGTTAAAAGCTGGTACGGTATGTTCCAAATTGATAATGTGAATCTTGTTGCGAGCACCGAAGATGTACTGGTCCATTTTCGGGTTCCAGTAGCGTGTTTGGTGTCCAAAATGTGCACCTGCCTGTAGCAGGTCGCGCATGCTTACTTGCGACATGAAAAGTTTCCTCTACTTGGGTTAGGCCTCCACATATCCCTGTTACCAAACCGCTACCAGCGGCACCCTGAAACAGGTACTGATATGTGTGCGTCATTAAATCGCGGCAAACCTGAGTTCAGACCCACTCGCGAAGGCGCGCTTTATACCACATTGACCCAGGCGATTAAAGCGTTCCTGAACCCTCTTCAAGACGGCCATTACTCATTTTTCCTTCGATTGAGGTAAACTACCGGGCCCACGCCGGAAACCGCCCTGAATCAAACTGATTTTTTAATTTACTTTCAATAGGTTACGAATGTCTGTTTCGATTAAGTCTGCCACTGAGATCGAGAAAATGCGGGTCGCAGGTCGCCTGGCTGCTGAGGTCTTGGAGATGATCGAACCACGTGTTGATGTTGGAGTGACTACCGGTGAACTTGACAGCATTTGTCACGAGCACATAACCCAGGTACAGCAGGCGACACCTGCTCCACTGAACTACAACGGCTTTCCACGCTCCATCTGCACATCAGTTAACGATGTTGTCTGCCATGGCATTCCATCTGACAGCAGAAAGCTCAAGAACGGAGATATCGTTAATATCGACGTCACCGTGATCAAAGATGGCTATCACGGAGACACGAGCATCATGGTAGGGGTAGGCGATGTCGCTCCTCATGCTCAAAGACTGGTTAACATTACGCAGGAGTGCCTTTACAAGGCTTTAGCTTTGATCAAACCCGGCGCAACACTCGGCGATCTGGGTTACGCCATCCAGAGACATGCCGAAAAAAATTATTACTCGGTAGTGCGAGAGTACTGTGGCCATGGCATTGGCAAGGTCTTCCACGAAGAGCCCCAGGTATTGCACTATGGTCGCAAGGGTGCCGGCCTCGTCCTGGAGCCTGGCATGACCTTTACCGTTGAACCGATGATTAATGCGGGCCGTCGCCAGACCCGGTTGAACCAGAAAGATGGCTGGACCGTGACAACGCGCGATGGTCGCTTGTCTGCCCAATGGGAGCACACGATTGGCGTAACCGAAACCGGGTGTGAGGTGTTTACTCGACGTCGCAATGAGTCCCTGCCATTTTGAACAAGGCAAGCCGATCAAGAGGGCTGCCTGACTCACTGTTGAGTCCGCTTGAGTTAGACGTTTCCCTTACCCAAACAGACCTCGTAGCCCGCTGCAAACAGGCCATCGCTCAAGTCACTGACTACCTGCATCAGCAGTTTCGTTCAGGAGAGGAAACCGGCTCACTGCTGCGCATGCGCGCGCAATTTGTAGATGCCTTGCTGACAGCTCTCTGGAACCGGCAGGAATGGGGGCCGTTAGACGTTGCTCTGGTCGCAGTTGGAGGCTATGGGCGAGGCGAACTGCATCCACACTCGGATATCGACATCTTGCTGCTACTGGACGACAGGCATCACGACAAAGAACCTGAACTTGGTGGGTTTCTAACCCTGCTGTGGGATGTAGGCCTCGTAATAGGCCATAGTGTTCGCACGACTGCCGAATGCGCTCACAAAGCGGGTGAGGATATCACTGTGCTGACCGCGCTGATGGAGGCGCGCACAATCCGAGGACCTGAGCAGCTTTTGCTCGACATGCAGGCGGCCATCGCACCGCAGCGTATGTGGCCAAGCGATGAGTTTTATCAGGCGAAGCTAGAAGAGCAAAGGACGCGCCACGCCAAATTTGCAGATACCGAATATAATCTTGAGCCCAATGTTAAAAGCTGTCCTGGCGGTCTGCGAGACTTGCAAATTATTGGCTGGCTTGCGGTCCGCCACTTCGGTGTTGAATCGCTGGCTGATATGACGTCAAAGGACTTTCTTAATACCGAAGAGGCGGAAATTTTGGAACGCGGTCGAGAATTCATGTGGAAGGTGCGCTATGCGCTGCACATGATCACCGATCGGGATGAAGACCGACTGTTGTTCGATCACCAGCGGACGCTGGCCCAGTTTTGGGGTTTTGAGGATGGTGACAGACTCGCAGTCGAGCAGTTTATGCAGGTCTACTATCGATGGGCGTTGGCATTGAGTCAGCTCAATGAGGTTCTGATCCTTAACTTTGATCAGGCCATACTTCATGCCGATCAGTCTGAGGAAATCGAAATCATAAACGATCGCTTCCAGATTCGTCGTGGTTATATTGAGGCGAGAGATAAGGATGTTTTTTCTAGAGCCCCCTCAGCACTACTGGAAGTGTTTTTACTGTGTGCCAACCTAGAGGAGCCTAAAGGTATCGCAGCTCCGACGATTCGCCTTATTCGAGATCATCGCCATCTCATAGACGACGCTTTCAGGGCAAGCTCCATCAATCGCGAAACCTTTCTGGGCATACTCGCATCTCCCAATAAAATGTCTAGGCAGCTGAGACGTATGGCGCGCTTCGGCATTTTGAGTCAGTACCTACCAGAATTTGGCCGCATCGTAGGACAGATGCAACATGATCTGTTTCACGTTTATACGGTCGACGCGCACACCCTGGAAGCCGTGAAGAACACCCGCCGCTTCCTGTACCCTGACTTTGAGCAGCGTTTTCCAGTCTCCAGCCGTATTGCACGTCGCTTACGCAAACCCCTGCTACTGTATATCGCGGCACTGTATCACGACATCGGCAAAGGTCGCGGTGGCGATCACTCTGAGCTGGGTGCGGTGGATGCGCAGCGTTTCTGTGAAAATCACGCACTCGATCGCCGCGATTGTCAGCTGGTGGTCTGGTTGGTGAAAAATCATTTATTGATGTCAGCCGTCTCCCAGCGCAAGGATATTTCCGACCCGGAGGTCATTCAGCAGTTCGCCGAGCATATTGGCGATCAAGAGCATTTGGACTATCTATTCGTACTTACTGTCGCCGATATCAATGCTACCAACCCAACGCTCTGGAATGCATGGCGAGGCAGTTTGCTGCGCCAGCTGTACACGGAGACCCGGCGTGCTCTGGAACGCGGTCTGGACAACCCACTTGATAAGCAGGCATGGATTGAGCGCAGCCGTCTGGCGGCCAGCGAGATGCTTGCAAGTAGAGGCTTCACCGAACAAGAGCTTGAAATTATCTGGCAGGAACGCGGTGAAGACTATTTTTTACGAGAGCGGGCCGAAGATATTGCCTGGCACACCGAATCGATTGCCAGCCATCTAGACAAAGACAAGCCCCTTGTTCTGGTAAGAAACAATGCTGAATCTACTGTCGCCAACACCACGCAGATCTTTATACATGCTCGCAGCAAGGTACAGCTGTTTTCGACCATTTGCGCAGAACTTGAACAGCTGGGGCTTAGCGTACACGATGCGCGTATCTACAGCGCTAACGACGGTATGAGCCTGGACACATTCTTTGTTTTAAACTCCGATGGCAGCCCTATTCCAGGAGATGACGCGCGGCTCAGCGAAATCAAAACACAACTGACCGCTGCCTTGAGCAACGGAACTCATAAACCACAGATTGTCCAGCGTCGTACTCCAAGACGTATGAAATCTTTCTCTGTTCCCACTCAAACACAGATGTCTCTAGACGAGGTCAAGCAGGTATCTGTATTGGAGGTTTCGTCGCCAGATCGCCCTGGACTGCTGGCTCGCATTGGCAAGATCTTTGTGGACTACCAGGTTGAGATACAGGCAGCGAAGATTCAAACGCTGGGTGAACGCGTAGAGGATGTCTTTTTCATCACGGATTCAAAGCAGCAGCCCATCGTTGACGAAGAGCTGGGCAGGGCTATACAGCAGGCAATCTGTCAGGTCCTTGACGAACAGGCGGCATAATTGGTCATGAATCCCTTGTTGCAGACCCTGCAGCCCTATCCTTTTCAGCGCCTGCGGGCACTGTTCTCGGACGTCGAAGCGAACACCTCAAAACCGGCTATCTCGCTCTCCATTGGCGAACCGAAACACCCTCCTCCAGAGCTGGCGGTGAGCGCGATGAGTCAGAACCTGTCCAAGGTTGCTCACTACCCCGCAACGCTGGGGCTACCAGAGTTACGCCAGACAATAGCCAGCTGGCTGAAGCGACGATTTGAGCTCAAGTCGGTAGACTGGTCGCAGCAAGTTCTGCCGGTCAACGGCACGAGGGAAGCGCTTTTCGCGTTTGCTCAGGCCGTCATCCGCCCAAACTCGCAGGCCCTGGTGTTAAGCCCCAATCCGTTTTACCAGATCTATGAGGGTGCGGCACTGTTGGCGGGTGCCAACCTGCACTATCTGAATTGCACTGCAGAAAACGGATTCATTCCCGATTTTGACAGCATCAGCGATGAAGTCTGGGACGACTGCCAGCTTCTCTATCTGTGTACCCCTGGCAATCCCACCGGTGCTCTGCTATCGCTAGAAAAAATGCAACAGTTAATAAGACTGGCGCAACAGCACGATTTCATCATTGCTAGCGATGAGTGCTACTCGGAGATCTACTTTGACGAGCAAGCGCCGCCCTCGGGGTTGTTGCAGGCTAGCGCGGCGATGGGGCATACCGATTTCCCCAAATGTGTGGTGTTTCACAGCCTATCGAAACGCTCCAACTTGCCCGGCCTGCGCTCAGGTTTTGTCGCTGGGGATGCGGAGATTCTGGAGCGCTTCGCCCTCTATCGAACCTATCATGGCTGTGCCATGCCGCTGCATCATCAGCTGGCGAGCATAGCCGCCTGGGACGACGAGGCTCACGTTCTGGCGAATCGATCGATGTATCGGGAGAAATTCTCCAGCGTACTTAAGATTCTGCAGCCGGCCATGGATGTAGCCCTCCCGGATGCAGGTTTCTACCTTTGGCCTAGGTTGGAGTACAGCGACGCCGAATTCGCTCAGAAGCTATATGCAACGCAAAATGTGAGTGTGCTACCCGGCAGTTTTCTCGCTAGAGAAGCGAATGGAATCAATCCAGGTGAAAACCGATTGCGTCTGGCGCTAGTGGCAGAGGCGGCCCTTTGCATAGAAGCAGCAGAGCGGATCGTTAGCTGTCTTGATTCGCTGTAAGCACCGGCCTGACTAACGCTAGTGATGCTTAAAGCCGAACGTGTCCAATACATTCTCCTGCGCCTCCAGGAGCTCTACCCTGAACCGCCTGTTCCGCTAGACCACAAGGACCCCTATACCCTTCTAATTGCGGTTTTGCTCAGCGCACAGTGCACTGACGAGAGAGTGAATAAGGTCACGCCCGCTCTTTTTGCACTGGCTGACAATCCGCAGGATATGGCGGTGCATAGCGTCGAAGTGATTCAGCAAATTATTCGACCTTGCGGACTATCACCGCAAAAGGCAAAAGCCATCAGGCGGCTAAGTGAAATCCTATTGGCAGAGCACAACGGTGCAGTGCCACAAGATATCGAAGCTCTCGAAGCTTTGCCTGGCGTCGGACACAAGACTGCCAGCGTTGTTGTCGCTCAGGCCTTCGGCAAGCCGGCTTTCCCTGTGGATACGCATATTCACAGGTTGGCACAGCGCTGGGGTTTGAGTAGTGGCAAAAACGTGACTCAGACCGAGCGCGACCTCAAGCGCTTGTTCCCTGAGGAAAGCTGGAATCGGCTTCACCTGCAGATTATTTTTTACGGACGTGAATACTGTACCGCTCGAGGTTGTGATGGCCGCGTCTGTGAGATATGCAGGACCTGCTTTCCTAATCGCAAGCATCCCAAGAAAACTAAAAAAGCATAAATATTTCGCGCCGCGCTCTTGCTGCATGGAATATCATCAAAAATCGAAGTTTCACTTTTATTGTCGATAGCGGGCGCGTTGGTCCTTGGCACGACACCTTCTGCAGGCCGAGCCGTATTGACTTTGCCGACTCGTGTTCGCACGTTTGTGCTAACGCGCGCGTCGACATGCAACTCACTGCAGCAACACGTCTTTTATAACGCGTCTTGTCGTGACCCTTTGACGGGGTTTGCTTGCTGTTTATTGACAGACTCAGGTTCCTGACCCGAAATAGGCTCATTGACAGTCGCCGACTGCGTCACCAGCAAGCCTTGGCAAATCACGATCAGAGCAATGCAAAAAACGCTGTTAGCACCATCAACCACAGGGCTATGCTGGAAAGCATATATGCAATAAAGCGATGGGAGACCCGATTATAGGTACAGTGAACAAGGCTGTGTACGATTCGAAGAAGCAAAAATGTCCAGGCGCAGGTCACATAAAAATCGCCCACCTGCCCTGTGACCGTCAAATAAAGGCAGACTGCATAAAACACCACCGGCAGTTCGAACAGATTCTTCAGGTTGTTGGCGGGCGCTGATGCGTCGCCTGGAATCAGAGCTTGTATATCCGCCGGCGTTTTGAACTCTTCAATATCGACCTGGTGTGATTGCGCGTAACGAATGCGTGTGATGAACATATAAACCCAAACCACAAGGGTGAGAATCATCATTCCAAGAAGCGGAAGCGCTAGTCCAGTAGCTGCGAGTTGCATTCTTAAACCTCCAGTTATTGTTAAATTTATGAGTGCTGCTTTAAGCGCTTTATCTAGTCTACCGCTACAGGCCTGCTATATCTAATCGCGGACTTTTGTTATGCTGGGCGGCCCGCACCGTGGAGCCTATTCGGTGATCACACTCTTTGGAATCAAGAACTGCGATACAGTGAAAAAGGCGAGACGCTGGCTGGATGATCGCAATGTAGAATATCACTTTCACGACTTTCGCGAAGACGGTCTGGAGCGGCACAGGGTGGCGGCTTGGCTGAGCGAACTTGGATGGGAAACACTGGTAAACAAACGCAGCACGAGCTGGAAAGCACTGGACAGTATCAGCCGCCAGTCGATGAATCCCGAAACCGCGCTGCTCGCCGTTATGTCACAGCCAACCTTGATCAAAAGACCGGTTTTGGATACCGGGCACGAGCGTTACACCGGATTTTCCGAGCAAAGCTACGACGCGATTTTTCGAAAACTCAAGCTTTAGACCTAAGGAAACAACCATGACAGATAGCGCATTCGCTTTTGGCCTTGGCGTGGGCACTCAAAATAGCAAGGGTGAGTGGCTGGAAGTCTTCTTTTCGCACCCTATTCTGGCACCGACATCAGAACTGGTGAAGGCGGCTTCAGACTTGCCATCCACTTCAGCCCTCAGTGCTGATCAGTTGCAGAACTTCTCCCAGGCTTTGCAAACTGCTGGACTCGACGAGCAGGCCGAACTCGCTGCATCTTTGGGAAAAAGTGAACAACCCGTCGTCGCTGTTTTGCTGTTGGAAGATAGTCCGCCTGCAACAGTGCCTGAGGGCTACCTAAAATTGCATTTGCTTTCTCACCGACTGTCAAAACCACATGACGTGAACCTGCAGGGTCTGTTCGGCGTATTACCTAACGTAGCTTGGACCAGCGAGGGTGCCGTTGACATTGCCGAACTTGCCGAACGTCAGTTGGCTGCGCGACTGCGCGGGGAAGTCTTGGAAGTCAGTTGTGTTGACAAATTTCCGAAAATGACCAACTACGTGGTTCCCCAAGGTGTTCGAATCGCGCATACAGCGCGAGTCAGATTGGGCGCTTATTTGGGTGAAGGTACGACTATCATGCACGAGGGTTTCGTCAACTTTAATGCCGGCAGCGCCGGGCCCGGCATGATCGAGGGCCGCATCTCTGCCGGCGTTTTCGTAGGCGAGGGTTCAGATTTAGGTGGCGGTTGTTCGACCATTGGAACTTTGTCCGGTGGGGGTGATATTGTTATTTCTATCGGCAGGGAATGTCTTATCGGTGCTAACGGCGGCGTGGGCATTCCACTTGGGGATCGCTGCACGATAGAAGCCGGGCTATTCATCACGGCAGGTACGAAGGTCGCGATGTTAGATGCCGCTGGCGACAGCGTGAGTTCTGTTAAAGCCAGAGAGCTGGCTGGACAGTCAGATTTGTTGTTTAGACGCAACTCGACCACCGGGACAGTTGAGTGTTTGACCAATCGCAGCGCAATTGAGCTAAATGAAGAGTTACACGCTCACAACTAATAGCGTCGGCTCGAGAACTAGGTAATGGACAAGACATTAGAACTGACATGCGAGCTGATTCGACGTCCCTCGGTGACACCCGAGGATGCAGGCTGTCAGAGCCTGATGATGACGCGGCTAAGCGATCTAGGGTTTGACTGCATACCGCTACGATTTGGCGAGGTCGATAATTTCTGGGCCGAACGAGGTCAATCAGGCCCTATATTGGTGTTTGCTGGACATACTGATGTCGTCCCAAGCGGTCCTGAAGAAGAGTGGACAAGCCCACCCTTCGAACCAACTCTTCGCGATAACCACCTGTTTGGACGGGGTGCAGCAGATATGAAAGGGAGCCTCGCGGCCATGCTAATTGCCTGCGAAGAGTTCGTCAGCGCCCATCCTAATCATCCTGGAAGAATCGGCTTCTTGATCACTTCAGACGAAGAAGGCGTAGCAACCCACGGCACTGTCAAAGTCATGGAGCACCTGCATACTCAGGGTAAGAAGATAGACTGGTGCCTGGTCGGTGAGCCATCTAGCAGTAGCAGCCTGGGCGATACTATTAAGAATGGTCGGCGCGGATCACTGGGCGGCAAACTTACAATCAACGGCACCCAGGGCCACATCGCTTACCCGCACTTGGCAGACAATCCAATTCATAAAGCGCTACCAGCATTGCAAGCGCTAGCCGAGCAGATTTGGGATGAAGGCAATGCGCACTTCCCCGCTACCTCCTTCCAAATATCGAATATCACAGGCGGTACAGGCGCCACCAACATGATCCCCGGCGCTTTTGAGCTGAAATTCAATTTCCGCTACTCCACAGAGGTAACAGCAGACCAGTTGCGCGAGCGCACTGAGGCCCTACTCCATCGCCATGGTTTGGACTTCAGCATCGATTGGACATTGAGTGGAGAGCCATTCCTTACCGCCAGCGGTGAGCTGGTTGAGGCATGTGTTGCGAGTATATTGGCCGAAACCGGTAGAAAAACGGAACTGTCTACCGCAGGAGGCACCTCCGATGGACGCTTTATCGCACCCTACGGCGCCCAGGTTGTGGAGCTTGGGCCTATCAACGCCACTATCCATAAGTTGGACGAGAAAGTGCTGTGCGATGATCTAGCTCAACTATCGGCTATTTATCGTGGCGTTCTAGAGCGGTTGCTGTTGTCTGTGGTTTGAATCAACTAGACCACTGCCAGCTCATCAATCTGGCGCTGCAGTCTTTCTTTTACCAGTGCCGCATTCGCGTCGCCCGTGACCACCACAACATGACCGTTTCCCAGTGCAGCCAGGCTTTTCTCTACTACCCTATCTGCTGACATCCACATGTGCTCTGGAATCTTAGTTTTATCGAAACCCAATTCGTCCATACCCGCCTGGAATTCAGTGTGAGTGTAACCTGGGCAAAGCGCCTGTACCTCAATCCCGCTACCGGTAAGCTCCGCCTGCAATGACTGCGAGTAAAAATTTAGAAACGCTTTTGTCGCGCCGTAAACGGCAACACCTTTAGACGGCAGAAATCCACCGATAGAAGCAACGTTTACAATGTAACCACCGCCCTGCTGGCGCATGTAGGGCACGGCCGCCGCACACAGGGAAATAGTCGCATCGGCATGTAAAGAGATCATATCGCGCTGGCTCTGAATGTCTTGATCGTTGAAGAAACCGAAGGTACTGAAGCCCGCATTATTGATCAGGTAGCGAACCGGTCCCAGTTGACGCAGTGCTTCCAGTGTTCTGGCCATTCCTTCCACGGTGGTGAGGTCAGCCTGTACGGGATGCACCTCAGTTTGGGCAGATAGCGACCGCTGCAACTCCGTTAGACGTTCGCTGCGCCTGGCGACTGCAATTATAAGCTCGCACCGATCTGCAAGTTGCCGGCAGTACTCTGCGCCAATTCCCGATGAAGCCCCAGTAACAAGTGCGACACATTTTTCTTCTGGCATATAGATCTCCATTTTTTGACCCGTCTGCGTGGCGCCAGCATAGCGCCACAAACTCGCTCACTCACTGGATCAGTCGCGACAGTCTAATCCTTGCGGCTAAACGCTTGCTTGACATAAACGTCCAGTCGGACAGCCTTACCCATCAGAGTGTGAGATGGCGTGATGCCCGAGACAGAAGGGGCATGTGGAGGCCGTTTCAACACGACGCGATTGACGCTCTGCGCCATCGCCCAGTCCAGTAGCTCTGAAGCGCTGGCGCCTACGTTCTCACTTAGTAACAGTTGTAAAACGGCCATCTCTTTTTTGATCGCTGCGCTTTTACCACGTGCGGGAAACATTGGGTCGAGGTAGATCACCTGCGCAGCTTCCAACGCATCCAGCGCGAGCGAGGTCACATCACCCTGGATGAGTTGCATACGTGATGTGACATCAATCAGCCATTCATCGGAACCCAGCCTCGCCGCCGTTAATGCATATTCCAATAGCTTTGCAATGACCGGCTGATTTTCACACAGGATAACGGCACATCCCAGATCAGCTAGCACGAACGCGTCCCTGCCTAGACCGGCCGTGGCATCAAGCACCACTGGTCGATCAGATCCCGCTACGCCTACTGCTTTGCCCAGTAGCTCGTTGTGCCCCGAACGGCGCCTATGGCGCATCACCGGGCTGCCAAAATCTACAGTTACTGGTCCAGGCAGCTTCGATAAGATTGCTTTGCGCCGGCGGCGCCCGTTGGTCCCGCTCTCTTGAGGATGCGTTATGCGCATCGTCTGTTGTAGTGCGAGCGATCCATCCGAGACTAGCAGCAAGAGGTCGTACTCACTGCAGTTGGCGTGTGTATCACCGGTTTCGGCCAAAGGTAGATTAAGTTCTTGAGATAACTGACGGGCAAGAAGGGTGTCCGCATCAGCACAGGGCGCTACTGCAATCGCCACGGACAATGGAGTACCGGCTCAGCGCATGCTGGCTGTTTTAAGGGCCGGCGCATCTTCCATCAGTAAATCTTGCAGAAGATGCCAGTTATCGATAATCGCGTCCATGTACAAATGCGTGCCGCCAAAAAAGCGAGCCGCATAGCGATGCACTCCGCCTAGCTCATGCTCGAGACGCTCATCGATCGTGTTGCGCATGAATGCAGGTGTTGTTTCCAGTAGATGGTCTGGGGAACGAAACAAAAGGTCTTCCCTGGCAATGGCCGATTGCGTACCTGCTAAACCGCCGATTTCAAATTCTCGGTAAAGATGCTCTCGACATTTGCGCAAGTACTCCACATCTGACATTTGGGCAATAAGGTCAGCGGTCCCTAACAGGGATCCCAGGCAGCGTTCTCGTTCGCTGTTGACGGCTAAATTTCGAGGGTGAGTGCGATAAGCCGTAAAGTGGATGATGCGGGTGCAAGTGCCTACAAGTTTTGACAATCCGGCCTGTGGAAGATACTCGCGTAAGAACTTCGCTCCCCTCTTAACATGCACTCTGGTGTAGGCCGCACCATTTTTGTTGCGATTATCGCCAGTTCGTCGGATGTACCCGCAATCGTGGAACAGCGCAGTCGCAATACCCGCCAGCGCAAGGTCATGGCCAAGCGGCCCCGCTTCTCCCGGTTCGGCTTCATAGCCGGCAATGAGACGCGCCATTGCCAGCGTCACATCGAGCACATGCTGCACGTCATGATAGGGTGCATCACAAGCCTCATAACCGGGAAAGTCTCCCCTGTAGAGGCGCGAAAAATCAGTCACTAATTGATCGATGTGTGCAAAATCGCAATTAGAATAAAGGGACTGCAATATATCCAAAATTGCGGCTTTCACAGCGGCAGCATCGGTGACATTTACCGTATTACTAACATCCATGTAGCTCGCGCGCTGCATTCTTATCATGAGACATCAGTCCTCAGTCATTACTTTGGCGCTGCGTTTTTTGAGTAGATTCGCGAGATCGTCATAGAGATCGTCAGTTTCGTGGGTCTTATCCTCGGCGACAGCTTCCTCTTCGGCTCCGGGCTTTTCTTTGATGCGATGCGGCAAACGGCTGTCGTCCAATCCCAAATCGAGTGATTGACCTTCTAGCTCTATGGAAACTTGTAAGTTATAGGCGTGTCGTGAGAGACCGTGTTTATCGACGATCCGAAATCGGCGCGGCCCGCTCTTGCGCTCCTCAGTTGTCTCCGTCAGGTGACAGGAAAGCGAGTTCACTGCCTTTCCAGAAAGCTGAGCACCATGCAAAGCGGGCAAGCTGCGGTTACACGCACTTATGTAAGCGGGAGACGAAACCATGGGTGCACTCTGGTTACCAGATTGACCGTCATCCGACGATTTGCGGCTCACGCTTTCGCAGTTGAAATCGCCGACCAGTATCTGATGAGGCTGTGCCAGATCGACCATGCGCGCAAGCTCTATCGTTACATCCCCGACGATGTAGCTGAATACCGTGGGGTTTACACCCTCAGCCTGATACAGCTCATAGTGGCCACCAATATGGTAGCCGGTGCGAATAACGGGTACTGTATTTCCCTGTGACGCCGCCCGTGCAACCGCGTTATCCGCAATAACGAGCGTCATGAAATAGAACAAATCTCGATTGGCCGAGGGTCCGAGATCTCGATTCCAAATATAGTAACCATCACCCGTGGTCGTTCGCGCAAAGTTGATTTCTATGCCCTTGGACAGCAGTTTGTTGTAAGCCGAGTTTAATGAGTAAGACAGACTGTTAAGCTGACTTGCCTGCTCAAAAGGGGTGTGCAGTGAGAATTCCACAATATCGAACAGCAGTACCGCCCTGCTTTCGACGTAGCTTAATCCATAGCGCTTGATGAGCTGTTCTACGGCCTCTAAGACCTTCTTCTCCTCCGTAAGAGCCGTATTCAGCTTAATAAAGGTCGGCGCTACTCCCAGACGTTCACTGATATCGAATAACTGTTCGCGTGTCTTACGCCTTCTACCCGAGATAAGCTTTCGCACGAAAGACTCGTTATCCTCGTTTACATAACTCCCCCCGCCATCGCTTGCGCAATAGTTGCCCAGGAAGTAGTGGGGTACGAAAATCACCAGCAGACCTCGCTCATCGGCACTCCAACAGAGCACAATGTTCTGGCCAAGGCGCCATTGCCTGCGCAATGTCCTCTCGAGTGTTTTCAGGTTTCCACGCTGCACGATATTGATGGATGAGGTGGATTCCTGACCGGCCCCGGGCGCTGCACTTCCCTTGGATTCAGCCATACCCACCCTCGTTGTTATTTCTCTGACAAGCTAGCATTATAGGGCTCTCGATACTCAGGAGCTACAGCATTATCGTTCAGGCGTGTTGACCTGTGATCTCGTCCACACTTGATACGATGGCACTGTGGCGATTCTCCATTACTCGGACAACGCCGCTCATGACTAAACTATTGCGTTATTACAGCCTTTTGTTCTTCACGATATTCTCTGTGGGCTGCAGCAATTACGACTTCACGGTCAATGACCGTGTTGTTTATACGCCAGAACCGCTGTTCTCGGACTTTTCTGTTGCTGATAGTGCTCTGCGAGCCTGTCTCAACGAAGCAATCAATGATCAGAAGGCTACCGCTGCAAGCGACTTATCCAGCCTAAGCTGTGTGCAGGCGGGAGTAGAGTCTCTTGCGGGGCTATCGACCTTCACAGAACTGCAAAGCCTGACACTTTCGTCAAATAATATTGTCGATATCAGCCCACTGGCCGCCCTGACTATTCTCCAGTTTGCCTATCTCGATAACAACAAAATCATTGATGCTGTGCCCTTATATGACCTGCCCGCGCTGCAACTAGTCGATCTCACCGCCAATCCCCACCTGCTATGCCCTGATACCGGCAGTCTATTACGCGTGGATGATGTCAGGCTGCCTAAGCACTGTCGCTAGCGCCAGCTACGAGTGTTAGCAAACCAGAGGAGGGTTGATAGGTTCGGGTGATATACCGTTTACTGAGCTATCTACCGCTATCGCTTCTGTACGGCCTATCCTGGCCGCTCTACCTGGTCATTTGCTATCTACCCGGATATCGTAAAGTTGTGGTAAAGCAGAACCTGAGGCGCGCTTTTCCGGAAAAAAACACAAGAGAGCTCACAATACTGGCCAGAAAATTTTATCTACAGTTGGCGGAGGTAGCGCTGGAGATTCTCAAGACGAGAACCATGCAAGCTGCAGATATCAAACAACGGGTTCGGGTAGTGAACCCCGAGTTGCTGAAGAGCTCATCTGAAGGCTTTACCCGCCCCGTCGTCGTGCTCGCAATACATCAGGGCAACTGGGAGTGGATGTTGCACGGTGTAACGCTAGCGACGGGTATCCCCGTCGATCCGGTTTACAAACGACTACACGATGGCCTGACTGATCGGATAGCGCTTGAGATTCGTAGCCGATTCGGTTCCCGTCCCATCGAACTCGGCGATGTGGGGAGGAACTTTCTCAAACACCGGCGAGATTTCAGACTCTTTGCATTGCTGGCAGATCAGGCGCCTGCTGCGGC